>NZ_LT629732.1:5441427-5762141 GCF_900104745.1 Actinopolymorpha singaporensis
TCGCCGGTGGGACGATGCTGCTCGCCGCCGGCGCGGACGTCCGGCTGCTGCTGCTCGTCGTGGCCGGGCTGCCCGGCGTCGTCGCCACCCGATGGATCATTCGCTGGCAGGCGCGGGCCGAGGAAGTGTCCGCGGAGCCGGGACGGCTCGCCACACACCTGCTGGACCTGAGTACGACGGCCGGCCCGGGCGCGGAGGTCCGCGTCTTCGGGCTGCGCGACGTGGTGCGGCACAGGCTTGACCGAGCCGTGGCCCGTTGGCGCGCGCCGACGGTCGACCTGGCCCGGCGTACCGAACTCGTCAACGCCGTCTGCGAAGCATTCTTCTTCGGCAGCGCCGGCGCGGTCCTCGCCTGGATGGTGCACGACGCGATCCGCGGGCAGGTTCCGGTCAGCGCTCTGGTGCTCGCGGTCATGCTGGTCGGCCGGCTGCAGAGCACGGCCAACGTGCTGCGGTGGTCGATCCACAACATCTCCCGGCTCACTCGTACGACCGGGCGCTTCCTGTGGCTGCGCGACTACGACCGGGAGGTACGCGCTGCGCACCGCGGCGCGCAGCCGCCGCCGGCGAGCCTTCGGCACGGAATCACGCTGGAGGGACTGAACTATGCCTACCCGGAGACGGCCGATCCCTCCCTGCGGGACGTGAGCCTGCACCTGCCGGCGGGCTCGGTCGTGGCGCTGGTGGGCGAGAACGGCGCCGGGAAATCCACCCTCGTGAAGCTGCTGACCGGGCTGTACCGCCCGACGGCGGGCCGGGTACTCGTGGACGGGGTGGACCTCGACGACCTCGACCTGCCGGCCTGGCGAACGCGGGTCTCGGGCGCCTTCCAGGACTACGCGCGGGTCGAGTTCACCGCCCGGGAATCGATCGGGGTCGGCGACCTGCCCCGCGTCGACGACGAGGCTGAAGTCAGCCGCGCGCTGCGCGAGGGTGCCGGCGAGGACGTCCTCACCGCCCTGCCCTCCGGGCTGGCCACCCAGCTGGGCTCGTCCTGGCCGGAGGGAGTGGAGCTGTCCGGCGGGCAGTGGCAGCGGCTTGCGATCGCCCGCGGCATGATGCGCACCGACCCGTTGCTGCTCGTCCTCGACGAACCCACCGCGGCTCTCGACGCCGCCACCGAGCACGCGTTGTTCGAACGCTATGCGGCCGCCGCGCGGGCGGCCGGTGGCCGGGGCGCGGTCACCCTGCTGGTCACCCACCGGTTCTCGACGGTGGCCGCCGCCGACCTGGTTGTCGTACTGGACGGCGGCCGGGTCGCCGAGGTCGGCAGCCACGCCGAACTCGTGGCGGCGCGCGGTCACTACGCCGAGCTGTACGAGCTGCAGGCCCGCGGGTACCGCTGAGGCCGGCCGCCGCGAACGCCCGTGCCGTACGGGATTCCTCCGCGGAAGAATTTCGGAGGTGGCCCATCGGGGAGGGTGCCTAGGCTGAGCGACGTGAGTGGCATGAGTGGCGTGGGCGGCGTGGGCGGCGTGGGCGGCGAGTTCGAGTTCGACGACGACCCCGGCCGGGTCGATCTGGACGCCCTGTGGCAGGTGCTGTCCACCCAGGTCTACTGGGGGAAGTGGCGTACCCGCGAGCACGTTCGCCGTCAGGTCGCCTCGGCCTGGCGGGTGGTCGGCGTGTACGAGGCCGCGAGCGGGCGGATGGTGGGGTTCGCGCGGGCGGTCTCCGACGGCGTGGCCCTCGCGTACCTCGCCGACGTCTACGTACTCCCCGATCTGCGGGGCAAGGGGCTCGGAACCCGCCTGGTCGAAGCCATGGTCGAGGACGGCCCCGGCGCGGACTTCCGGTGGATGCTGCACACCGCGGACGCCCACGGCCTGTACGAGAAGTTCGGCTTCGCACCACCGGACCGGTCCTACCTCGAACGCCCCCGCAGGGACGCGGACTGAAGGCTGCCCGACCGGCCGGATGCGCCCTACGTGCCTGGTCTGTCTGCCCGGTCTGCCTGCCCGGTCTGTCTGGTCCGGGTGATCTGGGTGGCCTGGGTGGCCTGGGTGATCTGGGTGATCTGGGTGATCTGGGTGGTCTGGGTGGTCTGCCTGGATGGCGACGCCGGCTGCCACCGGATCCTGACACCGCGTTGCCGCTCGTCGGGACCGGCGGCTAAGGTACTCCGCATGCAGTGGTGCTATCGGTTTAGCGAGCCGGCCCTGGGTGGGCACGGCGGCGACCGCATCCGCTGACATCCCCCCAGAGCCGGCAGGGCAGAGTCCGCACAGGACCTGCCCTTTTCTGTGCCCCGAACAGGGAGCCGGCCCGAGGTGACGCGGGCGGTTCCCGACACAGATCCAAGGAAAGGACCGCTCCGTGTCTGCCAGCCCCGCCTCAGATTCCGTGACCGCCCCCTCCGACGCCGTGCCCGGCTCCTCCGACGCCGTGCCCGGCTCGCAGCGGGCCCTCAGCGACGTCCGGATCACCCGGTCCCGTCCCCTGCTCTCACCCGCGCTGCTGCGCGACGAACTCCCGCTTCCGGACGACTCCGCGCAGGTCGTGGTCCGCGGCCGGGACGACGTCACGCGCATCCTTGCCGGCGAGGACGACCGGCTGCTCGTCGTCGTGGGGCCGTGCTCGATCCACGACCCGAAGGCCGGACTGGAGTACGCCAGGAAGCTGGCGGCGTTCGTGCCCGAGGTGGCCGCGGACCTGTGCGTGGTGATGCGGGTCTACTTCGAGAAGCCGCGTACGACGCTCGGCTGGAAGGGCCTGATCAACGACCCGGACCTCGACGGCAGCTACAACGTCAACAAGGGCTTGCGTACGGCCCGGAAGGTGCTGCTGGACGTGCTGGCCACAGGTCTGCCGGCGGGCTGTGAGTTCCTCGACCCGATCATTCCGCAGTACATCGCTGACACCGTGAGCTGGGGTGCGATCGGCGCGCGGACCTCCGAGAGCCAGGTGCACCGGCACCTCGCCAGCGGCCTGTCCATGCCGGTGGGCTTCAAGAACTCCACCGGCGGCGACGTGCAGGGCGCGATCGACGCGATCGGCGCCGCCGCGGTCAGCCACGTCTTCACCGGCGTCACCGAGGACGGCGTGGCCGCGATCCTCACCACCAGCGGCAACCCCGACTGTCACGTCATCCTGCGCGGCGGGCAGACCGGGCCCAACTACGACGCAGCCGGCGTCACCGACGCTCTCGGCCGGCTGGCCAAGGCGGACCTGCGCGAACACGTGGTGGTCGACGCCAGCCACGGCAACAGTGGCAAGGACCACCTGCGCCAGCCCGTCGTCGCCGCGGACGTCGCCGCGCAGGTAGCCGCCGGACAGCGCGGAATCGTCGGCGTCATGCTGGAGAGCTTCCTGGAGCCGGGCCGGCAGAACCTCGTCGAGGGTGCGGCCGACAAGCTGCGATACGGCCAGAGCATCACCGACGCCTGCATGGGCTGGGAGCCCACGGTCGAGGTGCTGCGGGAGCTGGCGGCCGGGGTGCGCTCCCGCCGCTCGGTCGCGCGTACGAACTGACCTTCCCCGCGGCCTCCGCGGGGTTCAGGAGGTGGGCGGATCTCCCCTACGCCACGCGAACCGGCTGTCGGTGGGCCCTGGCATCCTCACGGCCCTCGACAACATCGACGACATCGACAACCTCGATGTCCAACGCTCACGGGGAGATGGTCGGCGTGCGACACCAGGATCCAGCGGGATGGGTGCGGGTGCTGTTGTGGGAGACGGCGCAGCGGGCAGCAGACGGAGGGCGCGACCGGAGCGACCATGCCGCCCTCGAGCTTGCCGACCCGAGCCTGCCCGCACCGCTGGTCGACGGGGTGGTCGACGACTGTCTCACCGGTGCGGTCGGCCGACTGTGGGAGCGCGGCTGGCAGCCACAGGACGTGGCGGAGTTCGCGGCCAGGCGGTTGTCCGGGCCGGCCCGGCAGCTTGTGCTCGACGTGGTGGCGAGCCAGGCCGCTCGCTGTCCGAGGTCCACGCTCGATCCCCGCTGGCGATCCCAGCTGGAGGAGCTGGAGACCTCGCCGAGCTGGGCGGCCGACGGCGCGCGGCTGACGCCGTGGGCCACCCGGCGACGGCTGAGCCGGGTGGTGGCGCTCAGGCTGGCGCTCACGGTCCTGACCTTCCTGTACGCCGCACCGTCGCTCGCGGCGGTGCTTCCACCACCCGGGCGGGCCGGTGCCGCCGGTCAGGCAGGGATGCCGGGCGTCGCCGGCACGGGTGAGCATGCTCGGCGAAATGACGCCGGCGAGAAGGTGCTGCACCGGATCCGGGCCCTGCTTGCCAAGGCGGAGTCGACGGAGTTCCCCGAGGAGGCCGAGGCGCTGAGCAGCAAGGCGCAGGCGCTGATGACGAAGTTCTCCCTGGACCAGGCCATGGTGGCCGACGACGTGTCGGTACCTTCGGCCGGCGCGGCAGGTGCCCACGCGAGCGCCCGCCGGGTCTGGTTGCGGGCGCCCTACCTCAACGCCAAGGCCTTGCTGGCTCAGCTCGTCGCGGAAGCCAACCGCTCCCGCGTGGTGGCCTGCACCGGCATGGGATTCGTCACGATCATCGGCGCCGAGGCCGACCTGCAGATGGTGGAGCTGCTTCTCACGTCGCTGCTCCTGCAGGCCGACCGCGCCATGCTCGCGGCGTCACCCTCGGCACGCGCGGGCGGGCACAGCCGCACCCGCTCGTGGCGGCAGTCGTTCCTGGTCTCGTACGCCACCCGGATCGGCCAGCGGCTCAGCGCGGCGAGCGAGGCGTCCATGGCCGAGTACGACGCCGACACCTCCGGCCGGCTGCTGCCGGCGCTCACCGCCCGCGACCGCGCCGTCCGGCAGCTGGTGACCGAGCTGTTCCCACGCATCCGGAAAACGGCCGTGTCGACGTCCAACCCCGCCGGCTGGGCGGCGGGGAAACTCGCCGCCGACCTGGCCGACCTGGGCGCGCGGCGAGGCGTCGGCCGGGCCGCCTCGTGAAGGCCGGGTCGGGCTCACTCCCAGAAGACGCGCTCGACGACCGATCGGGCATGCCGGGTGATCCGGCGGTAGTCCTCCAGGAACAACCCGGACTCCAGCGGCTCATAGCCAAGCAGCCGAGACACCGCGGCGAGGTCACGTGGATCGCGGGGGAGGGAGTCGGAGGCCCGGTCGCGCACCAGCATCATCGCGTTGCGTGCCCGGGTGGCCAGCCGCCAGGCGGCGAGCAGGTCGTCGGCGTCCTCGCGGGACAGCAGTCCCGCGTCGGCGGCCGCCTCCAGCGCCCGCACGGTGCGGGTGGTGCGCAGTCCCGGCACCTCCGCTCCG
This sequence comes from Actinopolymorpha singaporensis, assembly GCF_900104745.1. Taxonomy (NCBI): domain Bacteria; kingdom Bacillati; phylum Actinomycetota; class Actinomycetes; order Propionibacteriales; family Actinopolymorphaceae; genus Actinopolymorpha; species Actinopolymorpha singaporensis. The sequence continues at coordinate 5,446,671 of NZ_LT629732.1, forward strand.
TGCCGCAGCTGCAGCAGCTGGACGGTCCATTCCACGTCGGCAAGGCCGCCCCGGCCGAGCTTGGTGTGCGTCGTCGGGTCCGCGCCACGCGGCAGGCGCTCGGCGTCCACCCGGGCCTTGATCCGGCGGATCTCCCGCTCGTCATCGGGTGTCAGCCCGCTGTCCGGCCAGCGGAGCCCGTCCACGAGCTCCATGAATCTCTCGCGCAGTCCTGGGTCGCCGCACACCGCGTCGGCTCGCAGCAGGGCCTGCGCCTCCCAGACGTGCGACCAGCGCGCGTAGTAGGAGGTGTACGACGCGAGCGTGCGCACCAGCGGTCCCTGCCGACCCTCGGGCCGCAGGTCGGCGTCCACTCCGACCGGTGGGTCGGGGGCGGGCGCGGCGAGCAGCCGTCTGAGCTCGGTGACCACCGCGGTGGCCGCGTCGGCAGCCTCCTTCTCGTCCGCGCCGTCGTACGGCTCGTGCACGAAGATCACGTCGGCGTCGCTGCCGTAGCTCATCTCGTGGCCGCCGAACCGCCCCATCGCCACGACCGCCAGCCGGGTGGGGATGGTGGACCGGCCCTGGGCGGCGACCGAACGCACCGCCGCGACCACACCGCCGCTGAGGGTGGCGGCGGCGATGTCGGTGAGCGCCTCCCCCACGGTGTCCACGTCGATCATCCCCAGGACGTCCGCCGCGGCCACCCGCAACAGCTCCCTGCGCCGGATCGCCCGGACCGCGGCGGCGGCCGACGCCGGGTCGTCGTACCTCCCGGCGGCGGCGAGCATCTCCGTCTCCACCTGCTCGCGGGTGCGCGGGCGCAGCTCGCGGTCGTCGCCGAACATCGCCACCGCCTCCGGCGCTCGGCGGAGCAGGTCGACGACGAACTTGCTGGAGGCCAGCACCCTGGCCATGCGTTCGGCGGTGACGCCTTCGTCGCGCAGCAACCGCAGATACCAGGGCGTGGACCCCAGCTCCTCCGACACCTGGCGAAACGCCAGCAGCCCGCCGTCGGGATCGGGCGCGTCGGCGAACCACTCCAGCATCACCGGCAGCAGCGTGCGCTGGATGGACGCCCGCCGGGAGACCCCGGCCACCAGTGCCTCGATGTGCCGCAGCGCGGCAGCGGAATCGGTGTAGCCGAGCGCGGTGAGCCGGGCCCGGGCGGCATCCGGGGTGAGCCGGGTCTCCGCTGTGGGGATGCGTGCCACGGCGGCGAGCAGCGGGCGGTAGAAGAGCTTCTCGTGCAGCCGGCGTACTTCCCGGACGTGTTTCTTCCACTCCCGGGTGAGTTCCTTGACCGGCTCCGCCCACAGCCCGAGCGAGCGGCCGAGCGCACGCAGGTCCTGCTCGTCCTCGGGAAGCAGGTGGGTACGCCGCATCCTGGACAGCTGGATCCGGTGTTCGAGCGTACGCAGGAAGCGGTACGCCTCCGCGAGCGCGGCACCGTCGTCGCGGCCGACGTAACCACCGGCGGTGAGAGCGTCCAGCGCCCGCAGGGTCGACGAGCGGCGCAGGGAGGGGTCGGAGCGGCCGTGCACCAGCTGGAGCAACTGGACCGCGAACTCCACGTCCCGCAGGCCGCCCGGTCCCAGCTTGAGCTGCCGGTCCAGCTGGGCGGCCGGGATGTGGTCGACCACCCGGCGCCGCATGGCCTGCACGTCGGCGACGAAGCCGTCGCGTTCGGCCGCGCGCCAGACGAGTGGGTCGATGGCTTCCAGGAAGCGGGCACCGAGCTCGTGGTCGCCGGCCACGGCGCGGGCCTTGAGCAACGCCTGAAACTCCCAGGTCTTCGCCCAGCGCTGGTAGTACGCGTCGTAGCTCGCCACCGACCGGACCAGCGGGCCGGCCTTGCCCTCGGGCCGCAGTCCGGCGTCCACCGGCCACAGGGTGCCCTCGCCGCTGTGTTCGGAGCAGATCCGGATCACCTGCGCGGCGAGCTGGGTCGCCGTCCGGGTCGCGTCGCCCTCCCCTGCCTGTTCGGCAGGCTCGGCGACGAACAGCACGTCCACGTCGCTCACGTAGTTGAGCTCCCGCCCACCGGTCTTGCCCATCCCGATGATCGCCAGCCGACAGGGTGTGGCGTTTCGCGGCAGCCTGGCCCGGGCCACGGCGAGCGACGCCTCCAGCGCGGCAGCGGCGAGGTCGGCGAGTTCGGCGGCCGCGTCGTCGACCCGCACCTCGTTGCCGAGATCGCGGACGGCGAGCCGGAGCAACAGCCGGTGGTAGGCCACCCGCATGGCGTCCGCGGTGCCGGGGCCGCCGTCGGCCGCTACCGGCACCTCCGCCTCGGGGTCGGCGCCCACCGTGGAGAGGAGGTCGGCGCGCAGCGCCCTGGTCGTGGGGCGGGTGCTGGACAGATGCGGGTCGGCGAGGTCGCGCCAGTGCTCCGGGTGCCGGATCAGGTGTTCGGCCAGCCCCGTGCTGGCACCCAGCAGGCGGAGGAGCCGGCGCCGCAGCGTCTCGTCGTCCACGAGCGCGGCGACCAGCGCGGGACCCTCGCGTTCGTCGTGCACCAGGTCGGCCAGGAACGCCACCGCCTGGTCGGGGTCCGCGGCTGCTCCGGTCGCGTCCAGAGCCGGGACGAGCGCCGCCGGAAGCTCGGCGATGCGGCGGAGGGCCGTCTCCGGCTCGGCGAACCCCCACCGCACCAGTTGACCCTCGCTGGGAAGCCGGCCACCTTCGGGGGTTCGCAGCTCCGTCAACGTGCCTCAGATCACCGGGAGGAGCCGGTCGCGTTCGAACGCCGTCACCTGCTGGCGGTACTCCTCCCACTCGGCTTTCTTGTTCCGCAGGAAGAAGTCGAAGACGTGCTCGCCCAGGGTCTCGGCGACGAGTTCGCTGTTCTCCATGGTGCGGATGGCCTCGTCCAGGCTCTGCGGCAGCGGATCGATGCCCATGGCACGGCGCTCGCCCTCGGTCAGCGACCACACGTCGTCCTCGGCCCCCGCCGGCAGGTCGTAACCCTCCTCGACGCCCTTGAGGCCGGCCGACAGCAGGACGGCGTAGGCGAGGTAGGGGTTGGCCGCGGAGTCCAGCGAACGGAACTCGATCCGGGTCGACTGCCCCTTGTCCGGCTTGTACATCGGCACCCGGACCAGCGCCGAGCGGTTGTTGTGCCCCCAGCAGACGTAGGCAGGCGCCTCGCCGCCGCCCCACAGCCGCTTGTAGGAGTTGACCCACTGGTTGGTGACCGCGGTGATCTCCCCCGCGTGGCGGAGCAGTCCGGCGATGAAGGACCGCGCGATCTTGGACAGGTGGTACTCCGCGCCCGACTCGAAGAACGCGTTGCGGTCCCCTTCGAACAACGACATGTGCGTGTGCATGCCCGACCCCGCCCACTGCGTGAACGGCTTCGGCATGAACGACGCGTAGATCCCCTGGCCGAGCGCGACCTCCTTGACCACCACCCGGAAGGTCATGATGTTGTCGGCGGTGGCCAGCGCGTCGGCGTAGCGCAGGTCGATCTCCTGCTGCCCGGGCGCGCCCTCGTGGTGGCTGAACTCCACCGAGATGCCCATCGCCTCGAGCATGGTGATCGCCTCGCGACGGAAGTCCTGGCTCATGCCGTGGGCGGTGTGGTCGAAGTAGCCGCTGCGGTCGACCGGCGACGGCACCCGGCCCTTCTCCGGCGGGTCCTTGAAGACGAAGAACTCGATCTCGGGGTGGGTGTAGAAGGTGAAGCCCAGCTCGGCGGCCCGGCTCAGCGTGCGCTTGAGCACGAAGCGCGGGTCGGCGTACGACGGCGACCCGTCAGGCATCAGGATGTCGCAGAACATCCGTGCCGTGGCCGGGGAGTTGCCCCGCCAGGGCAGGATCTGGAACGTCGACGGGTCCGGCCGGGCCACCATGTCGGCCTCGTAGACCCGGGCGAAGCCCTCGATCGCCGAGCCGTCGAACCCGATCCCCTCCGCGAACGCCCCCTCGAGCTCCGCCGGAGCCACCGCGACCGACTTGAGGAAGCCGAGCACGTCGGTGAACCACAGTCGGACGAACCGCACGTCTCGCTCCTCGAGGGTACGGAGTACGAACTCTTGCTGTTTGTCCACTGGTCACATCTCCGCTCGGATTGCGGGGTGCCGGTCGCCACCGGATCGCAGTTAGCACGTTACCGCCTGGGTCCGCCCGGTACCGTGCGAGGCCGCACCGGCTGGCTCGGTCAGATCACCTCGCACCCATTACGCTGCGAACGTGGCACAAATCCGTCTGGCGCTCGCGCAGCTCAACGTCACCGTCGGGGACATCGCGGGCAACGCCGAGGCCATCCAGAGGTGGGCCCGGCACGCCGCCGACCGCGGTGCCCATGTGGTCGCGTTCCCCGAGACCGCTCTGACCGGGTATCCGGTCGAGGACCTCGCCCTGCGGTCGTCGTTCGTGGAGGCCAGCCGGACCGCGGTGGAGGAGCTCGCCGGCAAGCTCGCCGCGGCCGGGCTCGGCAACCTCGTGGTCGTCTGCGGCTACCTCGACCGGGCCGAGGACGGCTACGAACGCACCGGCAGGCCGAAGGGCTCGCCGCAGAACGCCGCCGCGGTCATCCACCGGGGCCGCATCGTCGCCCGTGCGGTCAAGCACCACCTGCCCAACTACGGTGTGTTCGACGAGTTCCGCTACTTCGTCCCGGGCGACAGCCTGCAGGTCGTCACCGTGCACGGCGTCGACATCGCGGTGACGATCTGCGAGGACCTCTGGCAGGAGGGCGGGCCGGTCCGGGCGACGCGGGCCGCCGGGGCCGGGCTGCTGCTGACGATCAACGCCTCGCCGTACGAGCTCGCCAAGGACGACGACCGCCTCAACCTCGTCACCCGCCGGGCCCGCGAGGCAATGTGCCCGCTCGCCTACGTCAACATGGTCGGCGGCCAGGACGAGCTGGTCTTCGACGGGGACTCCCTCGTCGTCGACGAGACCGGCACGGTGCTCACCCGTGCGCCGCAGTTCACCGAGGGCCTGCTGACCGTCGACCTGGATCTCGCCGCCACGACCCGGGGAGCAGACGAGTACGCGGGGATCCGGGTCGAGCGCACGGTGGTGAGCGACACCCCGCTGCCGGCCTACGAGGCGAGCCCCTCCGGCGAGGCGCCGAGGCTGGACGAGGAGGCCGAGATCTACACGGCCATCGTCACCGGCCTGCGTGACTACGTCCACAAGAACGGCTACGAAAGCGTCGTTCTCGGACTGTCCGGCGGCATCGACTCCGCACTCGCCGCGACCATCGCCTGTGACGCTCTCGGCCCGGAGAACGTCTACGGCGTGTCCAACCCCAGCCGAATCTCCAGCGAACACTCCCGCGAGGACGCCGCCGACCTCGCCGCCCGCACCGGCCTCAACTACCGCGTCATCCCGATCGAGCCGATGGTGTCCGCCTTCGCCGACAACATCGAGCTGACCGGGATCGCGCAGGAGAACCTCCAGGCCCGCATCCGCGGGATGATCTGGATGGGCATCGCCAACCAGGAGGGCCACCTCACCATCGCCGCCGGCAACAAGAGCGAGCTGGCGGTGGGCTACTCCACGATGTACGGCGACGCGGTGGGCGCGTTCGCGCCCCTGAAGGACGTGCCGAAGTCCCGCGTCTGGGCGCTCGCCCGCTGGCGCAACCAGGCCGCCCTCGACCTCGGAGAGACACCGCCGATCCCGGAGAACTCCATCACGAAGGAGCCCTCCGCCGAGCTGCGCCCAGGTCAGCGCGACACCGACTCGCTCCCGCCGTACGACCTGCTCGACCAGATCCTGGAGGACTACGTCGAGGAGGACGCCGGCGCCGCCGACATCGTGGCCGCGGGCTTCGATCCCGAGCTCGTCGAACGCATCATCCGGATGGTGGACGCCGCTGAGTTCAAGCGCCGGCAGTACCCCCCGGGCCCGAAGATCACGTTCAAGGCGTTCGGCCGCGACCGGCGACTGCCGATCACCAACGGCTGGCGCGAGGCGGTCATCGCGGGCCACGAGCCGCATGCGCCGCTACGCACCGCCCCGCCCGGCGAGGGACCACAGGCGTAGGGGTGGCGACCCGGGACGTCACCGAGGTCCGCGGTCCCGGCACCCGCGGCGGCCCACCCGCACCGGGCGGTGAGGCCCGCTCAGTGGGTCTGGTGCTCGGCAGCGCGGTCTCGCTGCAGGTGGGTGCGGCGTTCGCGGTTGTCCTGCTCGGCCGGGTCGGCCCGGTCGGCGCGGTCACGCTGCGGATGGTGCTCGCCGCGGCCATCGTGTGGGCGCTGGTGCGGCCGCGGCTGCGGCACCTCCACCGGCGCGACCTGCTCGTCGGTGTCGCGTTCGGGCTGGTCCTGGTGCTGATGAACACCTGCTTCTACTCCGCGGTGGCCCGGCTGCCGCTCGGCGCCGCGGTGACCATCGAGTTCCTCGGCCCGCTCGGCCTCGCGGTGGCGACGTCGCGGCGGGTGCGAGATCTGCTCTGGGTCGGGCTGGCCGGCGCCGGGGTGTTCCTGCTGGGCGAGACCGGGTTCGAGCCGCTGGACCCGGTAGGCGTCGCGTTCGCGCTCGGCGCAGGCGTGTGCTGGGCCGGCTACATCCTGCTCGGTGCGCAGGCCGGCCGGCGGCTCGGCGGCACGAACGCCCTGGCGGTGGCCCTGGCTGTCGCCAGCGTCGCGATCGTGCCGGCAGCCGCGCTCACCTCCGGGCCCGACCTCGTGCAACCGGATACTCTCCTGCTCGGGCTCGGCGTCGCCGTCCTGTCCTCGGCGCTGCCGTACTCCCTGGAGCTGGCCGCACTGCGCCGGATCCCGCCGCGTACGTTCGGAGTGCTGATGAGCCTGGAGCCGGTGGTGGCCGCGCTCGTCGGGTTCCTCGTCCTGCGGCAGCGGCTCAGCGGCTGGCAACTCCTCGCCGTCACGCTGGTGGTCGTCGCCAGCGTCGGCGTCACCCGCGCCGGACCGGCGTCCGCGGCGACCCGCACCGCCGAACCCGTCCCCGGCGTGGCCGGCGCGGACGCCGGGAGGTCGAAGCCGTGACCGAGGTCCCCGAGGGCGCGGCCATGCGGGTCGTGTGCCCGCGTTGCGGCGGAACGGGAGCGGTCACGGTCGAGCGCTCGGCGGTCGAGCTGCACGGCGACCGGACCGGGACCGGCCTGGTCCGGCGCCCCTGCGACACCTGCGACGGCGAGTTCTGGCTGCCCGGCGTTGCCGGGTTCGCCTGAGTGAGCCCGCCCGCCGGCCCCTCCGGGCAGGCTCGGCCCGAGGGCCCCCTGGGAGCATTCGCTACCGGACCTGGGGTCTCGTCATCGTTCGTCGCGCAGCCTGAGGATGTACGTCGCGGTGAGCGCGACCACCCGGTCCTCGTCGTACGACAGCTCCGCAAGGGCACGTGAGGCCGCGTCACCCGGAATGTCCGCGAGCGCCTGCGTCAGCCGCTGACGGGCCGGCGACCCGACATCCGGTCCGCCGAGGCGGTCGACGAGCCTGGCGACGATCCGGTCCGCCAGCGCCGGATCAGTCGCCAACGTGCTCAGCGCGTCGGCAGCATCGACGTCGTTCGCCTCCTCGACGATCATGTCCACGAGGGTCGGGATCGCGTCGGGCACTCCGCGAGCCCCGAGCGTCAGAGCCGCAGTCCTGCGGACCACGAGGTCTTCGTTCGCGAGCGCGTCCGTAAGCAGTGCGGTCGCCTCGGCGTTCACAAGCTCGACGAGGCACTCGACGGCGCGCTTTCGCACCTCGGCCGCGGGCGAGCCGAGGCCCGCGGCCAGCAGCGCCAGCGCGTGATCGCCCCCGCCCTCCCCTGACCGCGCCAGCGCCCATCGAAGGGCCCCGGCGACGTTCGGATCCGGCTCGTTCAGCGCCGCCTCGACCAGAGCCTCCACCGGCACCGGGGCCTCACCGGCCAAGGACAGGGCCGCGCGCTGGCGCTTCCCGGCGCTGTCGGATCCCAGCCCCTGCAGGAGAGCGACGATCCGGAGTACGTCCTCCCAGTCGGCGGGAGCCGCGGCGCCGATCCGCCGAAGGCGCGTGAGCAGCTCCGTCTCGGCGGCGACGCGTTCCCGCGTACGGCGGACGAGGTCGTCGACCAGTTCGCCCGGCCTGAAGCCGGGATCGTCCAGCGCCCGCCCGACCTCGCGCAACGAAAGCCCCAGCGACCGCAGGATCTCGACGTGGAGAATGCGCCGGATGTCCTCTCCGGAGTACTCCCGGTAGCCGGCCTGCGTACGACCTGTCGGCCGCACCAGGCCGAGCGCCTCGTAGTGACGCAGCATCCGGGCGCTGACCCCGGAGCGCCGCGCCACGTCACCGATCAACACCGACCCACCCCTTCCCGGCGCCGCTGCCCGACCCGGCTGTCACTCGTCCTGGCTGGTCGTTCCCAGCGCCGCGACACGCTTCGCCTCCTCGATCGCCGACTCGAAGCCGGCATCCGGGTCGTACCACAGCCGCTCGGTGGCGATCGCGTGCTGACGCACCTGGGGGTCGGAGGCCGCCATGGCTGCCTGCAGGGTCGGCATCATCCGCTCCCCGAGCGCGATCACTGCCCGGCTGAGACTCAGCCGCGTCTCCGGGCCCCCGCGCCCGAGCTGGGTCACCAGCACCGCGGCCAGCCCGGGTTTCTCCCTCTCGGGCACGAGGACGACCGCCGCCCGCCAGGCGGCGCGCGCCACTTCGTCGTCGGCGTCGGTCAGCAGCGCCCGGGTGATCGCCGGCCACGCCTGCCCGTCCCCGATCTTGGACAGCGTGTGCAACGCCTGGCTTCGGGCCTGGGCCCGCTCCGAGCGGAGTTCGCCGACGAGCTTCGGCACCGTGATCGACGGTGAGTGGCGGGTGAGTGCCCAGGTGAGCATCTCCCGTACGTGGAACTCGGGCTCGACCGCGCAGCGCTCGACCAACTTGCCGACGAAGCGTGGGTCCGGGTCCGTGCCCACCGCCAGCGCCGCCTGCACCCGTACCGACGCTCCCGCGCTCTCCAGCGCCCGGAAAGCCCGCGCCGCGTACGTCTCCTGCCCCGGCTCGTCCGGCTCCGGCTTCTGGTCCGGCTCCGGCTTCTGGTCCGGCTTCCGTTCCGGCTTGTGGTCCGGCATGGTCATCGGGACCACCTCCCCGCCACAGCGAAGACGTTGTCACCGTGTCAAGGTCAAGCGGGACCAACCGGGTACGCCCGAACGCCGGCCGGCCGCCGTGACCGGCCGTCGCCTCACGCACCGGGGTCGCCCGGCACGCAACAGGACACCGGTCCACCCAGATCCAGTCCAGCCGAGCGCGGGTGAGAGCGGTCGCCCGGCACCCACGGGGGCGCGACCGTCACCCCGGCGAGGTAGTGGCCGGGCGGTGCGGCGTCGGGGCGAACGACATGGCGCCTCCTCCGCCGAACAGCCACCGGGCCCACCGTCCGCGCGTAGCTCGCGCTGGCAGGTGAGGATCAGGACCAGCGGTCCCGCAGCTTCGGCAGTACGTCCCGGGTGAACAGCTCGAGGAACCGCCGCTGATCGTTGCCCGGCCCGTGGAAGACGAGCTCGGTGAAGCCGAGGTCGACGTACGGCGCGACCCGCTCGACCACCTCGTCGGCATCCGTGGTGACGATGAACCGCTTCGTCGCGATCAGCGGGTCCTCGTCGGCGAGGCGCTCCAGCTCCAGCGGGTCATCCACGCCCTGCTTCTGCTCCGCGCTCAGTCCCAGCGCCGCCCACCAGGTGCAGGCCTCCTTGGCGGCCTGCAGGTCGGTGTCGTACGACACCTTGATCTCGATCTGGTGCGGGAACTTCTCCGGGTCGCGGCCGGCCGCCCTGGCCGACTCGGCCACCTGGCCGAGGACGTTCTCGTACAGCTCCGGCGGCTTCCCGCTGGTGGCGATCACGCCGTCACCGATGCGGCCGGCGAGCTTGCCGGCCAGCGGGCCGCCCGCGGCGACGTAGATGGGCAGCGGCACGTCGGGGCGTTCGTACACCGAGGCCTTGTCGGTCCGGTAGTACTGGCCCTCGAACGTCACGCGGTCCTCGGTCCACAGCTTCCGGATCAGCGTCACGGCTTCGGCCAGGCGGGCCCGCCGCTCCTTGCCACCCGGCCACGCCGTGCCGGTGGCGGGTACTTCGTTCATCGCCTCGCCGGTGCCCACGCCGAGGAAGACCCGGCCGGGCGCGAGCTGGTCGATCGTCCCGAACCCCTGGGCGACCACGGACGGGTGGTAGCGCAGTATCGGGGTGAGCACGCTGGTCCCCATCGTGATGCGCTCCGAAGCCTGGGCGAGGGCACCGAGCCAGCTGAACACCAACGGCGCGTGCCCTCCGTGGTGGCGCCAGGGCTGGAAGTGGTCGGAGACCGCCACGATGTCCAGGCCGAGTCGCTCGGCCAGCAGTGCGTAGCCGAGTAGCTCACGGGTGCCGAACTGCTCCGCCGACGCCTTGTAGCCGTATTTCACTGCGCTCCCCTTCCGCCGTTCACGGTCGTCTTCCGCTGTCACGGTCGCCGCGGCGCTCGCGGCCCGCGTGATACCCCTTCGCCAGTCTGGCACGCTGGAGCCAATGGACCTTCAGCAGGCGAGAGTGCTTCGCGACCTCCTGGCCGACACCCGGTGGTGGGACCGCACCCGGGCGTTCGGCACCGCGTTGCGTACGTCCACGAAAGGCCCTGGCGGCCTGCTCCTCGTCGGCCCGCCCGCCGCCGAGCCGTGGCACCTCACAGCGCACCTGGACGACGAGGCGAGGTACGCCGAAATCCCCGAACTCTCGCCCACTCTGGTGCGCTGGAACCCCCCACCGAACGCGCCGCGGCACCTGTCGGTAGGGCTGGATCGGCTGGCCGCCGCCCGGCGCGGTGAGTCCCTGCTGGTGGTCGCCGAGGCGGCTCCTGCGTCCCTGCTCGAACGCGTCCAGGACGTACGCCGCGCGGGAGCGACCATCTTCGCCCTGGACACCGGCCGGACCGAACTCGCCGATCTCGCTCACGAAATCCTTTCCGTGGACTCGACAATTTCCGACACAATACCTGTGGAGGACGGGACGTTCGGCTTTCCTCCGGCAGTCCCCGGCGGTGTGGCAAATTCCGAATCGGGATGGAAATCTGCTAGCGGTTCACCGGTCTCCTTCGACAGTGCACAGCATCTGCTCAGCATCGCCGCCGCCGAATCCGCGCCGGGCCCGCGTGGTTCGGGCGGGAGCCGGGGTAGGAGCGCGGACGGTCCGGGCAGTACGGAGGCCAGGGGAATGCGCTCCCGCCTGGCCAGACTCCTCGACCTGATCTCCGGTCCGGATTCCTGAACTCACGTAGCCACCACCCGTCGGCACATCGCCGGACGACCGCGTTCGGGTAACGAGAATCCCGAGCGCCACGAGAAATACAGCAAAGCTCTGTCGGGCATAAATCGTTAATCCGCAAGAAAGCACGAGTGCGTGACCGGCAGTCCGGAAACTGCTGTGTCCTTCGTGGTTTACGAAGCCGCCGAATGTTGCAGATCCCCTCCAGATGGCGGGGTCACGTCCTTGCCATAGCAACGGTCCGGTAATTGCCGGATGTCCCCTCAGAGGGAGGCAGTGCGGTGCCCACCACAGCGACATCAGCAAGAAAGACCGCGGCCCGGTCCATCGCCAAGCGGACCACGGCTGCCAAGCGGACCGCCTCGACGGTCGCGCGCAAGGTCTCCAAGCGGGTCACGGGGAAGTCGACCTCGCCGGCGGTCAAGCGAACGACAGCGAAGCGGACCACAGCCAAGCGGCCCTCCGCGGCCCGCAAGACCACGGCCAGGAAGGCGCCGGCCAAGCGCACCGCCGCCAAGCAGACGACGGCGAAGCGCGCACCGGCCAAGCGGACCGCTGCGAAGCGGACGACGGCGAAGAAGACCACCGCCAAGCGCGCACCGGCCAAGCGGACAACCGCCAAGAAGACCACTGCTCGCAAGAGCGCGGCCAAGAAGACGACGGCGCGCAAGACGACGGCCAGGAAGGCCACCGCCAAGCGGACAACCGCCAAGAAGACCACGGCCAAGCGGGCGCCCGCCAAGAAGACCACGGCGAAGCGCACCACGAAGAAGGCCACCGCCAAGCGCGCACCGGCGAAGAAGACGACGGCGAAGCGGGCTCCGACGAAGAAGTCGACCGCCAAGCGCGCACCGGCGAAGAAGGCGGCCGCAAAGCGGACCACGGGCAAGCGGGCCACCGCCAAGCGCGCGACCGCCAAGCGCACCACGGCCCGGGGGGCGGCCGCCACCGGGACCCGGAAGACGGCGACGCGCCGACGCACCCGGGCGGCGTCGATGGACACTGCCATGCCCATCGACATGCCCGTCGACACCGACACCATGATGCCGATGGTGCGGCCGGCGAGCTCGCCCCGCGAGTCGCGTCGAGGCTGAAACCGCTGCCTGGGTGTGGAGGCGTGACTGCTGGCACGCCCCACACCCATCGGCCGCCACCACACCAATCAACCGCCACCACACCCATCGGCACGACGAGGACCCGTCGGCACGGGTGTGGCGCCTTCGCCGAATGGTGAAGGTCGGTGCGGAACCAGCCGGGTCAGCCTCCGGCGGCGGTCACTGGTCCTCGTCGTCGTCGGACCAGTTGGGGTCGTTGTCCCACGTCTCGTTGCGCTCGGCCACCTTGTCCAGCGCCCGCTCCGCCTCGGCCCGCGAGGAGTAGGGGCCGAGCCGGTCGGCGGCCTTGCAGCCCTCCTGGGGCTCGACGGTGTGGTGCCGCAGGCAAAAGAACCATTCCGGGTGCTCGGTGCTCATGACCAGAGCTTTCCGCAGCCGGGCGGCCCCGGCAACTCCCGACGGTGCGTACCCCGAGGCGTCGTAGACTCCGGGAATCATGGGCAATCTCGCACCGGCCACCATCTCACCCCGTCGTTCGGTCCCCCGCACCATCGAACGCCCGGAATACGTCGACCGGAGCGGTCCGAGCCCGTTCACCGGCTCGGAGGTCAAGGACGCCGACACCATCGCCCGGATGCGGGTCGCCTGCCGGCTCGCCGCCCAGGCACTGCAGGAGGTGGGCCGGCACGCGAAGCCGGGCGTCACCACCGACGAACTCGACCAGATCGGGCACGAGTTCCTCTGCGCGGCCGGCGCCTATCCCTCCACGCTCGGTTACCGAGGTTTCCCCAAGTCGCTGTGCACCTCGGTCAACGAGGTCATCTGCCACGGCATCCCGGACTCCCGTCCGCTGGAGGACGGAGATCTGCTCAACATCGACATCACCGCGTTCCTCGACGGCGTGCACGGCGACACCAACGCGACGTTCCTGGTCGGCAACGTGGACGAGGACAGCCGGTTGCTGGTCGAACGCACCCACGAGTCGATGATGCGCGGTATCAAGGCGGTTCGTCCCGGTCGCCAGGTCAACGTGATCGGCAGGGTGATCGCGTCGTACGCCAGGCGGTTCGGCTACGGCGTGGTGGAGGAGTTCACCGGCCACGGCATCGGCACGGCGTTCCACTCCGGGCTGATCATCCCCCACTACGACGAGCCGCGGTTCGACACCGTGATCGAGGCCGGGATGACCTTCACCATCGAGCCGATGCTCACTCTCGGCACGCACGAGTGGGACATGTGGGACGACGGGTGGACGGTCGTCACCAAGGACCGCCGCCGGTCGGCGCAGTTCGAGCACACCGTGCTGGTCACCGAGCAGGGGGCCGAGATCCTCACCCTGCCGGACGCTCCGGAGTCCTGACCGCCCGCCGGTCCCCCGCTCACTTCGTGGGGCGCGTCCGGCTCCACAGACTGACCCGCAGGCCGGGTACGTCCACGGTCCGCAGGTGCCGCAGGCCGGTCACGCCGGCCGGGCCGTCACGCTGCCAGTCCGGCTGCACCACCCACACCCGGCGTACGTCGTCGGGCAGCCGTCCGTCCAGCCAGGGCGGGACGCACCGGGCGTGCCGCAGGTAGTACGGCAGCGTCTGCACGGTCGAGACCGTGCGCTGCATCCCGTCACCCGGACGGCAGCCGGCCGCGACGACCTCGGCCGCGGACCGGATGTCCGGCCCGTGGCCGGTGACTCGGCGTACCTGCGCGAGCGACGGCCAGGCGACCGCGACGGCGACGGCGACGGCCACGGCGACTCCCGTAGCCGTCGTGGAGGTGGAACTCCTCGCCGAGGGAGCCGTCGTGCGCGGGCCGTCCGGGCCCTTCGAGCCGTTCGAGCCGTCCGAGCCGTTCGAGCCGTCCGGGCCGCTCGGGGTGGCGAACGCGGACGAGGCCAGCAGCGCGAGGGCGGGCGCACACACGAGCAGGTAACGCGGCAGGAACACCGGCGTGAGCAGGCCGAGCCCCGCCAGGGCCAGCGGCGGGACGACCAGCCAGCACGCCGAGGCGACGAGGAGCCGTCCGCGGCCGGCGCGTGAGGGTCCCGGCGCCGCCCTCAGCACACCGGCCGCCGCCAGCGCGCCGAGCAGCCGGAGGTACGCGCCGCTTCCGGCCGGCGCGACGAAGCCGTCGAGGAGGCCGGACCAGCTGGTGCGCGGTATCCAGGAGACCGTCGCCCGCTGCCCGAACGCGGCGACCGCGACCACAGTGGGCAGCACCAGTCCGGCGCAGGTGGCGACAAGGTACGCCCGCCACGGTGCCCGGCCGGTTCGTCCGGACGCGGCCCGCAGCAGCAGAGGGTGGGCGGCCAGCACCATCAGCGCGACCACGTGCACGGCCCCGAGCGCGGCGACAGCGGTCGCGTACGCGATCCACCACTGCCGCGCCGACCGCAGCGACTGCGCCGACCGCGCCGCCGTCCCGGTTCGCGAGCCGGACTCGGCGGCCCGCCACAGGCACCACGCGGCGGCCACCGCGGCCAGGACGGCGAACGAGTAGGGCCGGGCCTCCTGGGCGTACCGCGACGCCATCGGCGAAACGGCCGCCAACAGAGCCGCGGCGACCCCGGCGCCGCTCCCCCACCATCTCCGGCCGAGATCGGCCAGCAGCCCGACCGCGGCCGCCATCGCCACCGCCGACGGGAGCCGCAGCCAGGCCTCGCCGTCGCCGAACCACGTCCAGCCGTGCATGAACAGGTAGTAGGCACCCAGTCCGGCGTCGCGCTCGGCGAGGAACCCGAGCAGTGCGGCCGGCGATCGGCCGGACTCACCGGCGGTCGCGGCCTCGTCCAGCCACAGCGCCGGGGTGCCGATCCGGAAGAGGTACAGCACCAGCGCACCGAGAGCGGGCAGCACGGCCACCGCGAACGCCTCGATGGCCGGCGAGGTCGCCGGACGCGACGGTGCGGGCGGCGCGGGAAGCGTCCCAGCCGCCTCCCGCGTCACGCCCGCACCTCCACCCGTCGGCGCCTGGCAGTGCCGCCAGTGCCGTTAAAGCTCCGCCTCACCGCGCCGTAGCTCGGCGACGATCTGCTCGGCGTCGCGCTGGGTCATGTCCAGCCGCCGAATCCACCAGTCGCCTGCCTTCGCGTCCCAGATACCGTAGCCGTACTCGGTTTCTCGTACCTCGAATCGTTCGCTCACCAGTCGCCCTCCCCATACCGAGTACCCCCAGGGTATCGAACGCGTGTTCGAACGCAAGTCCCGGATCCAAGGCCGGCCTCCGATCGCGCTGCCCGGTGGGGGCGGTGAACCACGACGAACGGCACGAGCCCATCGCACACCCGCCGCGGTGAACGACTCCGCGCGGCCCGGGGCCACCGGCCCGACGGTCACGCTCCGGACACGGTTGAACGGGAGGAGTACGCTCGGCCCGGCCTGGTCCGGTCGTACCGAACGGTGCTCAGTCGTCGCGGCTGGTGCTCGTGCGCGCGGCGACCAGGCGGGCGAGCTCCCGGGCCGCCGACCGTGCCCGGTCGCCGTCGGCGGACTGGATGGCCATCACCGAGACGGTGGTCCCGTCGTCCAGGTCGAGCTGCACCCAGGGGTCGCCGCGGCGCAGGTTGACCCGTACCACCTGGGCCCAGACCAGCGTGTGCGTACGCGTGAGGTTGACGATGGTCAGCCCGGCCTCGTCCGCGCGCAGCCGCATCCTCCCGAGGCGGTACAGCCCGAACAGCAGCACCGCGAGGAACGCCAGCAGGGTGAGCGTCTGCGGCCAGCTGAACTTCGCCCTGATCTCCGCCGGGAACGCGATCCACAGGCCCGCAGCAGCGGCCGTCAGCAGAACTCCCATCGCCACCGCGACCACCAGGCCCAGCTGGGAACGCCAGGTGTGCGGCAGCCTCGGGACGTCCGGCCCGGCGCCGCCGCCGGCACCACCGCGGTCGCCACGGTCACCGGCGTCGCCCGGATCTGGCCGGCGTACGGACATCGAGTGCACCGATCCGCTCACAGTCGGCAGGCGTGGATGCTGGTGACCAGGATCGCCCGCGCGCCGGCGTTCCACAGCTCGTCCATCAGCCGCTGGGCGTCCGCGCGCGGCACCATCACCCGCACCGCGACCCAGCCGGACCGATGCAGCGGGGAGACCGTCGGCCCTTCCAGCCCCGGCGCGATCCTGGACGCCTCGTCCACCCGGTCCGCTGCGATGTCGTAGTCCATGAGGACGTAGTCGCGGGCGACCAGCACGCCCTGCAGGCGGCGCAGCATGAGGTTGAACCCCTCCGGGTCGGCCGTGCCGTTGCGGCGGATCAGCACGCCCTCCGAACGCAGGATCGGGTCGCCGAACAGTTCCAGCCCGGCCTGGCGGAGCGTGGCGCCGGTCTCGACGACGTCGGCGATGGCGTCGGCGACGCCGAGCTGGATCGCGGTCTCCACCGCGCCGTCGAGGTGGGTCACGTGCGCAGTGACGCCGTTCTCGGCGAGGTAGGTCCTGATCAGCCCGGCGTACGACGTGGCGATCCGAAGGCCCTCGAGGTCGTGCACGGACTTCGCGGTTCCCGGCCGGGCGGCCAGCCGGAACGTCGACCGCGAGAAGCCGAGCTCGAGCACCTCGTCGGCGGGCGCGCCGGAGTCCAGCAGCATGTCCCGGCCGGTGATGCCGAGGTCGAGGGTGCCCTCGCCGACGTACACCGCGATGTCGCGGGGACGGAGGTAGTAGAACTCGATCTGGTTGTCGGGGTCGATCAGCACCAGTTCGCGGGAGCTGCCGCGCTGGCGGTAGCCGGCCTCGCGCAGCATCTGGGCGGCCGGCTCGGCCAGCGCCCCTTTGTTCGGAATGGCCACACGCAACATGTTCGGACGCTCTTTCCTCAAGCCTGGAAGGAAACCTGGCGGACCCTTGCGAATCCTGGCGGTACCCGGTCGTCGGTCAGGGGTGAGGGCCGCTCACCCCTACAGATGCGCGTAGACGTCCTCGAGCTTCAGGTCGCAGGCGAGCATCAGCACCTGGGCGTGGTAGAGCAGCTGGGAGATCTCCTCCGCGGCCCGCTCGCGGCCCTCGTGCTCGGCGGCCATCCAGGACTCAGCGGCCTCCTCGACGAGCTTCTTGCCGATGGCATGGACGCCCGCGTCCAGCGCCGCGACCGTGCCCGAGCCCTCCGGGCGGCTGGCGGCTTTCGCGGTCAGCTCGGCAAACAACTCGTCGAACGTCTTCATCCGAGTGGGTTCCTGGGATCGGTTGGCGTACGGGAGTACGGGCGTACCGGCGTACGTGGACGCGCCCCAGCCTATGGGGTGAGGGAAACCGCGCCTCTGGCCGCCCTCTTCCGGAAATGCGGTGGGCGATGTCCCGCCTCTGGCCACCCTCTCCGGAAACCGTGGGCCGGTCGGAGGTCCCGCCGATCAGGCCAGCCCGCGGCGGACCGCGTACAGCGCCGCCTGGGTCCGGTCGGCCAGGCCCAGCTTGGCCAGGATGGACGACACATGCGTCTTGACGGTCTTCTCCGACAGCACCAGTGCGCGGGCGATCTCCCGGTTGGAGCGGCCATGGGCGATCTCGACCAGTACCTCACGTTCGCGTTCGGTGAGGGCGCCGCCGGCGCGTTCGGCCGGGTCGTCACCGCGGAGCAGGGCGTCGGCCACCTCGGGTTCGAGGAGCACCTGCCCCGCGTGCACGGCCCGGATCGCCTGCGCGAGCGCCTCCGGGTCGACGTCCTTGAAGAGGTAACCCGCCGCGCCGGCCCGCAGCGCGGGCACCACGGTGGCGGGTTCGGTGAACGAGGTGAGGACGAGAACGCGCACCGTGCTCCCCCGGTCACGCAGCATGCGCAGCGCGGACACGCCGTCGACGCCGGGCAGCTGCAGGTCGAGCAGCATCAGGTCCGGCCGCAGAGTCTCGGCAAGCTCCACCGCCGCGCCGCCGTCACCGGCCTCGCCGACCACCTCGATGTCGTCCTGGATGTCGAGGAACGTCCGCAGGCCGTGGCGTACGACCTGGTGGTCGTCCACGACGAGTACGCGGATCGGCCCGGCCTTCCCCGCGGCGGCCGGAACGCCGGCGGCCGCGGCGCTGCCTGGGGCTGTGTCACTCATGCGGCACCTCCAGCCGGAGCGTGGTTCCCGCGCCGGGACGGGACTCGACCCGCAGCCGCCCGCCCGCCTGCCGGGCGCGCTCGCGCATCGAGGCCAGGCCGAGGTGGTGGCCCCCGTCGCGGGCCGGATCGCCGTCGAACCCCTTGCCGTCGTCGGCGACGACGAGCACCACCTCGTGATCGGACGTACGGAGGTCGATGTCGACTGCCGACGGCTCGGCGTGCCGCAACGCGTTGTGCAGCGCCTCCTGGGCCACCCGGAACACCACGTCCTCCACCTCGCCGGGAAGCTCGCAGCGGCCGTCGCAGTTGGAGTCGAAGCGGACCCGGACCGGATGGGCACGCGAGATCACCGCGACGTGCTTGCGCAGCGCGGGCACCAGGCCGTCCTCACGCACCGCCGGCGGACGCAGCTCGGTCACCACGGCACGCAACTCGTCCAGTGCGGAGCCGGCGAGTTCTTTCACCCGGGCGAACTGTTCGCGTGCACGGTCGCGATCTCCCTTCACCGTAAGGGCTTCCGCGGCCCCGACGGTGAGGCGCAGGCTGAACAGCTTCTGCGCGACCGCGTCGTGCAGGTCGCGGGCGATCCGGGCGCGCTCCTCCACCAGGGTCAGCTCGCGGTCGCGTTCGAACATCCGGGCGCGGGTGAGCGCGATCGCGGCGTGGGCGGCGAGGATGCCGAGCAGGCGTTCGTCCTCGTCTCCGAACACCGGTGCGTCCGGGCCGTTGGCGACGTAGATGGCGCCCATGATCTCGCCCCGGTCGACGATGGGAACGCCGAGGAAGCCCCGCATCGGCGGATGGGTGGCCGGCCAGCCGGAGAAGCGCGAGTCCGCCTGGACGTCCTCGGCGCGGTAGGGCCGGGCCTGCGCCATCATCACGCTCAGCAGGCCGTGCGCACGCGGAAGCGGGCCGATCGCCCGCCACTGCTCGGGGCTGATCCCGCTGGCGTAGAACTCCGCGAACCGGCCGCGCTCGTCCGGCAGCCCCAGCGCGGCGTACTCGGACCGGACCAGCGATCGCGCCGACTCCACGATCATCTGCAGGACCTCGCGGGTCGCGGTCTGCTCGGTGATCGCGAGCAGGGCGCGCGACAACGCCTCGAGATCGTCCCGGCCGCTGCCGTCGCGGCCCTGGTCGCGGTCGCCGCGGCTCTGGTCGCGGTCGCCGCGGTTGTCGCTGCCGGTACCGGCGGCCTGGTCGGAGAGCTGGTCGGAGGGCTGGTCGGAGGTGGACACGTTCCGAACGCTACCCGCCGCCGGCGCCCGCGGGACCGGCCCGCCGCCCCGCCGCTGGTCCTAGGTCCATCGGCGCAGACCGGTCCGATCCGCTGACCGATGGCCTGCCCCGCCGGCGCTCCTAGCGTCGGGACCAGAAAGACAGCGGGCGGTTCCCGGTCGACGCGGAGCCGCCGAAGATCCCGTCCCATCCGGAGGTACGCCATGCCCGTCGCCCTCGTCACCGGAGCCTCCCGCGGCCTCGGGCTCGCCCTCGCCGGCGGGCTCGCCGACCGCGGCTGGTCCCTCGTCGTCGACGCTCGCCACGAGGCACCTTTGCGCGACGCGGTTGCCGAGCTGACCAGCCGGGCCGGCCCCGGCGCGCGGGTCGAGGTCCGCGCCGGGTCGGTCGGGGACGCCGCTCACCGCGCCGACCTGGTGGCGGTGGCCCGTGGGCTCGGCGGCCTCGACCTGCTGGTCAACAACGCCGGCGTGCTCGGTCCCAGCCCGCTGCCGCCGCTGGCCGCGCTCGGCGTACCGGCGTACCGGGAAGTGCTGGAGATCGGCGCCGTCGCCCCGCTGGCGCTCACCCAGCTGGCGCTGCCGTTGCTGCGCGAGCGGTCCGGCGCCGTGTTGAACGTCACCAGCGACGCCGCCGTGGAGGCCTACCCCGGCTGGGGTGGCTACGGCTCGGCCAAGGCGGCGCTGGAGCACTGGTCCCGCGTGCTCGCGGTCGAGCTCGCCGAGGCCGGCGACGACGTACGGGTGTGGTGGGTGGACCCGGGTGACCTGCGCACCCAGATGCACCAGGACGCCTTCCCCGGCGAGGACATCTCCGACCGGCCGTTGCCCGACACGGTGGTGCCGGCGTTCGTCCGGCTGGTGGGCGAACGCCCGGACAGCGGCCGCTACCGGGCCGCCGACCTGCTCACCGAGGTGGCGGCATGAGCGCCGGTACGACGACCGCGGTCCAGGCGGCCGGCACCGCTCCCAACGTTCTCCCGGCGCCCAGGGTCGACTTCGTTCTGCCGCCCGAACTCGAGGCACACGAACCGCCGGAGGCGCGGGGCCTGACCCGGGACGGGGTACGGCTGCTGCTCGGCCGTGGTGACGGGTCCGGTGACGGGCCCGCGAACGAGGTCGCCCACCACCGGTTCGTCGACCTGCCGCACCTGCTCGAACCCGGCGACGTCGTGGTGGTCAACCGGTCAGGGACCCGGCCCGCCGCCGTGGACCTGCCCACGCACCCCGAGGACACCGACAGCACCGACAGCACCGACAGCACCGGCACCACCGGGGAGGGCGAACGGCGCAGCGTGCACTTCTCCACCCTCGCCGCCGACGGTTCCTGGCTGGTCGAGCTCCGCCGCGGCGACGGCCCCGACCCCGGCGGCCGACCGGGCCGGCGGATCGACCTGCCCGGCGGTGCCTCGCTCGTACTCCGTGAGCGGCACCGGTCCGGCCGGCTGTGGCACGCCGTGCCGATCGTTCCACCGGCCGTCCCCGACGTACCGGCCTATCTCGCCCGGTACGGCCGGCCCATCCGGTACGGCTACGTCGGCCGCGACTGGCCGCTGCACGCGTACCAGACGGCGTTCGCCACCACGCCCGGAAGCGCGGAGATGCCCAGTGCCGGGCGGCCGTTCACGCCGGAGGTGGTGACCGAACTGGTGGCGCGCGGGATCCTCGTGGTGCCGATCACCCTGCACACCGGGGTGGCGTCGGCGGAGTTCCACGAACCGCCGTACGCGGAGTGGTTCGAGGTGCCGGCCGCGACCGCCGCCGTGGTGAACGACGCCAACGAGCGAGGCGCCCGGGTGGTGGCGGTCGGTACGACGGTGGTGCGTGCGCTGGAGTCCGCGGCGCACGGGTCCTGGGTGCGGGCGGCGTCCGGCTGGACCGAACTCGTGGTCACCGCCGAGCGCGGGGTAGCGGTGGTGTCGGGACTGCTCACCGGTTTCCACGAGCCGCAGGCGTCCCACCTGCTGATGCTGGAGGCGATCGCCGGGCCCGAGCTGGTACGCCGCTGCTACGCCGCCGCGGTGGAAGAGGGCTACCTGTGGCACGAGTTCGGCGACGTCAACCTGCTGCTTCCCTGACCGAGTGCCCGTCGGGATGCGGTGCGGCGGCAGTCCAGGACCGGACCCCGAACCCGCCGAACGGGCCGAGTCGGCCTAGGTTCGAACGCGTGAGCGTACTGACCCAGAACTCGACGGTTCTGTTCATCGGCGACAGCGTCACCGACGGCGGCCGCGACCGTTCCGACCCGCACAGCCTCGGCCACGGCTATCCCCGGCTGGTCGCGGACACCTGCTCCCGTACCCGGCCCGGCGACGGCGTGCGGTTCCTCAACCGCGGCATCAGCGGCAACCGGGTGCGCGACCTGCGCACCCGGTGGCAGGAGGACTGCCTGGATCTCGGTCCGGACGTGGTGTCGATCCTGATCGGCATCAATGACACGTGGCGCCGCTACGACAGCGGCGATGCCACCTCGGCGGACGACTTCGCCCGCGACTACGACCACATCCTGGCCCGGACCACCGACGCGCTGCCCGCCCGGCTGGTGCTGGTCGAGCCGTTCGTGTTGCCGGTGACCGCGGGCCAGCACGGCTGGCGGGAGGACCTGGACCCCAAGCTCGAGGTCGTCCGCCGGCTGGCCGGGGAGTACGGCGCGACGCTGGTCCCGCTCGACGAGCTGATGGCCAAGGCGGCCGCCGACCAGGACCCGGCCGAGCTCGCCGCCGACGGCGTACACCCCACCGAGGAGGGGCACGCGCTGATCGCGAGGTTCTGGCTGGAGGCAGCCGCCTCCTGACAAGACACCGGTGGGCGCCGCGCCTCGTGCGCGGCGCCCACCTGGGAGCAGTTGCTGGTACGGAGATCCGCCGGTCAGGCGCCCATCGCGTGGTAGCCGCCGTCGACGTGGACGATCTCGCCGGTCGTCTTCGGGAAGAAGTCCGACAGCAGCCCGACCACCGCGCGGCCGGTGGGGCTGCTGTCGGTCGGGTCCCAACCGAGCGGCGCCCGCTCGCTCCAGACGTTCTCCACCTTCTCGATGCCGGGGATGCCGCCCGCGGCGATCGTCTTGGTGTAACCCGCGGACACCAGGTTGACCCGGATGCCCTTGGGCCCGAGGTCGCGGGCGAGGTAGCGGGCGCAGGACTCCAGCCCGGCCTTCGCCACCCCCATCCAGTCGTACGCCGGCCAGGCCACCGTTGCGTCGAAGGTGAGGCCGACCACCGACGACCCCTCCTTCATCAGCGGCAGGACGGCCGTGGTGAGCGACTTCAGCGAGTACGCCGAGACCTGCAGCGCCGTCGCGGCGTCGGCCCAGCTGGTGTTGAGGAAGTTGCCGCCGAGCGCCTCCTGCGGGGCGAACGCGATGGAGTGCACCACGCCGTCCAGCCCGTCGACGTGGGCACGCAGCGCGTCGGCCAGCCCGGCCAGGTGTTCCTCGTTGGTGACGTCGAGTTCGAGCACCGCCGGCTCGACCGGCAGCCTCTTGGCGATCCGCCGGGTGATCGACAGTGCCCGGCCGAAGTTGGTGATGACCACCTGCGCGCCCTGCTCCTGCGCGACCTTCGCGACCGCGAAGCCGAGCGAGGAGTCCATGGTCACGCCCGCGACCAGGATGCGCTTGCCCTCGAGGATCCCGCCCATGTCTTAGTGCCCCATCCCTAGTCCGCCGTCCACCGGGATGACGGCCCCGGTGATGTATGCCGCCTCGTCGCTTGCCACCCACCGGATCACCCGCGCCACTTCCTCGGTGCTGGTGTACCGGCCGAGCGGGATCTGCTTGAGGTACTGCTTTTGTAGCTCCTCCGAAAGCTCGGCCGTCAGGGCGGTTTCCACAAAACCGGGGGCCACGACATTGGCGGTGATTCCCCGCGAACCCAGCTCGCGGGCGATGGATCGGGCCATGCCGACCATGCCGGACTTGCTGGCGGCGTAGTTGACCTGGCCGGCGCCGCCGAACAGGCCGACGACCGAGGACACCAGGACGATGCGGCCGCGGCGCATCCGCAGCATGCCCTTCGCGGCCCGCCGGGCGAAGCGGAAGGCGCCGGTCAGGTTGGTCTCGATGACGCTGGACCAGTCCTCGTCGCTCATCCGCATCAGCAGGGTGTCGCGGGTGATGCCGGCGTTGGCCACCAGCACCTCGACCGGGCCCTGCTTCTCCTCGACCTCGGCGAACGCCGTCTCCACCGTCTCCGGCTCGGTCACGTCGCACTTCACCGCCAGGAAGCCCTCCGGGGGCTCCCCGCCGCGGTAGGTGATCGCAACGTCGTCGCCGGCCTCGCGGAACGCCTGCGCGACAGCCAGCCCGATGCCGCGGTTCCCCCCTGTCACCAGCACCGATCGACCCACGTACGCCTCCCTGGTCAGCTGCGGTCCTTCGATCCCAGGCACGCTAGCAGCCCGGGTGTCGATCACCGGGTCAGGCACGGCGAGCGTCGCCGTCCTGCGAGCGCGGCGGACGAGACCTCGGGCCGGCCGCAGACCGACCGCGGACGGGAGTTCGGACGTTCGGAGGAGACTCCGGACGGGACAATGGCCGTCATGACCTCCGTGCCTTCCACGCCTTCCCCGGACACGCCTGTTCCCGGCGCGCAGCCTGCGGCGGCTCCCGTGGCGGCGTCCCCCGCCGTGACGGCACCACCGATCGAGCCGCGTGACCTCGAGGCGGCAGCCCGCTCGGTGCTGCCGACGGAGGTGTACGACTACATCGCCACCGGCTCCGGGGCGGAGGAGACACTGGCCGCCAACCTGGCCGCCTGGCGTGACCTGGCGCTGGCGCCGCGGGTACTGCGTGACGTGGGCGGTGTGGACGTGTCGACGACGGTGCTGGGTACGCCGGTCAGCTCACCGGTCCAGGTCGCCCCGACCGGCTACCAGCGGCTGGTGCACCCCGACGGCGAGCTGGGCATGGCGACCGGCGCCGCACACGCGGGCTCCCTGCTGGCCCTGTCCACCCGGGCCACGACGACGTTCGAGGAGCTCGCGGACGCGGCCGGCCCGTGGTGGCTGCAGCTGTACGTGCTCCGTGACCGCGACCTGACCGCGACCGTGGTCGAACGGGCCGCTGCCGCCGGCGCCCGGGCGCTGGTGCTGACCGTGGACACGCCGTACGTCGCGAGGAAGGCGCGAGCCACCGCGTTCCCGCCCGCCGAGGTCTCGCCCGTGCTCGTCCCGGAGCTGCGCGCCCGGGCGGACGAGGGCGTGTGGCAGGACCCCGGCGTGACGTTCGCCGACCTCGCCTGGCTGGCCGAGGTGTCCGGCCGGCTGCCGCTGGTGGTGAAGGGCGTGGTGCGCGGCGACGACGCCCGCGCCTGTGTCGACGCGGGCGCGGACGCGGTGTGGGTGTCCAACCACGGCGGGCGCCAGCTTGACGGTGCCGTACCCACCGCGCGGGCCCTGGCCGAGGTGCGGTCCGCCCTGCCCGACGAGGTCGAGGTGTACGTCGACGGCGGGATCCGCAACGGCCGCGACGTCGTCCGCGCGCTGGCCCTCGGCGCCACCGCGGCGTTCGTCGGCAGGCCCGCGGTGTGGGCCCTGGCCACCGGCGGTGCCGCCGGGGTGGGCGACCTGCTGGTGACGATGCGCGCGGACCTGGAGGAGACGCTCGCCCTGTGCGGATGCGCGTCGCTCGCCGACGTCACGCCCGACCTGCTGCGCCCGGCTCATCCTCACCGGTAGGCCCGCGACTGCAGGTCGTACAGCTCGGCGTACAACCCGCCGTGCTCCATGAGCTCGGCGTGGCTGCCCTGTTCCAGCACCCGCCCGCGGGACAGCACGACGATCAGGTCGGCCATGCGTACGGTGGAGAACCGGTGCGAGACCAGCAACGTGACGGTGCCCTGGCGCGCCCCGCTGCGTGCGGCCGCGGCGAAGCGTTCGAACATCGCGTGCTCGGTCTGCGGGTCCAGCGCCGCGGTCGGCTCGTCGAACACCACCAGCAGCGGGTCGGTGCGCATCAGGCCGCGTCCGAGCGCCAGCCGCTGCCACTGGCCGCCGGACAGGTCGACACCACCGTCCCAGGACTTGCCGAGCTGGGTGTCCAGGCCGTTCGGCAGCGCCGTCAGCACGCCACTCGCGCCGGCGCGCTCCAGCCCGGCCAGCACGGCCGCGTCGTCGTCGACCCGGCGCAGGTCGGCCACCCCGACCGCCTCCCGGGCGGTGAACTCGAACGGCACGTGGTCCTGGAACGCCGCGCTGAGGCGGGACCGCCACTCCTCCACCGGGAAGTCGGCGAGCGGCGTTCCGTCCACCAGGATCTGCCCCGCGTCCGGGCGGTAGAAGTCGCACAGCATCTTCACCAACGTGGTCTTTCCGGCGCCGTTCTCACCGACGAGCGCGACCACCTTGCCGGCCGGTAGCCGCAGGGACAGCCGGTCGAGCACCTTCCCGCCGGTGTCGGGGTAGCCGAACGACACGTCGCGTACCTCGATGCCCTCGCGCAGCCGGTTCGGCACCGGCGCCGGGCGGGCCGGGACGTACGCCTCGGCCTCGGCGTAGTCCTCCAGCCACACCAGCCTCCGCGCGAGCTTGAGCACGTGCATGAGACTTGTGCCGTACGAGACGGCCGTGGACACGATCCAGGTCAGCTGCGCGGCCAGGCCGATGGCCAGCACCACGTCGCCGGGACCGGCATGCCCGCGTACGGCGAGGAGCAGGACGAACGCGATCGCGGCGACGTACGCGGCGGCCACGACCAGCGCGTCCACCGCGCCCAGCACCGCACCTCGCCAGGTGGCCCGGTTGCGTTCGGCGACGACGCGACCGGCGACCTCGTCGTGGCGGGCTCGCAACTCGCCGGTGAGCCCGAAGACCCGCAGCTCCTTGCCGGCCGAGGCGGACGTGGCGACGTCGAAGAGGTGCCGGCGCAGCCGCTCGGGCTCGGTGGTCACCTCCTGCGCGGTGACGTCGAGGTCCCGTGCCCGCCGGCCGATCACGATGGACACCACGGAGACCAGCGGCAACGCGAGCAGCGCCGGGTGCACCCGGCCCAGGAGCACCCCGGTGGCCGCCAGGGACACCAGCGACCGCACCATCCCGGCGGTGGCGTTCACCATCGTCCCGAGGGACCGGCTCTCCTCGCGGATGCGCTGCACCTGGTCGAGGTACTCCGGGCGTTCGTGGTGCGCCAGGCCGTCCACCCCGCCGAGCAGCACCATCAGCCGCCGCTCCGCGTAGGCCTGGGCCCGCTCGATGACGCCGAACACGCAGTCGCAGTAGTAGAAGACGTTGACCAGGCTGACCGCGACGACACCGGCGAGCAGGCCCGCGGCCCACAGCGCCAGCGCCGGGTCGTGCTCCATGGCGGCGTCCACGACGAGTTTCGCGCCGTACGCCAGTACGACCGGCACCAGGGCCATGACCATGCCGGTGACCAGCTGGAAGGTCGCTCGCCAGGGCGCCGCGCGGAACCCGATCGCCATCGTCATGCGGTAGGCCCGCAGTGCCTCACGCATGGGTCCCCATCCCTTCTCCGGTGGCTCCTGTGGACGTGTCGGAAGGAAGCCGGTGCCCGCCGGCCGAGCGCGCCGGCTGCTCGTCGAGGAACCGCGACGCCTGCAGGGTGAACATCTCGGCGTACCGGCCGCCGAGGTCCATCAACCCCTCGTGGCTGCCGTCCTCGACCACGCCGCCGTCGGCGAGTACGACGATCCGGTCGGCCCGGCGCACCGTCGAGAAGCGGTGCGATATCAGGCAGGTGGTCAGGCCCTCGGTGAGCTCGAGGAACCGCTCGTAGAGCTCCGCCTCGGCTCGTACGTCCAGCGCGGCGGTGGGCTCGTCCAGGATCAGCAGCCGGGCGCCGGCCTGCACCGCGAACATCGCCCGGGCGAGCGCGATCCGCTGCCACTGGCCACCGGACAGGTCGACGCCGCCGGTGTACTCCCGCGACAGCACGGTGTCGAAGCCGTGCGGCAGCGACTCGACCAGGTGGAGTACGCCCGCCTTCCGTGCGGCCAGCCGCAGCCGGTCCTCGTCGTGTGCGTACGCCGGCGCGCCCAGCCCGATGTTGTCGCGTACGGGCAGGTGGTAGCGCGCGAAGTCCTGGAAGAGCACGGCCACCTGATCCCGCCACGCCGCGGGGTCCAGGTCGGCGAGGTCGTTGCCGTCCACCAGCAGCCGGCCCCGCGTCGGTGCGTACAGGCCGCACAGGAGCTTGACCAGCGAGGTCTTTCCGGCGCCGTTCTCCCCCACGATGGCCAGCGACCGGCCGGCCGGGATGGTGAGGTCGAGCCCGCACAGGGCGGTGCGCTCGCTGCGTGGGTACCGGAACGTCACGCCGTCGAACCGGACGCCGTGACGCGGCAGGCCGGGTGCGGCCGCCGGCCTCGGCAGCTCGGCGACGGACACGGGGCCACCGGACACGCGGCCACCGGACACGCGATCACCGGACACGGGCGCGGCGGACACGGGCGCGGAGTAGCCGCCCGAGCCGCCCAGCCGGGCGTCCAGCGCGAGCACCTTCGGCACGGTCACCGCGGCGTAGGACAGGTAGACGTTGCGGTCGTCGAAGGCGGTGTAGGAGTTCACCCCCGCCAGCGCCTGGGTGTAGATCGCCACCGCCGCGACGGACAGGTCACCACGGGCCGCCGCCCAGCCCAGCAGTCCGTACGACACGGCGTTGACCGCCAGCACCGCCCCGCTGGCACCGAACAGCACGCTCCCCCGCGGGCTGCGCACCTTCCACACCGGCGCCATCGCGGTGTACCACGCGCGTTCGAACGCGTCGATCAGCCAGCCGAGCATCCCCCACACGCGTATCTCCTTGCCGGCGGCCGGTCCGAGCGCGACATCGCGGAGGTACTCGGCGCGGCGCAGCGCGTCGCTGCGGCCGTAGCCGATCTCCCCGACGCGGAGGTACTCCTGCTGCATCGCGAACACCACGATCGGCCAGACCACCAACCACAGCAGGCCGATCCACCAGGAGAAGAACAACAGCACCACGGCCGAGCCCAGCGCCTGCAGCCACGACGGCAGGACGTACCCCAGTCCCTCCACCGCGAGGCCGGGACGTTGCGCGTCCGCGCCGAGCCCCTTGACCAGGCGTACGTGCGCAAGGATGTCGGGGTCCTCCAGATGGGCGATCCCACCCGGCCGGCCGACCGCGGCGAGTACGCGGTCCTGGAGGTAGCGGTCGGTCTCCCGGCCGAGCGTCATCGACACCGCGCGCAGCATCGGGGCGACGAGGCGCTGTGCCACGACCAGCGCGCCGACGGCGACGAGCAGGTCGAGGGTCCGGTGGCCCGCCGCGGAGTCCAGGCCGCCCCGAACCGCGTCCGGGATCGAGCCGACCAGCAGGCCGGTCAGGGCGACGGCCGCGACCGGGAGGGCCGCGGTCAGCAGGACGCCCACTCCCAGCAGGGCGGACTGGCGGCGGCTCACCGAGGGCAACAGGCGCAACAGGATCGGAATGCCCCGGATCGACTCGAAGCCGGGCCAACGGCGCGGGAGGGCACGAACTCGTTCAGCCAAAGTCATGACGGCATCATGGCGTCATGAAGACGTCATGTCAATGCATTGCGGCGTCAGTACGGCGTCAGGTCGGCGTCGGAAGCGGCGTCAAGGCTCCGGGGCGACCTTCGGGCGACGGACCTGACCTCGGCAGAAGGCATGGTGACCAGGGGCGGACAACGGGTCGGCGGGACCGAAGGCCCTCGGATGCGGCGAACGTAGGCTCCCCACGTGACCCCGCCTTCGCGTGTCCTCACCCTCGACACCACCGTCACCGCCGCCGACGGCGCCGCGCTGGCGACCGACGTCACGGTCGCCGACGACGGCCGGCGGCACCCGGTGGTGCTGGTCCGCACCCCGTACGGCCGGGCCTCCGCGCGGGCCGCGCACGACGCGATCGGCCTTGCCCGGCTCGGGTTCGCGGTCGTCACCCAGGACGTACGCGGACGCTGGGACTCCGCCGGGCAGTTCACGCCGTTCCGGTCCGAACGCGACGACGGCGCGCGCACGGTCGCCTGGTGCGCCAACCAGCCGTGGTCGGCCGGCGCGGTCGCGATGATCGGCGCCTCCTACAACGGCTTCACCCAGTGGCTCGCCCTGGCCGACCGGCCCGCCGGCCTGCGGGTGGTCGCGCCGGCCGTTGCCGGGCCGCGGATCCGGTCGGTCGCGTACGAGGGCGGCGCACTCCAGCTCGGCGTCTTCTCC
Organism: Actinopolymorpha singaporensis; assembly: GCF_900104745.1. Classification (NCBI taxonomy): domain Bacteria; kingdom Bacillati; phylum Actinomycetota; class Actinomycetes; order Propionibacteriales; family Actinopolymorphaceae; genus Actinopolymorpha; species Actinopolymorpha singaporensis. Next base: position 5,476,311 of record NZ_LT629732.1, read on the forward strand.
TCCTGGACACTGGGACTGGGTGCGCTCGGCAACAACCTCGACGACGACATACGGCAGGCGGCCATCGAGGCGCTGGACACCTGGCCGGCCTCACTCCCCCGGGCCGAGAAGACCCTGGCCGAGATCAGCCCGGAGTGGCAGCGCTGGGTGCGCCCTGCCGGTTCGGGAGGACAGCCGGTCGCCGCCGGGGAGGACCCGTGGGCCGAGTTCGACGCCACCCCGGCCCTCGACGGGGCCGGCACCGACGTCGCCGGCTACCACCTCGCCGGCTGGCACGACCTGTTCTGCGAGAACACCATCGCCGGCTACTCCCTGCTGGCCGGCCGCGACGGGCGGGCCGCCCACCGCCAGCGGCTGGTCGTCGGCCCGTGGTCGCACCTGTCGATGCTGCGGCGGACGACCGGGCAGCTCGACTTCGGCGTCGCCGCCATGGGCGACCTCAACGGGCTGTACGAGGAGCAGGTCGGGTTCCTGAGCGCCGGCCTGGCCGGCAGGGAGGTGTCGCACGGCGTACGCGTGTACGTCATGGGGAGCAACCGGTGGCTGGACCTCGAGGCCTGGCCGCCACCCGCGCACGAGACCGCCTTCCACCTCGCGGCAGACGGCAGGCTGGAGCGGCCCGTACCGCAGGAGTCGGGCACCGACCGCTACCGCCACGACCCTGCCGACCCGGTGCCCACCAACGGCGGGCGCACCCTGCATCCCGTACTCCCCGAGGCCGGTCCGCGCGACCAGCGCGACGTGGAGCGCCGGGACGACGTACTCGTCTACACCGGCGACGTGCTCGGCCAGGACCTCACGGTGCTCGGCGAGGTCCGCGCGCACGTGGTCTTCGAGTCGACCGCGCCGGTCGCCGACGTCGCGGTGAAGCTGGTGGACGTCCACCCCGACGGAACAGCGATGTCGGTGGTCGACTCGGTTCGCCGCGTGGAGGCACCGTACGGGCAAGCCCCCGGAGAGGGCACGGAGGTGGAGGTGACCGTCGGCTCGACCGCGATGACCTTCCGGGCCGGCCACCGGATCCGGGCGGAGATCGCGTCGTCCAACTATCCGAGGTTCGACCTGTGCCCGGCCGGCGACCAGACCGTCCACCGCGGCGGGCGGGCGGCGTCGCGGATCGTCCTGCCGACGTACGCCGGAACGCCTTCCTAGGGGAAAGCCCCTCAGAGCCAGCCGTTGGCGTCTGCGATCCGGACCGCCTCGGCGCGGGTACGCGCACCTGTCTTGCCGATCGCGCTGGACAGATGGTTGCGGACCGTCCCCTCCGACAGCACCAGCGCCCGCGCGATGTCGGCCACCGTCCCGCCGCCGCGGGTCTCCAGGAGCACGTCGCGTTCCCGTGCGGTCAGCGGGCTCTCCCCCGAAGTGAGTGACTCCACCGCCAGCGTCGGGTCCACCACCCGCAGGCCCTGGTGCACCCGCCGGATGCTGTCGGCGAGCTGGGACGCGGGGGTGTCCTTCACCACGAAGCCGCTCGCACCGGCGGCCAGCGCCCGGCGAAGGTAGCCGGGCCGGCCGAACGTCGTGACCACGAGCACCCGGCAGTCCGGCAGCGCCGTCCGCAGGTCGCGGGTGGCGGTGATGCCGTCGGCGCCGGGCATCTCCACGTCCAGCAACGCGACGTCGGGCGTGGTCTCCCGTGCTCGGGCCACCACCTCGTCGCCCCGCCCCACCTCGCCCACCACCTCCAGGTCGGCCTCCAGGGACAGCAGGGCGGCGAGCGCTCCGCGGACCAGGTGCTGGTCGTCGGCGAGCAGGATCCGGATCGACTCGCTCACGCGGGCACCTCCGCCCGCAGCGCGAACCCGCCACCGGGCAACGGGCCGGCGGACAGGCTGCCACCGGCGGCGCGCACGCGTTCGGCCAGGCCGACCAGCCCGTGTGAGGAGGCCGGGTCGTCGAACCCGTCGGAGAGGTTGAACGGCGGCTCGACCGGTGCGGGGCCGTTCGCTGCGTGGCCGTTCCAGCCCCTGCCGGGACGCCGACTGGTTCCGTCGTCGACGACCTCCACGCTGGTGGGGGTCAGATGTACGGTGCAGGTCGCCGCTCCGCTGTGCCGTACGACGTTGGTCACGCCCTCGCGCACGACCCACCCGAACACTTCCCGCGGCGGCCCGGTCACCTCGTCGGCGGAGCTCGGCAGCACCGCGGTGATGCCCGCGGACTCCAGGGCATACCGGGCCTGGCTGAGCTCGGCAGCCAGGCTGGTGGCGCGGTAGCCCGCGACCGTGGCCCGGACGTCGGCCAGCGCCTCCCGGGCCAGGCGTTCGACGTCGGCGATCTCACCGGCTGCGCGTTCGGGCCGCTGCTCCAGCAGCCGGCCTGCCAACTCCGCCTTGACGGTGATGACGGTGAGGCTGTGCCCGAGGATGTCGTGCAGGTCCCTGGAGAAGCGCAGCCGCTCGTCCGCTACTGCCAGCCGGGCGATCTCGCCCTGGGCCTCGCGCAACTCCCAGTTGCGCCGCAGCAGGCTGACGAACGCCGAGGAGGCCAGCGCACCCAGCAGCACAGACATCGTGCCCTCCGGGGTGATGTTCCACCCAGGGACGGCCAGCGGCGCGACGACGGTCGCCGCGACACATCCACCCGTCCACCAGGCCGACGTGCGCGCCGGGAGCGCCGCGGCACCGCCCGCGGCGACGTAGACCAGGCAGAACATGCCGTCCTCGCCCGCGAGCAGGCAGAACGCGCCGCAGAGCACCGCCAGCGTCGCCAGCCACACCAACGAGTGGCGGCGGTCGGCGTCGCGGCGCACCAACCGGAAGATCACGACGTAGGTGGCGCAGAACCCCACGGTGACCGCGGCGACGAGCAGCTGCCACTCCCAGGAGGGATTCCGCTTCAGGGCCGACGACACCGGCGAGACGATGAAGACCAGCCAAAGGGCGGCTCCAAAGATGCCCCGCCACCGCCTCCGGCGGTCTCGTCGCGTGAGCTCGGGCTCCCTCGGTTCGGCGGTCCCCGGGACGACCGGGGAGCCGGCGTCGAAGGAGACGGCCACCGCGCGGCCGCTGTCCGGCCGGTCAGGTGCCGTGTCCTCGCCGGGCACGGCGTTCGGGGTCACGCTCATCGACCTCAGTTTCCGGTAGCTGTTCGCCGGCGGCTCGGCGGGTGCCGGATCCGGGCGTTCGTACTTCACGCCCGGGCGGTGTCGACGCGGTACCGCCGCACCACGATCAGTGTGAGCACTGCCGTCCAGGCCAGCAACACGGGCACCGCCTGCCACTCGAACCCGGACAGGCCGAGCGGGCTGCGGCCGATGATTCCCAGCCAGTACGACGGAAGCAGCTGCGCCAGGTTCGCCATCAGCCTGGGCATCGCCTCGACCGGGATGAAGATGCCGCCGAACAGGGACAGGACCATGAAGGTGGCCGGATAGATCGCCTGGGCGCTGTCGGGCGAGGCGACGTACCCGATGACGATCCCGATCACCGCGAACGGGATCAGGGCCAGCCACAGCCCGACGGCCGACATCGCCCACTCCTGTGGAGCGAGCCGGACGTGCGCGGCCAGCCCGCCCGCGCCGTAGACCAGGACCACGGAGGGCACGGCCACCAGCATGGCCACCGCGGCCTTGGCCACGAGGTAGGAGAGCGGCTTGAGTGGCGTCAGCCGGAGCTGGCGGTTCCAGCCGCTCTGGCGTTCCAGCGCGATCCGCGAGCCGGCCGACATCGCGGCGCTCATCGAGCCGAACGCCGCCATCGAGACCATGAGGTACGCCCGCACGTCCACGCCGTTGATGTGCCCCTTGCCGTACATCTGGACGTAGACCAGGAACAGCACCACCGGCATCGCGAGGGTGAAGATGAGGAACCGCTTGTTCCGGTAGGCGCGGCGCGCCTCCAACATGAGGTAACGCGTCGTCATGACCGGCTCTCCTGGTCGTTCCGGCTGTGGGTCGGGTCGGTGGGCGCGGCGGTGCCCTGGTCGTCGGCCGCGGAGGTGAGGGCCACCACGGCGTCCTCGAGGTCGACGCTGCGGACCTCCAGGTCACGGGCCTGCTCATACGCCGACAGCAGCGCGCGCAGCGCGGCGTCCGCGTCGGTGCAGTGCAGCGTCACGCGGTCACCGCGGACCGCGACGTCGAAGACGCCGGGCAGGGCACGCAGCCGGGCCTCGTCCGCACCGGGAAGCCGCGCACCGATCCGCCGGCCGCTCACCTGGTTCTTGATCGCGGCGGCGGTCCCGTCGGCGATGATCCGGCCGGACCGCATCAGCACCACCCGGTCGGCGTAGTCGTCGGCCTCGTCGAGGTAGTGGGTGGCGAACAACACGGTCCGGCCGGCCGCGGTGAGGTTGCGCATCGCCGCCCAGAACGCGCGCCGGGACTCCACGTCCATCCCGACAGTGGGTTCGTCGAGGACGAGCAGGACGGGGTCGGGTACGACCGCCAGGGCGAACCGCACCCGCTGTGCCTGCCCGCCGGACAGCTTGCCGGTGGGCCGGTCGGCGAGGTCGGCGATGCCTGCACGCTCCAGCGCCTCCTCCACCGGCAACGGCGCGCGGTGCAGGGCGGCGAACATCGCGACCAGCTCGCCCACGCTCGCGTCCGGCAGCAGCGACCCGGCCTGCAGCATCGCACCGACGTGCCCCTGCGCCACCGCCTGACGGGGTTCGGCGCCGAACAACGCGACCGTGCCCTGGTCGGGCCGGGCCAGGCCGAGCAGCATGTCGACGGTGGTGGACTTGCCGGCGCCGTTGGGGCCGAGCAACGCCACCACCTCACCGGGCGCGATGTCGAGGTCGACACCGCGGACGGCGTGGACGTCGCCGTAGCTCTTCACCAGTCCGGACAGGTGGACCGCCATGCCGTTCGCGGCCGGGGGCGGGTTCGAGGGCGCCGTACGCCGGTGGGACGTACGGGGGGAATTCGTACGAGCCGTACGGGACCGTGCCGTACGGGATGGTGTCGTCTGCACGGAGTCCACGGTGCCGGTCCGGTGGTGCGCCGCACTGCGCCGGTGATCCTGGTCCGGGCATGACATCTGTCACGTTCGGCCCGGCCGGTGTCACGTTCGGGCGCGCCGAGTGGTCCTGAGGGGGTAGGTCCACCGGGATCGGGAGAGCCGGTGGGCTGTCAGGGCCGTCGGAACGCCACTCGCCGGTGGGAACTGTCGGTGGGCGCGCGTACCGTGGATCGAGTGCGGGAGGTGGAATGAGCCAGAAGTCGGATCAGGATGTATTCCGGATCTCGGGAGCTCCGCGCAGTCTGAAGGCCGACGTGCGGTCCCGGGAGGTGCGATACCTGATCTCCATGGGGATACGAACGCTCTGCTTCGTGGGTGCGTTCGTCACTCAGGGCATCGTCCGATGGCTGCTCATCGTGGCGGCGTTCATCCTCCCGTACGTCGCCGTCGTGATCGCCAACGCCGGTCGAGAGCGCACCAAGGCTCCGCCACCCGCCTACCTGCCCGATCATCGGCTGGAGCTTCCGGCACCTCCGGAGCGCCCTGTCCCGCCGCAAAATAACGCGAGGACCGGCTAGACCTACCTGGTGCCTTCGTGCCAGACTCGTTCTGCGCGCTCCGCTTCCCCCGTCGGAGTGCGACGTGATGCGATGCCGGGCGGCTTCCCCCGTGGCTGCCCGGCATCGCTTCTTGTTATCTACGGACCGTTAATTATGACTCAGCGTGAGCTAATCCGCCGGATGTCGCCACTCTCGGCTACTCCACGCAGTCAGGCCGTCCGGAGCCCCCAGCGGACCCACCGGCCCGGGGGCGCGGGTCCGGCTTCTCAGGCGCGGCGGTCGCGCGGTGAGGTGGAGTCGTGACCGAGCCTGTGGTCGAGCCCGAGCCGATCTGTTCGGCCAGGGGGTGCAGCGCGCCCGCCGAGTGGGCGTTGCGCTGGAACAATCCGCGCATCCACCCCGAGGAACGCCGCAAGACCTGGCTCGCGTGTGAGGCCCACCGCGCCCAGTTGTCCGACTTCCTGTCCGCCCGCGGCTTCCTGCGCGAGGTGGAGCCCTTCTCCCCCGACTGATCGACAACGCAGCCGGTCGTGATGCGGGGGCAGCGTGCTAGCCGCCGATGGCGGACATGGGGCGGGAGGGTTGCAGGAAGCTCGGGTCGTCGATGCCGTGACCGGGCAGTTTGCCGGCCATCGCGGCCTGCCAGCGCCGGGCGAGTTCGGCGTCGTCGGCCCCTGAGCGCAGAGCGGTGCGCAGGTCGGACTCCGACCGCGCGAACAGGCAGTTGCGGACCTGACCGTCGGCGGTGAGCCGGACCCGGTCGCAGTCGCCGCAGAACGGCCTGGTCACCGACGCGATCACCCCGACCCGGCCCGGGCCCCCGTCGACGAGGAACGACTCGGCGGGCGCGCTGCCCCGCCGGCTCGGGTCGTCGGGCACCAGAGTGAACCGGGTTTCCAGCCGCTCGATGATCTCCTCGGCGGTCACCATGGTCTGCCGGTCCCAGCCGTGCTGGGCGTCCAGCGGCATCTGCTCGATGAACCGCAGCTCGTATCCACGCTCCAGGCACCAGGCGAGCAGGTCGGGCGCCTCGTGGTCGTTGGTGCCGCGCATCAGCACCGAGTTGACCTTCACCGGCGTCAGTCCGGCCTCCGCGGCGGCCGCGAGCCCGGCGACCACGTCGTTCCACCGGTCGCGGCGGGTGAGCCGGGCGAACGTGTCGGGGCTCAGGGTGTCGAGGGAGACGTTGATGCGGTCCAGCCCCGCCTCGCGCAGGGGCGCCGCCAGCCGGGTGAGCCCGATCCCGTTGCTGGTCAGCGAGATCTCCGGGCGGGGCGAGAGTCGCGCCGTACGGGAAACGATGTCGACCAGGCCGCGCCGGACCAGTGGCTCGCCGCCGGTGAAGCGGACCTCGCGCACCCCGAGCCGGCACACGGCGACCTCGACCAGCCGGGCGACCTCGTCGTCGGTGAGCAGCTCGGGCCCGGGCAGCCAGGCGAGCCCCTCGGCCGGCATGCAGTAGGTGCAGCGCAGGTTGCAGCGGTCCGTCAGGGAGACCCGCAGGTCGGTTGCCACCCGGCCGAAGGAGTCCACTAGTTGCGCGACCATTCGCCCAGCCTAGGACACACCTCCGACAGTCGCCCCCTCTCGAAGCCAGACTCGGGCGGCGGCGCACGGAGCCGCGCCCGGATCCGTGCCCGAAGACGGCCGTCGACACCCCGATGGGAGGGCCGCCGGGCTGGTTCGGTTAGCGTCATTCATCGTGTACCGCTTCCTGTTGCGGCCACGCTGGCTCGCCATGATGGTCGCGGTCGTGATCGCGGCCGCCGTGTGCGTCGAACTCGCCGGCTGGCAGCTGCACCGCCTGGAGGCGCGCCGCGCACACAACGCCCTGGTCACCAGCAACTCCGGCGTGTCCGCCCGACCCGTCGGCGACGTGCTCGCGCCGGGCCGGTCGGTGGGCCCGGGCAAGGAGTACGCCCAGGTGAAGGCCCGCGGCACCTACGACGCCCGGCACCAGATCCTGGTCCGGTACCGCCCGCTGCAGGGCGAGCCCGGCTTCAACGTCCTCACTCCGCTGCGGCTGGCCGGGTCGAGGAACGCCGTCCTGGTCAATCGGGGCTGGATTCCCAGCCTCCGGTCCACCGACGCACCCAGGGCACCCGCCCCGCCCGCCGGCGAGGTCACGGTGATCGCGCGGGTCCGGGCCAGCGAGGCAGCGGACCGGCCGGAGAAGGTGATCGACGGGCAGGTCCGGTTCATCCAGGTCCGGGCGATCTCGGCGGTCGTGCCGTATCCCCTGCTCGGCGACTACGTCGAACTCGCCCGTCAGATCCCCGCCCAGCGATCCGACCTCCCGCGGATGCTCCCGCCGCCCGAACTGTCGGAGGGGCCGCACCTGGCGTACGCGTTCCAGTGGTACATGTTCGCGCTGATCGCGGTCGCCGGCGGAATCTTCCTGGCGTACGACGAGGCCCACGACGGCAGGCTGCGCGAACGGCTCCGGAATATGCGGGTCGAACCCAACGAACCCCGCCAACCCCGCCAATCCCCCGGACGCACGTCGCCCGGCCGTACGCCCCCGGCGCGAAGCCCCGGGCCGCCCGAGCGCCCCGGCCCCGCCGGTCCGACGGGCACTCGCGGGCACTCGGGCACGAGCGCGACACTGGAGAACGAGGACAGCGCGCGGCGTCCCACCTGACGGCGCCTTGAGGAGCGTGGGACATGGCGGCACCCATCGAGGACTACGCCATCGTCGGCGACATGCAGACCGCCGCCCTGGTCAGCAGGTCCGGCTCCATCGACTGGTTGTGCTTCCCCCGCTTCGACTCCGGCGCGTGCTTCGCCGCCCTGCTCGGTGACAACGACAACGGGCACTGGACGATCAGGCCCCGCGGCGGCTCGAGGCGCGCGGCGCGGCGGCGCTACCGCGGCGACACGCTGGTCCTGGAGACCGAGTGGGAGCTCCCCGAGGGCGCGGTCCGGGTGATCGACTTCATGCCTCCCCGCAACCAGGCGCCCGACATTGTCCGCATCGTCGAGGGCATCTCCGGGAGAGTGCCGATGCGCAGTTGCCTGCGGCTGCGGTTCGACTACGGCGCCGTCATCCCGTGGGTCCGCAAGATCGACCAGCAGACCGCCGCGGTCGCCGGTCCGGACGCGGTCTGGTTGCGCTCCGACGTACCCACCTACGGCCGGGACTTCGCGACGTACGCCGACTTCGACGTGCGCGCGAACGACCGGGTGCGGTTCGTGCTGACCTGGCATCCGTCCCACCTGCCGCCGCCCACCCCGGTCGACGCCGACGAGGAACTCGCCGAGACCGAGGCGCTGTGGAAGGAGTGGTCGGGGCAGTCCACCTACGACGGTCCGTGGCGGGAACCGGTGCAGCGTTCGCTGCTGACGTTGAAGGCACTGACGTACGAACCGACCGGCGGCATCGTCGCCGCGGCCACCACGTCACTGCCCGAGGACCTGGGCGGCAGCCGCAACTGGGACTACCGCTACTGCTGGCTGCGCGACGCGACCATGACGTTGTCCGCGCTGATCCGCAGCGGGTACGACGAGGAGGCGGCCGCGTGGCGGCAGTGGCTGCTGCGCGCGGTCGCCGGTTCTCCCGCCGACCTGCAGATCATGTACGGCGTGGCCGGTGAACGCCGGCTGCTGGAGTACTACCTGCCGTGGCTTTCCGGCTACGAGAACTCCCGCCCGGTCCGGGTCGGCAACAAGGCGGTCGACCAACTGCAGCTGGACGTGTACGGCGAGGTGGTCGACGCCCTCGCGTTGGCCCGGCAGGCCGGGCTCGACCCACACGAGGAGTCGTGGCCGCTGCAGGCGGTGCTGATCTCCCACCTCAGCGAGCACTGGCACGAGCGGGACGAGGGGATCTGGGAGGTACGCGGCCCGCGGCGGCCGTTCACCCATTCCAAGGTGATGGCCTGGGTGGCGATGGACCGCGCGGTGAGGGCGGTCGAGGAGTACGGGCTGCGCGGGCCGGTCGGGAAGTGGCGGGCCGTCCGGGACGAGATCCATCGCGAGGTGTGCGCGAAGGGGTACGACGCCGACCGCAACACCTTCACCCAGTCGTTCGGGTCCCGCGACGTAGACGCGGCGCTGCTGCTGATCCCGCAGGTCGGCTTCCTGCCGCCGGACGACCCGCGCGTCGTCGGAACCATCGAGGCAGTCCAGCGCGAACTCACCCGCGACGGACTGGTGATGCGCTACCCCACCGACGAGGGTGGCGAACCAGGCACCGACGGCATGCCGGGCACCGAGGGCACCTTCCTCGCGTGCACGTTCTGGCTGGCCGACGACCTGGCCATGATCGGGCGTATGCGGGAGGCGCGCGACCTCTTCTGCCGCCTGCTGGACCTGCGCAACGACGTCGGCCTCCTCGCGGAGGAGTACGACCCGCGCCACCGCCGGATGGCGGGGAACTTCCCGCAGGCGTACAGCCACATCGCGTTGATCAACTCGGCCCTGCACCTGGACGGCAACACCCCGGTGCGCTGCGACCCGAACCACACCCGTCCCCCGGAGTGAGATCCGGACTGGGGTTCGCCGGGGCTCGCGCTCCGAGGACCGCGACGAGGTGGGAAGACCTGTGGGTACAGCACCAGTACGTCTTCCCACCTCGTCGATCCGCGGCCGGCCGGGTAGTGGGAGCCCCGGGCAGCGCTCAGGCGCCGGCGGTCGCGTCGAGATGCTCGGTCAGCCGGTCGGTCGCCAGCGCGAGCGCGGTGTCCAGCCGGTCGACCTCGCGGCCACCCGCGTGCGCGAACGACCCGTTGCCGCCCGCTCCGCCGCCGATCGCCCGTCCGGCGGGTGTCAACAGCTCCTTGGCAGCGCCGCGGCCCGCCGGCGACGGGTCGACCGCCAGCACCAGCTGCGCCCTCCCGTCGACCGCGCGGGCGAGGACGACGCCCGCGGGCCGGTCCCGCGGGCCGCGTTCCAGCACCGCCTGCGCCAGTTCACGCAGGTCGAGGTCACGCAGGCCCGAGCCACGCAGGCCCGAGCCACGCAGGCCCGAGCCACGCGGATCCACGCCACCGGCCTCGACACCTGGCTCGTCCACCCGGCTCGCCACCAGCCAGCCACCGGACGCGGTGTCGCGGCGACGGCCCAGCAGGCAGTCAGCGCCCGCCAGCAGGTCTGCCCGCCGGCGTCGGCCGAGTTCGCGTTCGGCGTCGGCCAGGTCGGTGAGCCGGCGCCGGAGCTGGTCGAGTATCCGGTCCGGGGACCGTCCCGGTCCAGCGGAACCCGGCCTACCGGAGCCCGGCCGGCCGGACCCGCCGAGCAGGTCCTGGATCTGTTCCAGCAGCCGGTGTTCGTGGTCGGCGTACCGCAGCGCGTCCACGCCGGTCAGCGCCTCCAGCCGGCGTACCCCCGCGCCGACCGAACTCTCCCCCACGATCCGCACCGGGCCGGCCGCGCTCGCGTGCCCGACGTGCGTGCCGCCGCACAGTTCGCGGGAGTAGTCGCCGATGTCCACGACCCGGACCACCTCGCCGTACGTCTCGCCGAACAGCGCGATCGCTCCCGCGGCCCGCGCCTCGTCCTGGCTGGTCTCCCACACGCGCACTTCCGGGTCGGCCAGCAGCCGCTGGTTGACCTCCTCCTCGACGGCACGCACCTGGCCGGGGTCCAGGGGCGCGAAGTGCGACACGTCGAACCGCAGCCGTCCGGGCGCCACCAGCGAACCCTGCTGGCGAGCGTGGTCGCCGAGGTACTCCCGAAGCACCGCGTGCAGGACGTGCGTCGCGCTGTGCGAACGCGCGGTCGCCTGCCGCCGCTGCACGTCGACGGTCGTCCGCGCCGGCTCACCCGGCCGGAGTTCGCCGTGGACCACCTCGACCTCGTGGACGTGCAGCCCTCCGGGCCCGCGCCGGGTGTCCAGCACCCGCAGGCGGGCGTCGTCACCCGACCGCGACGACCCGGACGAAACGCGGATCGTCCCGGTGTCACCCACCTGGCCGCCGGACTCCGCGTACATCGGCGTGCGATCCAGCACGAGCGTGCACCGCTCCCCCTCGGTCGCCACCGCGAGCTCACGGCCGTCACGCAGCAACGCCAGCACGGTGCCGTCCGACTCGTGCCGGTCGTAGCCGACGAACCGGGTCGGCCCGTGCCGTTCGGCGAGTATGCGGTACGAGACGTCGACGTCGCCCGGTGCCGAGGTGCGCGCCTGCCGCGCGCGCTCACGCTGGTCCTCCATCAGCGCCGCGAACCGGTCGGTGTCGACCGTGAGCCCGGCCTCCGCCGCCACCTCGACGGTGAGGTCGACGGGAAAGCCGTACGTGTCGTGCAGTTCGAACGCCGTACGCCCGGACAGCGCGGGCCGCCGGGACGATCCCGAGGGGCCCGAGGACTCGGAGGACTCGGAGGACTCCGAGGACTCCGGCGTCCTCGTCTCCGCCCGCGCCCGCCGGATCGCGGTGTCCAGCAGCCGGGTCCCGTGCGTCAACGTCCGGCCGAACGCCTCCTCTTCGTGCGCGACGGCCTGCCGGACCAGTGCGCGGTGCCCGGACAGCTCCGGCCAGGACTCCACGTGGGTGTCGATCACCTGGTCCGCGAGGTCGGCGAGGATCGGCGAGCCGACCCCGAGCAGGCGCGCGTGCCGGACCGCCCGGCGCACCAGCCGGCGCAGCACGTAACCGCGTCCGTCCGGGCCGGGCAGTACGCCGTCGGCGAGCAGGAACGCCGCCGCCCGCACGTGGTCGACGACGATCCGCGCGGACAGTTCCGGCGACCGGCTGCGCGTCCCCGCCGCCCGGCCCAGCACGTTCGACAGCACCGGCAGCAGCGCGTCGGTGCGGTGGATGTGGGGCACGTCCTGCAGCACCACCGCTGCCCGCTCGGCCCCGAGCCCGGACTCCACGCACGCCTGCGGCAGGTCACCGACGACCGGGAAGTCGTCGTCGGTCCCGCCCTCGCCGCGTACGTACCGCATGAAGACGAGGTTCCAGACCTCGAGGAACCGGTCGGGGTCGGCCGCAGGCCCGCCGTCCCGGCCGAACTCCGGGCCACGGTCGTAGAAGATCTCCGTGCACGGCCCGCACGGTCCGGGGCCGCCGGTGGACCAGTAGTTGTCGGCCATGCCGAGCCGCTGGATGCGCTCGGGCGGGATGCCGAGCCGCTGCCAGCGGGCCGGGGTCTCGTCGTCGTCGCGGTAGACGGTCGCCCACAGCCGGCCGGGGTCCAGGCCCAACCGCTCGGTGAGGAACTCGTACGCCCACGGCACCACCTCGTCCGGACCGTAGGAACCGAAGGAGAAGTTGCCGAGCATCTCGAAGAACGTCGTGTGCCGGTCGGTGCGGCCGATTCCGTCGATGTCGACGGTCCGCACACATTTCTGCGCCGACGTGAGCCGGGACGCGGGCGGGGCGGAGGTGCCGAGGAAGTACGGCTTGAACTGCACCATGCCCGCGGTGGTGAACAGCATGGTGGGGTCGTCGGTGACGAGGGAGGAGGACGGCACGACCTGATGGCCGCGGTCGGTGAAGAAGTTCAGGAAGGTACGGCGAATGTCGACGGTGCGCACGAGAAGCCCTCAGTTCTTGCGTCGGCGGGGCGAACGGGGATCGCGTTCACGCCGAGCCGGACCGAGGGCCGGTCGAGGAGTCAGCGAAGACGGACCTCGGCGCCCAGCTCGGCGCACGTAGCTCGCTGTCCGACCCGCATCGTCGACCCTTCTCGCTCACGTCGTTGCTGATGCTTGCTCACACGCCGCCCGGCCGGTGCGGTACGCCGAACCCGCGGACGGCTCTCGTCCGTGACCAGTATGCCGAGCCGGACCGGCCGCCTCCAGCGGGTTTTCCGAGGCCCCAGCTCACCTCGCGGGCGCGTCGACCTTCTGTGCGGAGATGTCCGGTTGCTCCTCCAGAACCGGCGCCCGGGTCACTCCGGTCCGGTGCGCGGTGACACCGGCCAGCGCGGCGCCTGCTCCGGTGAGCCGGATCTCCAGCCGGTCGGCGGTCACCTCGTCGAACGCGTGGATCCGGCGGACCCCGATGGTGCCACCGGCCGCCACCACCGCACCGTCGACGAGCACCTCGTGCCGGGTGACATGCTGCCCCGCCGTGAGTTCCTCGCCGAGGACCACGTGGTCGAACGACATCCGCGCGCCGAGGTCGACCCGGACCACCGCCGTACCCGCGTCCGTGGGGCCGCCCGGACCGGTCGCCGCGTCCGGCTCGGCGGTCAGCACGCCCGGCCGCCCCGACCCGAACCGGCGCCGCAGCTCCGCACCGAACTCGGCCAGCCGGGCACGGTCGTGCTCGTCGAGCAGCCCGCGCCGGTCCGGCGGGACGTTCAGCAGCAGGCCGGCGCCGAGCCCCACCGAGCGGTGGTGGATCGCCAGCAGGTGCTCGAGGCTCTTCAGCGTCGCCAGGTCGTCGGTCTGCCAGAACCAGTGCCGTCGGATCGGCACGTCGCACTCCGGCGGCAGATAGCGGCCCTCGCCGAGCCACGCCCGGTCACCGCCCTCGCTGCCGGTGTCACCCTCGACCGCGGAGACGACGTACTCGCACGGGTCGGCGGCCAGCCCGTCCTCGTTGCCCACCCAGCGGATCGTGGGGCGGCCCATGTTGAACACCATCGCGTCCGGCTGGTGCTCGTCGACCACGTCCATGATGCGGCCCCAGTCGTACACCCGACCCTCGGAGCCGGCGCCGTCGAACCACACCTCGAACAACGGGCCGTACCTCGTGCAGAGTTCGGTCAGCTGACGGACGTAGAAGTCGTCGTAGGCCGCCGGGTCGGCGTAACAGGCGGCGTTGCGGTCCCACGGTGAGAGGTAGAGCCCGAGGCCGAGCCCCGCGTCGCGGCACGCTTGGGCGAGCTCCTCGACGACGTCGCCTCGCCCGCCCCGCCACGGCGAGGACCGAACCGAGTAGTCGGTGGTGTCGGTCGGCCACAGGCAGAACCCGTCGTGGTGCTTGGCGGTGAGCACGACGTATCGCATGCCGGCGTCGGCGGCGGTGTCCACCCACTGCCGCGCGTCGAGCTCGGTCGGCGCGAACCCCGAAGCCGGCAGCGTGCCGTCGCTCCACTCCTTGTCGAAGAACGTGTTGATGCCGAAGTGGCAGAACATCCCCATCCCGGCGCGCTGCCAGGCCAGCTGGGCGGGCGTCGGTCGTCGGCTGGAGGACACGGCGTGCGTCATGGGCGCTCCCAGGGTCCGTCAGGGTCTCTTCTGCTGCGGTCTTCGCCAGGCGCGTCGAACCCTAGGGCATGCCTCCGACAGGCAGTTCCCAGGACGTTCCCAGGACATTCGCCGGAGCCTGCGAGGTGCGGGTCAGAGCCGGCTTCGACCCGTCGCCTCCTCGGCCAGCCGGGTCAGAGCCGGCTCCGGCCCGTCGTCTCCTCGGCCAGCCGGGGCAGGACCTCGCCGATGGGAGTACGCAGGACCGCGCAGGCCACCTCGTCGTACGGCGTGGGCTGAGCGTTGACCACGACCAGCCGGGCACCCGCCCGCAACGCGACGTCGCACAGACCGGCCGCCGGGTGGACCTGGAGCGACGTACCGATCGCCAGCAGCAGGTCACAGGCGCGCGCCGCCTCCTGCGCGGCCAGCAGCACCGCGCGGTCCAGCGCCTCCCCGAAGGAGATGGTGGCCGACTTCTGGATGCCGCCGCAGCTCAGGCACCGGGGGTCGGCCTCGCCGGCCTCGACCCGGGCGAGCACGTCGCGCATCGGCGTACGAAGTCCGCACTCCACGCAGGTGACCCACCAGATCGTGCCGTGGATCTCGATCACCCGCCGCGATCCCGCGCGCTGGTGCAGCCCGTCGATGTTCTGCGTGACGACCGCCGCGACGAGATCCGCCTCCTCCAGCCGGACCAGTGCCTCGTGGGCGGGGTTGGGGCGTGCCGACCAGGCCGGGTGGTCGAGCCGCCGCCGCCATGCCTCGGCGCGTACCTCCGGATCGGCGAGGTAGTCCTCCAGGGTGGACAGCCGCTCGGCTCGCGGCTCGCGGGTCCACACGCCGTTCGGGCCGCGGAAGTCCGGGATGCCGGAGTCGGTGGAGATGCCGGCGCCGGTGAGGACGGTGACGGCGCCGGCCGTACGCAGCCACGCGCCCACGGTGCGGTCTTCGTGGGACCTCTCACCAGACGTGCCACCAGACCTGCCACCAGACATGCCACCGACCGTACGCGAGGACGGCGCGAACCGGCGACCGGCCGCAGCGGACCGCCCCTCACCCCCGCCCCGAAGCGCACCCGGCGTGACGATGTCCGGCCCGGCGCTCCGGGATCACCACACTGGTCGGACCACCCAGCGTGTCAGTACGCATGGCGTCACCGTCATGAGGAAAGATGAGGCATCGTGGATCTTGGCGTACGGGACCGAGTGTTCCTCCTCAGTGGTGCGAGTCGTGGGCTGGGCCGGGCGGCGGCGGAGGTGCTGGTCGCGGAGGGTGCCTACGTGGTGATCTCCGCGCGCAGCGAGGAGGGCGTGCAACGCGCCGCCGCGAGCCTGGGCACCGCGCGTGCCGTCGGGGTCGCGGCCGACAACGCCGAACCCGCCTCGGCCGAACGCCTGGTCGCCACCGCGATGGCCAAGTGGGGGCGGCTGGACGGCGCGCTCATCAGCGTCGGAGGGCCCGCTCCCGGCACCGCCATGGACGCCCAGGACGAGCAGTGGCGGTCAGCCTTCGAGTCGGTGTTCCTCGGAGGCCTGCGGCTGGCCCGCTCGGTCGCCGCCGCCTGCCGGGACGGCGGCTCGATCGCGTTCGTCCTGTCGAGTTCGGTACGCGCGCCGATCCCGGGCCTGGCGATCTCCAACGGCCTGCGCCCGGGTCTCGCCGGGCTGGCCAAGACACTCGCCGACGAGCTGGGGCCGGCCGGCGTCCGTGTCAACGCCCTGTTGCCGGGCAGCTTCGACACCGAGCGCACTCGCGAGATCGCCGACCAGAGCCCGGACCCGGAGGCCTACCGCCGCCGGCGTGAGGCGGAGATCCCGCTGCGGCGGTACGGCGCGCCGCTGGAGTTCGGCCGGGTGGCGGCGTTCGTGCTCGCCCCGGTGGCCTCCTACATGACGGGTACGACGGTCTCCGTCGACGGCGGCGCCACCCGCGCGATCTGACACCGGGAGTACGCCGGGAGTACGCCGGAAGAAGCCGGCCCGCTACAGCGTCCCCTGCGCCTCGGCCTGAGGGCGGAACTGCGTTCGGTAGAGCTCGGCATAGAGACCACCGGCGGCCAGCAGCTGCTCGTGCGTGCCGCGCTCGGCGATCCGGCCCTCGTCCAGCACGACGATGAGGTCGGCGTCCCGTACGGTCGACAGCCGGTGGGCGATCACCAGGGACGTCCGGCCGGCCAGCGCGGTCGCCAGTGCCTTCTGGACCGCGGCCTCCGACTCCGAGTCCAGGTGCGCCGTCGCCTCGTCCAGGACGACGATCCGGGGCGCCTTCAGCAGCAGACGGGCGATCGCCAGCCGCTGCTTCTCCCCGCCGGACAGGCGGTAGCCGCGTTCGCCGACCACGGTGTCCAGACCGTCGGCCAGGCTGGCGACGAGTGTCCAGATCTGCGCCGCCCGCAGCGCCTCGACGAGCTCGTCCTCGGTGGCGTCCGGCTTGGCGTACAGCAGGTTGGCCCGGATCGTGTCGTGGAACATGTGCGGGTCCTGGGTGACCACGCCGATCGCGTCCCGCAGCGACTCCAGCGTGAGGTCGCGCACGTCGATCCCGCCCACGCGCACCGCGCCCGCGGTGACGTCGTACATCCGGGTGACCAGGTGGGTCATCGTCGTCTTGCCCGCACCGGACTGCCCGACCAGCGCCACCAGCTGGCCGGCCTCCGCCCGGACCGACACCTCGTGCAGCACCTGGGTGGAGACGGTCTGGTCGAGCACGGCGACCGTCTCCAGCGAGGCGAGGGACACCTCGGCGGCCCGCGGGTACTCGAAACTCACCCGGTCGAACTCGATGCTCGCGGGCACCTCCGCCGGCAGGTCGCGGGCGCCGGGGAGGTTCTTCACCAGCGGCTCCAGGTCCAGCACCTCGAACACCCGCTCGAAGCTCACCAGCGCGGTCATGATGTCGACGTGCACGTTGGACAGCGCGGTCAGCGGGCCGTACAGCCGGGTGAGGTACGCCGTCAGCGCCACCAGCGTTCCGACACTCAGCGCACCGGCCACGGCCTGGACGCCGCCCCAGCCGTAGACCAGCGCCACCGACAGCGAGGCGACCAGCATCAGCGCGGTGAAGAACACCCGGCTGTACATCGCCTGGGTGACGCCGATGTCGCGGACCCGGGCCGCCCGCTGCCCGAACGCCTCGTCCTCCACCTCGTGCCGGCCGAACAGCTTCACCAGCAGGGCTCCGGACACGCCGAGCCGCTCGGTCAGCATGGCGTTCATCTGCGCATTGAGGTCGTAGGACTCCCGGGTGATCGCCTGCAGCTTGCGCCCGAGCCAGCGGGCCGGCAGCAGGAACAACGGCAGCATGACCAGGGAGACCAGGGTGATCTGCCAGGACAGGACGAACATCGCGCTCAGCGTGAACACCGCGGTGAGCAGGTTGCTCACGACGTTCGACAGCGTGGACGTGAACGCCTGCTGCGCGCCGAGGACGTCGTTGTTGAGGCGGGACACCAGGGCGCCGGTCTGGGTACGCGTGAAGAACGCCAGCGGCATCCGCTGGATGTGTGCGAACACCCGCGAGCGCATGTCGAAGATCAGGCCCTCGCCGATCCGGGCGCCGCAGTAGCGCTCGACCAGGCCCAGCGCGCCGGTCAGGATCGCGATGCCCGCGACCACCAGGGCCATCCGGACCACCAGTCCGGAGTCCTTGCCGAGCACGCCCTCGTTGATGATCTCGCGGAAGATCAGCGGGGTGACCGCGCCGGCGGCGGCGTCGACGGCCAGCAGCACCGTCAGCGTGCCGACGAACCCGGCGTAGGGACGGGCGAACGACACGATCCGCCGGGTCGTGCCGGGCGCCAGGCGCCGGCGGGCCGCCGACCTGTCCCGGGTGAAGGACCGGATCGTGCCCCAGCCACCCCCACCACCGTGCATGCTCAAGGCGCGGCTTCCCTTCGTCGGCGACCGGTCCGCACAGGTGAACCCCCTGGCCGGACAATGTCTTCCCGGCCAGGGGGTTCGTTCGTCAGGGCGTCATGATCTCGCAGAGACCGGCCCAGCTCCCTGGTGACCCCCGCAGTCCCAAGGCCGTGGCCTGCCTCCGTACGTCTGCTCCTCGCGTCTGACGGGGTGCGTACGGCGGCGCGGCTTCAGGCCCGCACCTTCTTGGCCCGGGTCGCTCCGCCCCTGCTGCGAAGCCGCACCCCGGACTCGCTCAGCAACCGGTGCACGAACCCGTAGGACCGGCCGGTCTCCTGGGCGATCGTACGGATGCTCTTGCCTCCGTCGTACTTTCGTCTCAGGTCCGCGGCGAGCTTGTCCCGCTGTGGTCCGGTGACCCGAACGCCCTTCTTCAATGTCTCGACCACGCTTGCCTCCGCTGGCGAGTTGGCGGTTGCCCTGGGCTCACATGGCAGAGCCGCACGGCATTCGATCAACCCACCAATGCCCGATGATCGGCCGGACCATGCGCGTCGGCAACACCTGATCGGACGCGATTACCGATTCGCAATCCGGCGGATGTCGCTCGAACCAGTGAAATGGGGCGACTCGGCCTCGCGCCGGAGCGTGGAGGACCGGAGTCCTCCCACGCTCAGGCGAGCGAGACCAGGTCGGCGTAGTCGGCGTTCCAGAGGTCCTCGACACCGTCGGGGAGCAGCAGGACGCGTTCGGGTTCGAGCGCCGCGACCGCGCCCTCGTCGTGGGTGACGAGCACGATCGCACCCTTGTACGACCGGATCGCGCCCAGGATCTCCTCCCGCGACACCGGGTCGAGGTTGTTCGTCGGCTCGTCCAGCAGCAGGACGTTGGCGCTCGAACACACCAGCCGGGCCAGCGCCAGCCGGGTCTTCTCCCCACCGGAGAGCACCCCCGCCGGCTTGTCCACGTCGTCGCCGGAGAACAGGAACGAGCCCAGCACCTTGCGCGCCTCGGTGTCGGTGAGGTGCGGAGCCTCGGCCAGCATGTTCTCCCGGACGGTACGCGTGGTGTCGAGTGTCTCGTGCTCCTGGGCGTAGTAGCCGAGCCGGAGGCCGTGGCCCGGCACCACCTCGCCGGTGTCGGGCCGCTCGACCCCGGACAGCACCCGGAGCAGGGTCGTCTTCCCCGCACCGTTCAGCCCGAGGACGACCACCCGGCTGCCCTTGTCGACGGCCAGGTCGACGTCGCTGAAGACCTCCAGCGAGCCGTACGACTTCGACAGCTCGCGCGCTGTCAACGGCGTCTTGCCGCAGGGAGCGGGCTCGGGCAGCCGGATCCGGGCCACCCGGTCGGCCTTGCGCTCGGCCTCCAGCCCGGAGACCATCCGCTCGGCCCGGCGGGCCATGTTCTTGGCCGCGGTCGCCTTCGTCGCCTTGGCCCGCATCTTGTCGGCCTGGGCCATCAGGGCGCTCGCCTTGCGCTCGGCGTTGGTGCGCTCGCGCCTGCGCCGCCGGTCGTCGGTCTCGCGCTGCTCGAGGTAGGTGCGCCAGCCGACGTTGTAGACGTCCAGCTCGGCGCGGTTGGCGTCCAGGTGAAAGACGCGGTTGACAGTCGCCTCGAGCAGGCCGACGTCGTGGCTGATCACCACCAGGCCGCCCCTGTAGGACCGCAGGTACTCCCGCAGCCAGGTGACGGAGTCGGCGTCGAGGTGGTTGGTCGGCTCGTCGAGGAGCAGGGTGTCGGAGCCGGAGAACAGGATCCGGGCCAGTTCGATGCGGCGCCGCTGACCGCCGGAGAGGGTGCGCAGCGGCTGGGACAGAACGCGCTCGGGGAGGCCAAGGCTCGCGGTGACCTGGGCCGCCTCGGACTCGGCGGCGTACCCGCCGCGGGCGAGGAACTCCTCCTCGGCCCGGGCGTACTTCCGCATCGCGCGGTCGGTGCCGGCGGTCCCGGCACTGCCCGCGCCGACGCCGGCCATCTCCAGCTCGGCGGTGCGCAGCTGGTCGACCACCTGGTCCAGGCCGCGCGCGGACAGCACGCGGTCGCGGGCGGTGACGTCGAGGTCGCCGGTGCGAGGGTCCTGCGGGAGGTAGCCGACCGAGCCGGAACGGGTGACGGTGCCGGCGGCCGGCTGGCCCTCGCCGGCGAGGATCCGGGTCAGGGTCGTCTTGCCGGCGCCGTTGCGGCCGACCAGACCCACGCGGTCGCCGGGGGCGACGCGGAAGGAGACGTCAGAAAGAAGAAGACGCGCGCCAGCACGGAGTTCGAGACTGCTTACGGTGATCACGGGAGAACGCTCCGGAGTCGAACGGACACAGGGGACACGTGGGCAACGGAGTGTCCAGTCACGCAATCCGGATGAGCATGCCTGCCAGTGTAGAGGGCACTCCCGGGTGGCCGCGACCCGGTTGCCGGGGCCCCGGCTGCGGGGTCGCACCGATTGTGGGGTCACGCCAAGCGGCAGGACCGGACGTTGGCGCGGAAGGCAGGTCGGACCGGCGGGCCGGCCGCATACCCTCGATGCGGCCCCGCCTCCGCGCCGGGCCGACCGAACCACGAGGAGTTCCACATGGCAGCACCGGCACCGGTCCGCCGGCTACCCACCCGCGACCTGGCGCTGATCGCGCTGTTCGCGGCCCTGATCGCGGTGCTCGGCTTGCCGGGATCCATCGCGCTGTTCGGCAGCACCGTCCCGATCACCGCGCAGTCGCTGGGGCCGATGCTGGCCGGGTCGATCCTGGGTGCGCGCCGCGGCCTGCTGGCCACGCTGACGTTCTGCGCGCTCGTGCTCGCCGGGCTGCCGCTGCTGGCCGGCGGCCGGGGCGGGCTGGGCGTACTGGCCGGTGCGTCGGCCGGCTACTTCGTGGGGTTCCCGCTGGGCGCCTGGGTGACCGGATGGCTGACCGAGCGCCTGCTCCCCCGCTACAGCATCCCGGCCGGGCTGGTCGCCAACATCGTCGGCGGCATCGTCGTGGTGTACGCGGTGGGTGTTCCGGTACAGGCGTGGCGGTCGGGTACGACCGGACTGGTCGCCACGTTGGTAGCTGCGACGGTGTTCCTGCCCGGCGACCTGATCAAGGCGGTGATCGCGACGCTGGTCGCCCGCGGGGTCCACGCGGGCTACCCGACTCTCGGTTCGGCCGAGGCCGGCGGACCAGCGGCCGAGCCTGACGGCCCCGGTGGCGAGCCCGCCGACCCGGCTGGCGGGAAGCCGAGCGGGTCGAAGCGGCGAGCGCGGCGGTAGCGTTCGCCTCGATGCCCATCTCCCGCGACGTACGCCGCCGGGCGGCCGCCGAGCCGGACCGGCCGGCGCTGGTCGGTCGCTCCGGGACGGTCGGCTACGGCGAACTGGCCGCCCGCGCCGAACGCCGGGCCGAGACGCTCGCCGCCTCCGGAGTCGCAGCCGGGCACGCCGTGGTCTGTGCCGACCCGGACCCGGCCGACCTGCTGGCCGCCGTAGTCGCGGCCGACCTGCTGGAGGCGGCCGCTGTGGTCGCCGACGCCGACTGGCCGGACGCCGTCCGCGAGCCGGCCGCGGCCTCCGCCCGCGCACTGGTGGACCGGCACGGCACCGCCGTGAGCCTGGTGGTGTTCACCTCCGGCAGCACCGGCACTCCCCGGCCGGTGGCGCGGACCCGCCGGTCGTGGACGTTCAGCTTCCCCACGTTCTCCGCCCTCACCGGTGTCGGTGCGCAGGACACGGTGCTGGTGCCCGGCCGGTTGTCCGGAAGCCTGTTCCTGTACGGCGCCCTGCACGCGCTGACCGTGGGTGCCGCGGTGCACGCCCTGCCGTCCTGGTCGCCCGCCGACGCCGCCCGGGCCTGCGAGTCCTGCACCGCCGTGCACCTGGTGCCGAGCATGCTCACCGAACTTCTGGACCGGCTCGGCCCCTCCGCCGGCCGGCTGCGGACCGTCGTGTGCGGGGGCGCCCACCTCGACCCCGGCGTACGCGCGAAGGCCGCGGCGGCCGGAATGGAGGTCGTCGACTACTACGGCGCGGCCGAACTCTCCTTCGTCGCCATCCGCAGGCCGGGCCTGCCGCCGGATCGGTTGCGGCCGTTCCCCGAGGTGGACGTCGACGTCCGCGACGGCGTGATCTGGGCCCGCGGCCCCTACCTCGCGCTCGGGCTGGACCGCGACCCCGACGGGTTCGCCACGGTCGGCGACCACGGTGTACGCCACGACGACGGAACGCTGTCGGTCCACGGGCGCGGCGACGCGGCGATCACCACCGGCGGCGCGACCGTCCTCGCCGAGGCGGTCGAACACGTGCTGCGGCAGGTGCCCGGGGTGGCCGAGGTCGCCTGCGTCGGTACGCCGCACGAACGGCTGGGCCAGGTCGTCGCCGCGGTCGTCGAACCCCGGCCGGGCTGCGCACCCACCCTGGCCGAGCTGCGGGCGGCCGCGGCGGTGGGCCTGGCGGCCACCGATCGGCCGCGGCTCTGGTACGCCGTGGACCGGCTCCCCCGTACCCCCGGCGGCAAGGTGCCGCGAGCCGAGGTCCACGCCGGCCTGCGCGACGGCTCGCTCGGCGCCCGGGTGCTGACGTGAACCCGCACCCCGGCTCAGCGCCCGTCCTGGTGGCCGCCCGGCGTACGCCCCTGGCCACCGCCGGCCGCGGGCTCGCCCACCTGTCCGCCGACGAACTCGCCGCACCGGTGCTGCGCGCGCTGTTGGCCGACCTCCGGATCCCCGTCGAGCAGGACACCGCGCCGCACTCTGTGCCGAACTCCGTGCCGAGCACCGCGGTCGCCGACGTCATCCTCGGCAACACGATGGGTCCCGGCGGGAACGTCGCCCGGGTGGCCGCCCTGCGTGCCGGGCTCGGTCCGGCTGTGCCCGGCCTGACCGTCGACCGCCAGTGCGGCAGCGGCCTGGAGGCGGTGACGCTGGCGGCCGGACAGGTACGTGCGGGGCTGGGCGCGCTTTACCTCGCCGGCGGGGTGGAGAGCGCGTCCACCGCGCCGGTGCGGGCGTGGCGGCCGGACACCCCGGGCGAGGCACCACGCCCGTACGACCGTGCGCCGTTCGCTCCCCCGCCGTACGCCGACCCGGAGATGGGCGCCGCTGCCGACCTGGTGGCCCGCGAGGCCGGGGTGAGCCGGGAACGCCAGGACGGCTACGCCGCGCGCAGCCATGCCCGGGCGGTGGCGGCCGCGGCGGCAGGGCGGTTCGCCGCGGAGATCGTCCCGCTGGCCGGTTGCGACCGCGACGACCGTCCCCGGGCCGGGCTGGACCTGAGCAGGCTCGCCCGGCTGCGGCCGGCGTTCGTTCCCGTCGGCGAGGGAGGCACGGTCACCGCGGGCAACTCCTGCGGCGTCAACGACGGCGCGGCCGCGGTGGCCGTCGTCTCCGAACGCCTGCGCGCCGCACGTGGGTGGGCCGGGCTGCGGCTGGTCGACTGGGCGTGCACCGGCACCGATCCCGGCCGGCCCGGTCTGGGACCGGTGTCCGCCGTACGCGCCCTGCTGGACCGGCAGGGCCTCAAGCTCGCCGACGTGGGTGCGATCGAGTTCGTGGAGGCGTTCGCCGGTCAGGTGCTCGCCTGCGCCGACGCCCTCGACCTGGACCCGGAACGGATCTGCGCCGACGGCGGCGCGCTGGCGCTCGGCCACCCGTGGGGCGCGAGCGGCGCGGTCGTCCTCGTGCGGTTGTTCTCGCGGATGGTGCGCGCCGGTGGTCCCGACCTCGGGCTGGCCGCGGTCGCGGTCGGCGGCGGGATGGGGCTGGCCGCGCTGGTGGCGAGGGTGCCCGGCGAGTCTGCCCCCGACTCTGTTGGGAGCCGGTCGTGATCGAACTCCGCAGCGTCTCCCACCATTACGGCCCGCGGACCGTGCTCTCCGGGCTCGACCTCGAGCTGTCCGAGCGGCGCATCGGCGTGATCGGCGCCAACGGCTCGGGCAAGTCCACGTTCGCGCGGCTGCTCAACGGCCTGGTCCTGCCGACCCGCGGTCAGGTGCTGGTGGACGGCTACGACACGCGTACGGCGGGCCGCGAGGTCCGCCGCCGGGTCGGGTTCGTGTTCACCGATCCCGACGCCCAGGTGGTGATGCCGACGGTGGCCGAGGACGTCGCGTTCGGGCTGCGCCGGTCAGGGCTGTCCCGGGCGCAGATCGCCGAGCGGGTGGAGGCGGCGCTCTCGGCGTACGGTCTCGCGGAGTACGCCGACCACCCTGCCCACCTGCTCTCCGGCGGGCAGACCCAGCTGCTGGCGCTGGCCGGTGTCCTGGTAACCGAACCCGGCACGCTGGTCTGCGACGAGCCGACCACGCTGCTCGACCTGCGCAACGCGCGGCTGGTCACCGAGTTGCTGGCCGCGCTGCCTCAGCGGGTCGTCCTGGTCACCCATCACCTGCAACTGCTGGACGGCTTCGACCGGGTGCTGGTGCTGCACGAGGGCCGGGTGGCCGCCGACACCGACCCCGCCTCGGCGGTCACGGCGTACGAGGAGCTGCTGGCGTGACCGCGTCCTCGTCGCCGGGCGCCTCGGTGTCGTCCGGGCTCGGGCTCTACCAGCCGGGCGGCTCGCTGCTGCACCGCGCGCCGGCGGGCGCGAAGCTCGCCGGCCTGGCGGTGGCCGCCGTCGGCGTACTGCGGATCACCACCGTGCCCAACCTCGTGCTGGCGTTCGCGGTGACGTTGCTGGCCGCCGGGCTCGCCCGGATCCCGTGGCGCGTCGGCCTGGCCCAGCTGCGGCCGGTGCTGTGGTTCGCGGTGCCGCTGCTGGCGTTCCAGTGGCTCACCGCCGGCCCGCACCGGGCGGTGCTGGTCGTCGGGCAGCTGCTGCTGATGGTCACGCTGGCCGCACTGGTGACCCTCACCACCCGGGTGTCGGCCATGCTGGACGCGTTCGAGGCCGGCCTGCGGCCGCTGCGGAGGGTGGGGGTGAGCCCGGCCCGGGTGGCGCTGGTGCTCGCGCTCACGGTGCGCTGCGTACCCCTGGTCGCCCAGACGTTCGCCGAGACCAGGGAGGCACAGCGGGCCCGCGGCCTGGAACGCAGCCCGGCCGCGCTGGTGGTCCCGCTCGTCATCCGGTTGCTCAAGCGGGCCGACGCGATCGGTGAGGCGCTGGCCGCCCGCGGTGTCGACGACGACCCCGCTGACACCGGCGGCCGGCCGCGCCGGTGACGCCCGCCCGTCGCCGGCGAGCAGCGTCGGGTGAGCTGGGTCGGCCGAGGCGGGTCACGCGGGCGGGTCACGCCGGCGGGCGGGTCACCCGGGCGGCGGCTCGGCCCTGGTGAGGTAGGCCGCGACACCCTCCCGGGTGGCGCCGAGCTGTTCGGAGATCGACCACGCGGCCGCGACCACCAGCGGGGCGTACTCCTCCATGCGTTCCTCCGGCATCCGCCCGGCCGGCGCGGAGACGCTGAGCGAAGCGACGGGCAGGTCGGCACCGTCGAAGACGGCGGAGGCGACTGTGCGGATCCCCGACGTGCGCTCGGCCCGGGAGAACGCGACGTTGCGCCGGCGGATGCCGACCAGCTGCTTGCGCAGCACGTCCGGCTCGGTCGGATCGGCCGGTGACGTGGCCTGTGACGTACCCGGCGAGGTTCCCGGTGACGTGGCCGTGATCGGCCGGGCGAGCACCGCCTCCTGTACGTCGTACGGCAGGGCGGCCAGCAGCACCTTGCCGGGCGCGCCGAGTGGCAACGGGATCGGTGCGCCGAACTCGGTGTAGGTCCGCCGCAGCGGCTGGCGGCTTTCCACCTGGTCGATGACCGCGCGTTCGCGGGTGGGCAGGAGTACGTGCAGGCCGACCGTCTCGTCCACCTCGTCGCGCAGCCGGGTCATCACCGGGCGGGCGGCGTCGAGCACGCTGGCCGGGGCGGCGCCGACCCTGGCCAGCCGCAGCAGCAGCGGGCCGAGCGCGTAGCGGCGGTCGCGGGACTGGCGTACGAGACGGTTGTCCTGCAGCGCGCTGAGCAGCCGGTGGGTCGTGCTCGTCGACAGGCCGGTGCGGCGCGCCAGGTCGCTGATACCGAGCTCGGGATGCGCGGTGTCGAAGCAGCGCAGGATCGCGACGGCGCGGTCGATGGACTGTACGCCGCGGCGCCGCCCGGACGTCACGGACGTCACGGACGTCTCGGCCGGTTCGTTCGGCGAATCGTCGCGAGTCGTTGACCTCACCCTTCCGGCGGTGCGTAGGTGGTGCGCAGGTCACGGGGTCCTGAATTGCGAGCGATTATCCCACTTGGCGGCATTACCGGCATTGGTTTCCGGCGATGACCCTCACCGGCGGCGACCGCTTCCTGCCGCGCCGTACCCGTCGACTCGCCCGAACCCATCCGGTCGAGCGCCTCGCTCATGGGCCCGCCGGCGGATAGCCTGCGAGCGCGAACCCCGCAAAAGCCCCGCGGGGCGGTGAGAGGAGCCGGCGTGCACGTAGGTCTGATTCTCCCGATGGGTGATGAGCAGGAGCCCGGAGTGCCCCGCGGCTACGCCGGCATCCGCGACCTCGCCGTCCGGGCCGAGGCGCAGGGCCTGGACTCGATCTGGGTCTACGACCACCTCGTGGGTGACTCCACCGACGACAGTGCCGGCTCCCCCTGGGAGGCCTGGACCGTGCTGACGGCGCTGGCCGAGGCCACCTCGACCGTCCGGCTGGGTGCGCTGGTCCTGTGTACGGCGTTCCGGCCGCCCGGCGTACTGGCCCGGATGGCCGACACCCTGCAGGAGGTCAGCGGCGGCCGGCTGGTCCTCGGTCTCGGCGCGGGCTGGCACGAGCCGGAGTTCCAGGCGTTCGACCTGCCCTTCGACCACCGGGTGGGGCGGTTCGACGAGGCCCTGCAGATCATCACCACGATGCTGCGCACCGGCCGGGCGACCATCGCAGGTGAGTACCACCGCGTGCAGGACGCGCCGGTCCGCGACCGGCCCGACCGGCCGGTGCCGCCGGTGCTGGTCGCGGGCGTTCGGCCGCGGATGCTCGGGCTCGCCGCGCAGTACGCCGACCTGTGGAACCTCGCGTGGTTCGGGCTGCCCGGAGACCGCTTCCGCCAGGCGAACGCTGCGCTCGACCAGGCCTGCCGCGACGTCGGCCGCGATCCGGCCACGCTGGCCCGCACCGCCGGTGTGCAGGTGGCCGCGCCGACGGCCGCCAACGCCGAGGAGAAGCCCGAGCGGCTGATCCGCGGCGACGTCGACGAGGTGGCCGCGGCGTTCGCCGCCTGGGAGGCCGAGGGGGTCTCGGAGCTGATCTGCTCACCCGACCCGGCCGACCCCGACACGGTGACCCTGATCGCCGACGCCTGCGCGCGCTACCGCGAGAACGCCGGCCGTACGACCGACACCTCCCCGCGGGTGCGGTAGCCGGCGCGCGGTGGGTTCAGGCGAGCTGGTCCGGCGGAGCTTCCTGAGCCGCCTGAGCCGCCTGAGCCGGCTCGGTGAGCCGCAGCCGGACGGCACGGAACCGCTCCGGCGTCGCCCGCAGCACGGCGAGCTTCGGGTCGGGCACGTCCAGGTGCGGCCCGGTCACCAGCGCCCGCAGCGGCGCCAGTCTCGGGTCCTGCAGCACCTGGCCCACGGCTCGACGATCACCGCCGACGACCACCGCGGCCAGGTCGGAAAGATGAGGCAGCACCACCCGGGCGGCCACGTCCGCCGCCGCGGCGAACGCCTCCCGGGCCTGCTTCTCCCGGCGCCGCGCGAAGCGCTGCTGGGACCATCCACCCGCGGCGGTGCGGCCCTGCACCAGGCGCGAGCCGACCTTCGACCTACGCAGCACGGGGCCGTCGAACACCCCCGCGGCGTAGCCGCCCATCCGCACCAGCACCACACCGACCGTGCGGTCCCGGATCACGTGCGCCACCAGCCCGGCGTACGGCAACGCCGGATCGGGGGTGAGCGGCGGGAAGGGCACGCCGACCTCCACCCGGGCACCGTCGGCCGCGCGCACGATCACGGAGGTGCCGTCGGCCGGCACCTCTGCGTCGCTTCGGGCGGCCGGGTCCGCAGGGCCGCCGTGCCGGGTGAGAAAACCCGCCAGCCAACGGTCGAGCCGATCCGGCCCGACCGTCAGCTCGCGGGTGGATTCCTCTAGGCCGGCAACGGATCCGGACTCCGGCTCGAAGGCCGGCTCAGACGTTGAAGCCGAGGGCACGCAGCTGTTCCCGGCCGTCGTCGGTGATCTTGTCCGGCCCCCACGGCGGCATCCAGACCCAGTTGATCCGGAACGCCTCCACGATGCCGTCGAGGGCGACCTGCGTCTGGTCCTCGATCACGTCGGTCAGCGGGCACGCGGCCGAGGTGAGGGTCATGTCGATGGTCGCCACGCCCTCGTCGTCCAGGCTCACGCCGTACACCAGGCCGAGGTCGACGACGTTGATGCCCAGTTCCGGGTCGACGACGTCCTTCATCGCCTCGAGCAGGTCGTCCTCGCTCGTCTTCACGGCCTCGCTCATCGGCCGGCTCCCTTCTCGTCGTTGTCCGCATCGCCAGCGTGGTGGTCGTCGGCACCGGCCGACGCCGTGGCACCGGACACGTCCAGCGTGCCCGCACCGTCCGGCTGGTCCACCTGTGCCTTCGCGGTCGCGTCCTTCCACGCCATCCAGGACAGCAACGCGCACTTGATCCGGGCGGGGTACTTGGAGACGCCGGCGAACGCGATGCCGTCCTCCAGCACGTCCTCGTCGGGTTCGAGCTTCCCCTTGGACTGCATCAGCGTGAGGAACTCGTCGTGCAGCCGCAAGGCTTCCTTGACAGTCTTGCCGTGCACCAGGTCGTACATCACCGATGCCGACGCCTGGCTGATCGAGCACCCCATGCTGTCGTACGACACGTCCGCGACCCGCGCGTCGGCACCCTCGCCCTCCAGGTGCACCCGCAGCGTCACCTCGTCACCGCAGGTGGGGTTGACGTGGTAGACCTCGGCCTCGAACGGCTCCCGCAGGCCCTTGCCGTGCGGGTTCTTGTAGTGGTCCAGGATGATGTCCTGGTACAACGCCTCGACCTGCATCAGGTCAGCACCGTCCTGTCGTCTGCGGCTGGTCAGCTCGTGGTGGTCGCGCCCGACCGCCCGCTCGTCCCCACGGTCGTCTCGGCCACGCCGAAGAACCGCCGGACCTGCTCGATCCCGTCGGCGAGTACGTCGATCTCGGCGCGGTTGTTGTAGAGGTAGAACGTCGCCCGGGTGGTGGCCGGAATCTTGTAGCGACGCACGATCGGCCAGGCGCAGTGGTGCCCGACTCGCACCTGGATGCCGAGCTCGTCGAGCACCTGGCCCACGTCGTGCGGGTGGAGCTCGTCGACGACGAAGGACACCGCGCCGCCGCGTGCCTCCGCGGTGGGCGGCCCGATGATGCGCACGCCGGGGATCTCCGGCAGGCGTTCCAGCGCGTACGCCGTGAGGTCGCGTTCGTGCGCCTCGACCGCCTCCATGCCGACTGTCTGGAGGTAGTCGACCGCGGCGCCCAGTCCGATGGCCTGCGCGATGTTGGGTACGCCGGCCTCGAACCGCTGCGGTGGCGCGGCGAACGTCGTCCCCTCCATCCGCACGACCTCGATCATCGACCCGCCGGTGAGGAACGGCGGCATCGCGGCCAGCAGCTCGTGCCGGCCGACGAGAACGCCGATCCCGGTGGGCCCGAGCATCTTGTGGCCGGAGAACACCAGGAAGTCCACGTCCAGGCGGGCGAAGTCGACCGGCTGGTGCGGCACCGACTGCGCGGCGTCCAGTACGACCAGCGCGCCGACAGCGTGCGCACGGGGCACGATCAGGTCGAGCGGATTGACCGTGCCGAGCACGTTGGACTGGTGGGTGAGCGCCACCAGCCTGGTGCGCTCGTTGATCAGCTCGTCGATGCCGGACAGGTCCAGCCGGCCGTCGTCGGTGAGGCCGAACCACCGCAGCGTCGCACCGGTGCGCCGGCAGAGCTCCTGCCAGGGCACGAGGTTGGCGTGGTGCTCCATCTCGGTGACGACGACCTCGTCGCCCGGCCCGATCCGGAAGCGCTCCGCCTCCGGCCCGGCGGTGGCGGCGTTGCTCATGGCGTAGGCCACGAGGTTGATGCCCTCGGTGGCGTTCTTGGTGAACACCACCTCGTCCACCCCGGCACCGACGAACGCGGCGATCCGGGCGCGCGCGGACTCGTAGAGGTCGGTCGCCTCCTCGGCGAGCCGGTGCGCGCCCCGGTGCACCGCGGCGTTGTGCTGCTCGTAGAAGTCCCGCTCGGCGTCGAGCACCTGGCGCGGCTTGTGCGAGGTGGCCCCGCTGTCGAGGTAGACCAGCGGCCGGCCACCGGGCATGACCCGCTCCAGGATCGGGAAGTCCTTGCGGATCCGCTCCACGTCCAGGCCGGTCCGGTCGGCGATCACGACGATGCGCCCGCCTTCTGGTAGCTCGCGTACCCCTCGGCCTCGAGCTTCTCGGCGAGCTCGGGGCCGCCCTCCTCCGCGACCCGGCCGTCGACGAAGACGTGCACGTAGTCGGGGGTGATGTAGCGCAGGATGCGGGTGTAGTGGGTGATCAGCAGGACACCCTTGTCACCCTTGCCGTGGAAGCGGTTGACGCCGTCGGAGACGACCTTCAGCGCGTCGATGTCGAGGCCTGAGTCGGTCTCGTCCAGGATCGCGAACTTCGGGTCGAGCAGCTCCAGCTGCGCGATCTCGTGCCGCTTCTTCTCACCGCCGGAGAAGCCCTCGTTGACGTTGCGCTGGGCGAAGTCCGCACCCATGCCGAGCTTCTCCAGGGCACCGTTGACGTCCTTCACCCAGCTGCGCAGGTTGGGCGCCTTGCCGTCGACGGCGGTCTTGGCCGTACGCAGGAAGTTGGCCACGGACACCCCGGCCACCTCGACGGGGTACTGCATCGCGAGGAAGAGGCCGGCGCGGGCGCGCTCGTCCACGCTCAGGGACAGCACGTCCTCACCGTCCAGGGTGACCGAACCACGGGTGATCTGGTACTTCGGGTGGCCGGCGATGGAGTAGGCCAGCGTCGACTTGCCCGAGCCGTTGGGACCCATGATCGCGTGGGTCTCCCCCGACCTCACGGTCAGGTTGACCCCGCGCAGGATCTCCTTCGGGCCGGCCTCGGTCTCGACGGAGACGTGCAGGTCGCGGATCTCGAGGGTGCTCACGGATTCAGGCTCCAGTTCTTGCGGGGTCAGGCTCGGGTGTTGAGCGGGTGGTGGACGTCGACCAGCACGTCGTCGCCGTCGATCTTCACGGGGTAGACCGGCACCGGCTCGGTGGCCGGCAGTCCGGTCGGGGCGCCGGAGTTCAGATCGAACCGCGAGCCGTGCAGCCAGCACTCGATCTCGCCGTCCTCGACCTCCCCCTCCGACAGCGCCACCTCCGCGTGCGAGCAGACGTCGTGGATCGCGTGGACGTCGCCCTCGCTGCTGCGCACGACCGCGACGGGTACGCCGTCGACGACGACCGGGATCGCCCCGACGTCGGGAAGGTCGGCCAGCGGGCAGGCGCGCAGGTAGTCGGTCACGCGCCCACCTCCTGCGCGGCACCGCTCGACGCGGGCACCGCGGTGGAGGACGCCGGTGGCAGCCCGACGCTGCGCTCGAGCTCCTCCTCGACGTGGCCCATCAGCCGCTCCCGCAGCTGGGGAACGCCGATGTGCCGGATGAGGTCGGCGAAGAAGCCGTGCACGACCAGCCGGCGGGCCTCGTCGGCCGGGACGCCGCGCGACTGGAGGTAGAACAGCTGCTCGTCGTCGAACCGGCCGGTGGCGCTGGCGTGCCCCGCGCCCTCGATCTCGCCGGTCTCGATCTCCAGGTTGGGTACGGAGTCGGCCCGGCAGCCGTCTGTCAACATCAGGTTGCGGTTGTGCTCGTACGTCTGGATTCCCTCGGCCACCTTGCGGATCAGCACGTCGCCGACCCACACGGTGTGCGCGCCCGCGCCCTGCAGTGCGCCCTTGTACTCGACGTTGCTTCGGGTGTGCGGCTGGTTGTGGTCGACGAACAGCCGGTGCTCCAGGTGCTGGTCGGCATCGGCGAAGTACAGGCCGAGCGCCTCGACCTCACCGCCCGGACCGGCGTAGGAGAGGTGGCTGTGCAGGCGTACGAGATCACCGCCGAAGGTCACCACCACGTGCCGGACGTGCGCATCCCGGCCGATCCGCAGCGCCTGGTGCCCGGCGTGCACGGCGTCGTCGGCCCAGTCCTGCACCGACACCAGTGTCACCTTGGCGCCGTCGCCGACGGAGAGCTCGACGTTGTCGGCGTAGGTCGCCGAGCCCACGTGGTCGAGGACCACGACCGCCTCGGCGTACGGCTGGACGTCGACGAAGGTGTGGGCGTAGCTCGCACCCTCGGCCGCCTCGCCGCGCACGGTCACCACCACCGGGTCCGCCGGTCGCGCCTCGGCCGGAACAGTCACCACCGTTGCCTGGCCGAACGACGTCCACGCCTGGGCGCTCACCCGGTCACCGGGCTTGTGCACCGAGCCGAGCCGTGCGTCGTCGCGGCCCACGGTCTCCACCCGCACCTCCGGGCCGGCGGAGACGTCGACGACCACCTTCCCGGAGGCCTCCGCCGAACCGTCGGTGAGGCGGCGCAGCCGCTTCAGCGGGGTGAACCGCCACACCTCCTCCCGCCCCGTCGGGACCGGGTGGTCGGCCAGGTCGAAGGAGCCTTCCGGATGCAGGTGGGACGCGGGCTGGGCGTCCGCACCCGCGCCGTGGGAGTGCGCCTGGCCGGCCGAGCCCGCGGGGGTCGGCGGCGGGCCGGCGACGGCACCAGTGTCCGGCGAGAGCACCTGGGACGCCACGGCTGCGCGTTCCTGCGCGGCCTCGGCCCCGGTGTGGGTCTGGTCGTGATCGGGCATGTCGGGTGTCGCTCTCACCTTCTCGTCGTACCAACAGGTCGTCGGCGGGGTGGTGCGGCCGGGGTCCGGGAACCGGAGCCGCCGGCCGCACCGCCACCGGGGTCAGCCGACGGCCCCCTCCATCTGCAGCTCGATCAGCCGGTTCATCTCCAGCGCGTACTCCATCGGCAGCTCGCGGGCGATCGGCTCCACGAAGCCGCGCACGATCATCGCCATCGCCTCGTCCTCGTTGAGCCCGCGGCTCATGAGGTAGAAGAGCTGGTCGTCGGTCACCTTGGACACCGTGGCCTCGTGCGCCATCTCCACGTCGTCCTCGCGGACGTCGACGTAGGGATAGGTGTCGGACCGGCTCACCTGGTCGACCAGCAGCGCGTCGCACTTCACCGTGCTCTTGGAGTGGTCGGCGCCGTCCTGCACCTCGACCAGGCCGCGGTAGGAGGTGCGGCCGCCGCCGCGGGCCACCGACTTGGAGATGATCGAGGAGGACGTACGCGGCGCGCAGTGGACCATCTTGGCGCCCGCGTCCTGGTGCTGGCCCTCGCCCGCGAACGCGATGGAGAGCGTCTCGCCCTTGGCGTGCTCGCCCATGAGGTAGATCGCGGGGTACTTCATCGTGATCTTCGACCCGAGGTTGCCGTCGACCCACTCCATCGTCGCGCCCTCGGCCGCGGTCGCCCGCTTGGTGACGAGGTTGTAGACGTTGTTGGACCAGTTCTGGATCGTGGTGTAGCGGCAGCGGGCGTTCTTCTTCACGATGATCTCGACCACCGCGGAGTGCAGCGAGTCCGTGGAGTAGATCGGCGCGGTGCAGCCCTCGACGTAGTGCACGTAGGCGCCCTCGTCGACGATGATCAGCGTCCGCTCGAACTGCCCCATGTTCTCGGTGTTGATGCGGAAGTACGCCTGCAGCGGGATCTCCACGTGCACGCCCGGCGGCACGTAGATGAAGCTGCCGCCGCTCCAGACAGCGGTGTTGAGCGCGGCGAACTTGTTGTCGCCGGCCGGGATCACCGTGCCGAAGTACTCCTTGAACAGCTCGGGGTGCTCACGCAGGCCGGTGTCGGTGTCGACGAAGATGACGCCCTGTTCCTCGAGGTCCTCGCGGATCTTGTGGTAGACGACCTCGGACTCGTACTGCGCGGCGACACCCGCGATCAGCCGCTGCTTCTCCGCCTCGGGGATGCCCAGCTTGTCGTAGGTGTTCTTGATGTCGTCGGGCAGCTCGTCCCAGGTGGTCGCCTGCTTCTCGGTCGACCGCACGAAGTACTTGATGCTGTCGAAGTCGATCGTCGACAGGTCGGCGCCCCAGGTGGGCATCGGCTTGCGGTAGAAGAACTTCAGCCCCCGCATCCGCAGGTCGAGCATCCACTCGGGTTCGTTCTTGAGCGCGGAGATCTCGCGCACGACATCCTCGGACAGGCCACGCTTGGCGGTCGCGCCCGCGGCGTCGGAGTCGGCCCAGCCGTACTGGTAGCGGCCCAGCCCCTCGAGTTCGGGATGCGCGGTCGTGCTCATGAAGGATTCCTCCCAGTTCGGGATCGAACACTGCGGGTCGTGGCGTGCGTCGTGGGGTTGGTGGTGGAGTTCGTCGTCGGGTGCGGGCTCGTGGTGCGCTCGGGAGCGTGCGCCGCGTCGGGGCGGACGGCCCCGGCGGGACGGGGTACGTGGGTCGTGCACACGCCGTCCCCGTGCGCGATGGTGGCGAGGCGCTGGACGTGTCGCCCGAGCAGCCGGGAGAACACCTCCGTCTCCGCCTCGCACAACTGCGGGAACTGCTCGGCCACGTGGGCCACCGGGCAGTGGTGCTGGCACAGCTGCTCGCCCGTGCCCGCCGGCTCGACCGAGGCAGCGTACCCGTCCTCCGACAGCGCCTCGGCGAGCGCGGTTGTTCCCTCGTCGGCGGGAAACGCGGTGGCGACCGAGCGGTAACGCTCCTCGAGCCGGCCGACGAGCCGCCGGGCGAATGCTTCCAGCGCGTCCTCCCCGCCGGTCTCGCGGATGTAGCGCAGCGCGCTGACCGCCAGGTCGTCGTAGGCCTGGTGGAACGCGCTGCGGCCCTCGTCGGTGATGGCGAAGACCTTGGCCGGGCGCCCGCGACCGCGGGGGCCGCGAATCCGCTGCTCGCGGGCCGCGACGACACCCTCGGCCACCATCGCGTCCAGGTGGCGGCGGATCGCCGCCGGGGTCACGCCCAGCTGGTCGGCGAGCGCCGCCGCCGTCTGCGGCCCGCGCTCGAGGATCACCCGGGCAACCCGTTCCCGGGTGGACTCATGCCCGGCCTCGGCGTCCGCATGCGCAGCACCGCCCACCCCTGCGGGCGCTGTGCCCGGGGGTGCGGAGTGCGGCGCCGGCGGGGCCGGAGCCACCGGAGTCGTCCGGGTGTTTTTCACAACGCCATTGTGCTGTTATTCGTCCGGAGAGGCTAGTGAGGTCGACCTAACTCCTCCTGCGTGACGGCCGGATGGAGCTGCGACCTTGGTCACATCCGCTCTCGTTCGGGTACGAACCGGACGCTTCGCCCTCGCGTCACCCCGGCAGCACCCCCGCACGTCCCGGCGGTCGGACCTCCCAGGTGACCGACCTAGACTCCCAGAGTGGGCGATCTGGTGATCGAGATCGAGGACCTCGTGGTGCGCTACGGGCGGGGCGGTTCCGCCGTCACCGCCGTCGACGGGCTGAGCCTCACCGTCCGGCAGGGCAGCGTCACCGCCATCCTCGGCCCCAACGGCGCCGGCAAGACCTCCACGATCGAGACGGCCGAGGGCTACCGTCGCCCCGACCGTGGCCGGGTGAGCGTCCTCGGCCTGGACCCGGTGGCCGACCGGCGGGCGCTGATGCCCCGGCTCGGCGTGATGCTCCAGGAGGGCGGGGCGTGGTCCGGCGCCCGGGCCCGGGAGATGATCCGGCACGTCGCCCGGCTGCACGCGCATCCCCTGGACGTCGACCTGCTGGTAGAGCGGCTCGACCTCGGCAGCTGCGGCCGTACGCCGTACCGCCGGCTGTCGGGCGGGCAGAAGCAGCGCCTGGCCCTGGCCACCGCCCTGGTCGGCCGCCCCGAGCTCGTCGTGCTGGACGAGCCCACCGCCGGACTGGACCCGCTCGCCCGGCGGTCCACCTGGGAGCTGGTCGAGGAACTCCGCCGCGACGGGGTGTCACTGGTCCTCACCACGCACTACATGGAGGAGGCCGAACGCCTCGCCGACCAGGTGTACGTCATCGACCACGGCCGGGTGATCGCTTCCGGCTCTCCCGCCGAGCTGACCTCGCGCGGCGCCGCCAACTCGCTGCGGTTCCGCGGGCCGATGGGCCTCGACGTCCGGTCGCTGCGGGCTGCCCTGCCCGCCGGGAGCGAGGTCCGCGAACCCGCACCCGGCAGCTACCTCGTCCTCGGCGAGATCGACCCGCAACTGCTCGCCACGGTCACCGCCTGGTGTGCCGCCAACGGCGTGCTCGCCGACGACCTCGCGGTCGAACGCCACACCCTCGAGGACGTCTTCCTCGAGCTCACCGGACGGGAGCTGCGCGCGTGAGTGCCGCCACCTTCGCCCCCCGTCCCGGCGCGGCGTCCCTGCCCCGGATGGTGCTCGCCCAGGGCCTGATGGAGGCGCGGCTGCTGTTCCGCAACGGGGAACAGGTCGTCCTCGCCCTGGTCATCCCGCTGCTGCTCCTGGCCGCCGGAACGCTCGCACCCGGGCTGTCCCTCGGCCCCCAGCGGCGCATCGACGTCCTCGCACCGGGGGTCATCGGCCTGGCGGTGATGTCCACGGCGTTCACCAGCCTGGCCATCGCCACCGCCTTCGAACGCAGGTACGGCGTCCTCAAGCGGCTCGGCGTCTCTCCCCTGCCCCGCACCGGGCTGCTGGCCGGGAAGGTGCTCGCGGTCTTGATGGTGGAGGTCGTGCAGGTCGTCCTGATCGGCGCCGTGGCCTACGCCCTGGACTGGCGGCCCCACCTCGGCGCCGGCACGGTCGGCGCGGTCGTCGTCCTGGTGGTCGCGGGTACGAGCGCGTTCGCCGCCCTGGGACTGCTGATGGCCGGCACGCTGCGGGCGGAGGCGACCCTGGCCGGCGCCAACCTCGTCTACCTGCTGCTGGTGGTGTGCGGCGCGACCCTGGTGCCGGTGGCGTCCTACCCGGCCGCGATCCAGCCGGTGATCGGCTGGCTGCCGTCGGCGGCCCTGGCCGAGGGACTGCGGCACACGTTCGGCGTGGCCGGCGCCTCGGCAGGCACTTCCTGGGGAGCCGTGGCGGGTTCCGCCGGCATCCTGGCGGCCTGGCTGCTCGCGGCGGCGCTGGCCACCTCGCGTACGTTCCGCTGGGAGTGAGCGGGCCGATCGGGTGGTCAGGCGAGCCATATCCGGGTGATTTGCCCCGAGCCGGACATCCGGCCCGGCGGACCCGGCGGCCGAGGGGAGCCGACAGGCGTCCGGGAGTGGCCGCTTACGCTTGGCGCGTGCAGGTCCCCCGTCCCACTCTCGGCCAGATCCGCGGCCTGGCCGTCGCGTCGCTGGTCGCCAACCTCGGCATCGTGATCACCGGCGGCGCCGTCCGGCTGACCGGTTCGGGGCTCGGCTGCCCCACCTGGCCGAGGTGCACCGACACCTCGTTCACCGCGCATCCCGAGCTCGGCCTGCACGGTGTGATCGAGTTCGGCAACCGGCTGCTGACGTTCGTCCTGGCCATCGTGGTGGGGCTGACCTGGCTGGCGGCGATGCGCTACCTGCCACGCCGCCGCGACCTGCGGTGGCTGTCCGGAATCCTGCTGCTGGGCATTCCGGCCCAGGCCGTCGTCGGCGGCATCACCGTGCTGACCCACCTGAACCCGTGGGTGGTGGGCGCGCACTTCATGGTGTCCCCGGCGCTGGTGGCGGTGGCCGTGGTGCTCGCCCGGCGTACCCGCGAACCCGGTGGGCCGATGGCGCCGTCCGTTCCCCGGCCGGTCCGCGGCCTGGCGTACGGCCTGTTCGCCACCGCCGTCGCGGTGCTCTACCTCGGCACGGTGGTCACCGGGAGCGGTCCGCACGCCGGTGACCTGCAGGCTCGGCGCAACGGCCTGGATCCGGCGGCGGTCAGCCAGGTTCACGCCGACGTGGTGTTCCTGCTGATCGGCCTGACCGTCGGGATGATGGCGGCGGTCTGGGCCACCGGCGCGCCGGCGCGCGCCCGGCGGGCCGCCCTCGCTCTGCTGGTGGTCGAGGTGGGCCAGGGAGCGGTCGGGTTCCTGCAGTACTTCACGGGCCTGCCGGCCGCCCTGGTCGGCATCCACGTCGGCGGCGCGGCGCTCACGCTCGCGGTGGCGACATGGGTGCTCGTCGGTACGCGGGGACCGGCGGCGACGGCGGACGGGTTCTCCGAGTCCCGGGAGGCTGCGAAGACGTCAGCTGAGAGGTCCGCGGACAGGTCCGCGGCGCTCACGGTCCGCGGGATCGCCCCGGCCGGCCCCCGGGACTGACCAGTACTCCTCCGCTTCCGCAGAAGCACCCCTCCGCTCCGCGGAAGCCGGATCCACGGAGAAAACCACGAGGACCCGCGGTGGCCAGGTGCCACCGCGGGTCCTCGTACTTGTCTGCCCGTCAGGCCGTCCGTCAGGAGGCGCGGCTGGTACGCCCCTCGCCTCGGCGGCCACCGTGGTCCGTGCGGCCGGGGCGGCCGGCACCGGGACGACGCGGCCGGCGTCCGCCGGAACCGCCTCGCCCGCCGCGGCCGTGCCCGCCCCGGGCACCGGACGGCTCGACCGGCGCGGGCCGGGTCACCACGATCGGCGTACCCGAGGCGGCGACGTCCCGGACGGCCTCGTGCCCGGGCTCGACGTCGACCGCGTTGGGGGTGACCTTCGCCAGCTTGTGCAGCTTGGCGACGTCGCGCCGCTGGTCGGGCTGGACCAGCGAGATGACCATGCCGGACGCGCCGGCGCGGGCCGTACGGCCGGACCGGTGGAGGTAGTCCTTGTGGTCCGCCGACGGGTCGTAGTGCACCACGAGATCCACGTCGTCGACGTGGATGCCGCGGGCGGCCACGTCGGTGGCGATGAGCACGCGGGGCGCGCCGGAGGCGAACCCGGCAAGGGCACGTCGCCGCGCTCCCTGCTTGAGGTTGCCGTGGATGGCCGCCGCCTCGACGCCCGCGTGACCGAGCTGGCGGGCCAGCCGGTCGGCACCGTGCTTGGTGCGGACGAAGAACAGCGTCCGGCCCGGGCGG
This sequence comes from Actinopolymorpha singaporensis, assembly GCF_900104745.1. Classification (NCBI taxonomy): domain Bacteria; kingdom Bacillati; phylum Actinomycetota; class Actinomycetes; order Propionibacteriales; family Actinopolymorphaceae; genus Actinopolymorpha; species Actinopolymorpha singaporensis. The sequence goes on from NZ_LT629732.1 coordinate 5,515,695, forward strand.
GCCGCGATCTCCGCGGCAACGGCAACCTTGTCGTCCGGTCGCAGGGTGAAAACCCGGTGCTCGACCGACTCCACCGGTGCCGCGGCCGGAGCGACGGCGTGCACGGCCGGGTCGGTGAGGTACGTACGGACCAGCCGGCTGACGCCCCGGTCCAGCGTGGCCGAGAACAGCATCCGCTGCCCACCGGCGGGCGTCATGTCCAGCAGCTTGGTGACCGCGGGCAGGAACCCGAGGTCGGCCATGTAGTCCGCCTCGTCCAGCACGGTGACCTCGACCTCGCCGAGCGAGCACTCGCCCTGCTCGATCAGGTCGATCAGCCGGCCAGGAGTGGCGACCACGATGTCGACGCCGCCGCGCAGCGCCATCACCTGGCGCCGCATGGAAGCGCCGCCGTAGACGGTGGTGAGCGAGGCGTTGAGCCGCCGGGCGAGCGGGGTCAGGACGTCGGCGACCTGCTGGGCGAGCTCGCGGGTGGGCACCAGGACCAGCCCGCGGGGCGTGCCCGGGCGACGCGTGTCGACCCCGGCGCTCAGCCGGGCGAGCATCGGCAGGCCGAACGCCAGCGTCTTGCCGGAGCCGGTCTGGGCGCGACCCAGCACATCGCGCCCGGCGAGGGTGTCGGGCAACGTTCTGGCCTGGATGGCGAACGGCCGGTCGATCCCCCGCCGGGAGAGCGCCTCGACCAGCCGCTCGGGCAGGCCGGTCTCGGCGAAGCTCGCGGGCAGGTCGGCGGACTCGGCGACGGAGGCCGCGTCCAGAGCGGCATCCAGCTCGCGCTCGTACGCGGCAAGTCCGTCCTGCGAGGGGGCGGAAGTGGGCCTACCACCGCGCTGCGGGCGGGTGACCCGGCCCCGGGAACGGCCCGCGGGCGCTGCGTCACCGCGACGGCGCGGACCGTTGGCGCCGGAGATACCGGAGGAACGGGAGGAGCCCGCGGAACGGCCGGAACCGGAGGTACGAGCGGCACTGCTGAAGTCAGAGGTGGTACGACGAACGCGGCGGGAGTATTCCGCCTCGGAGTACTGGGGCATGAAGAAGGACAGCTCCGTGAAATGGCTGCGGCCGCGACTTCCGGTCCGCGGTGCGCGCGACGCCCGGCCGGCACGCGAGAAGGGCCTGGCAGGCGGAAACGGAACAACGCTCGGAGGGCGACCATGCGGGCGGCTCGCCCACAGGAGAGACGGCGGACGCCGTCGCAGAGGAATCATACCCAGATGGCCCGTCCTGGCCACAATCGGGTTCCGTAGGCTCGGTCACCATGAGCAGCACCGCGTCCGGCGCCGGCTCCGCCGGCTCCGGCGGCAACACGGACGGTCACCGGGTGTCCCTCGCCTCCCCCACCGGGCGGTGGGTGCTGACCGCCGCGATCCTCGGCTCCGGCATGGCCCTGCTGGACGGGACGGTGGTCACCATCGCCCTGCCCGCCATCGGGCGTTCTCTCGGCGGCGGACTGCTGGTCCAGCAGTGGGTACTGGACGGCTACCTGCTCACCCTCAGTGCGCTGCTGTTGCTCGGCGGGGTCCTCGGCGACCGGTACGGCCGGCGGCGGGTGTTCACGCTCGGTCTGGTCCTGTTCACGCTGGCCTCGCTGGCCTGCGGGCTGGCGCCCAGCGGGCCGGTGCTCGTGGCCGCCCGGCTCGCCCAAGGCGTCGGCGGCGCCCTGCTCGTTCCCGGCAGCCTGTCCCTGATCGACGCCTCGATCCGCTCGGAGGACCGGGGCCGGGCGGTCGGCGCCTGGGCCGGACTCACCGGCGTCGCCGCGGCGGTCGGCCCGTTCGTCGGCGGCTGGCTGGTGGTCGCCGCGTCCTGGCGGTGGGTCTTCCTGATCAACCTCCCGATCGCCGCGGTCGCGCTGGCGCTGACCGTACGCCACGTGCCGGAAAGCCGGGCCGCGGCCACGTCCCACCGGCTCGACGTGCTCGGAACGGTCTGCGTCACCGCGGGGCTCGCCGGCCTGATGTACGCACTGATCGAGGTGCCCGCCCACGGCTGGACACCCGCGACCGTCGTCGCGGTGGTCATCGGCGTCGCGGGTCTGGTCGGGTTCCCGCTGGTGGAGCGGCGCTCACCGGATCCGCTGCTCCCCCTGGACATCTTCGGTTCCCGCCAGTTCACCGGCGCGAACCTCACCACGCTCGCGGTGTACGCCGCGCTGGGCGGCGCGTTGTTCCTGCTGGCGCTGCAGCTGCAGCAGTCCCTCGGCTACTCCGCGCTGGCCGCGGGCGTTGTCAACCTGCCGTTGACGGTGCTGATGCTGCTGCTCTCCCCCAGGATCGGCGACCTCGCGCAACGCATCGGACCCCGGCTGCCGATGACGATCGGGCCGCTGGTCGCCGCCGCCGGCCTGGCGCTGATGGCCAGGATCGTGCCGGGTACGTCGTACTGGACGGTGGTGCTGCCCTCGGTGGTGGTGTTCGGACTGGGCCTGTCCATCACCGTGGCGCCGCTGACCTCGACCGTGCTCGCGTCGGTGCCGGAGGCCCGGGTGGGCACGGCGTCCGGCGTCAACAACGCGGTGGCGCGTACCGCCGGGCTGCTGGCGGTGGCCATCCTGCCGCCGGTCGCGGGCGTGAGTATGGGCGGCGGCCCGCTCGGGCCGGGCTATGTCCGGGCGATGGTGATCGCGGCGGTGGTGTGCGCGGCCGGAGGGCTGGTCGCGTGGGCGACCGTACGCCGGGGAACGCCGGTCGAGCACCACCCCCTGGCCGGGCTGCAGCAGTGCTGCGGCGATCCCGCGACCCGGTGCGCATACGAGGAGCGCGCCGCCCGCTGACCCTACGGGCACCTGCCGAACGCAGGCCGCACCTCAGCCGACCAGGCGGTCCCGCAGCCCCTGCGCCCGGTCCGGCCCGAATCCGCCGCGCTCGAGGTAGTTCGCGACACCTCCGTACTTGCTGTCCAGGTGCTCCAGCGTGGTCCGCATGACCTCCGGCGGCGTCGGCTGGAGCCCGCGCATGATCTCGCGCACCCGCGGGTCGCTGATGGCCGCGAGGGCGGCGGCGTTCTCCTCCACCAGCCGGCCCTCGGTCAGGGCATAGTCGGCGGCGATGGTGGCCGTCTCCACTCCGGCGAGATGCAGCGCCATGGCCACCACCATCCCGGTGCGGTCCTTGCCGCCGGCGCAGTGCACCACGACACCACCGGGCGGGGCGTCGGCGATCGCGGCCACGGCGGTCGCGAACAGCCGCGGCCGCAGGTCGAGCATCGCGATGTAGATCTCGGCGAGGGTGAGCCACTCGTGGTCGGGGTCGGCGGGGTTCTGGACAGGCACGTGACAGTGCAGCGGGGTGCCCAGGAACGGGCTCGGCGCACGCTCGCACTCGGCGTGCCGGCGCAGGTCGATGACCCGGCTCACGCCGTACGCGTGCACGGCGGCGACACCCTGCTCGGTGAGGCGGTGCGGACTGTCGGTGCGGATCAGCGCGCGGTGCCGGATCGCCCGGCCGTCGGTGGTCGGCAGCCCGCCGAGGTCGCGCGCGTTGCGGCAGTCGGGCCAGTCGAGGTGGCGGGACGGCAGGCCGTCCAGGTCGAGGGCGGCCTCGACGTCGTCGCGCCGGTTGCCCTGGGGAGTGATGTGCGAACTGTTCAGCGGAGCGTTCTGGAGACCGTCGTGGAAATCGTCGCGTGGACCGTGCTCTGCCGTACCAGCCATCTGTGCGGTGCACCCCTCACTGCCCGTTTACCGCGTCGTCGCACCCGGCGCGCGACGACCGGGCTCCAGCCTATGCGGCCGGGACGCCCGTACGGAGGAGTGTTCGGCAACGGTCAGGCCCGCGGGGACCGACGGCTCAGCGCGTCACCAGCGGGTCCAGCGCGACCGCCACGAACAACAGCGCGAGGTAGAGGTTGGACCAGTGGAAGAAGCGCATCGGCCGCAGCGCCGGGCCGGTCTGGCCGCGCGCGACCCGGCGTACCAGCGCGAACGCCTCCACCATGACGACGGCGCCCAGCACGGCCGCGGCGACGGGATACAGCCAGCCGGTCGGCGCGATCGGCCACAGGGCCAGGGAGGCCAGCACGGTCGCGGCGGAGTAGGCCACCACCTGCCAGGCGACGGCGCGCTCGGTGGCGACCACCGGCAGCATCGGCACACCGGCCTCGGCGTAGTCCTCGCGGTAGCGCATCGCCAGCGTCCACGTGTGCGGCGGCGTCCAGAAGAACACCACCAGCACCAGCGCCAGCGGCGCCCAGTCGAGGGACCCGCGCACCGCCGTCCACCCGATCACCACCGGGAAGCAGCCCGCGATGCCGCCCCACACGATGTTCTGTGACGTACGGCGCTTCAGCACCAGCGTGTATACGAGGATGTAGAAAGCGTTCGCGGCCAGTGCGAGCCCGGCCGACAGCCAGTTGACGACGAAGCCCAGCCACAGTGTCGCCACCAGGCCGAGCGCGATGCCGAAGACCGCGGCATTGCGCGGGCCCACCGCGTGCCGGGGCAGGGGCCGGCGGCGGGTGCGGCGCATCCGCTCGTCGATGTCGCGGTCGAGTACGCAGTTCAGGGTGTTGGCGCTGCCGGCGGCGGCGATGCCGCCGACCATCGTGGCGAGCACCAGCCCGAGCGACGGGACGCCTCGCTGGGCGAGGAACATCACCGGCACGGTGGTGACGAGGAGGAGCTCGATGATGCGGGGCTTGGTGAGGGCGACGTACGCCGCCACGACGTCCCGCCAGTGCGCCCGGCCGGGCGGGGCGGTGCGTCCGTGTCCCGCGTCCGGCCCGGCGGTGCGGTGGCCCGAGGTGCGCGACCCCGAGGTGGTGGGGCCGGAAGCGATGGGGCCGGAGTCGACTGCCGCCACGAACACCTCGTCACCGGAGTACAAATCGGCCGGACGGTCCGGCCGCACGATCGCCGCAAGTCTAGGAGCCGTTCCCCGGAGGGCCTTCCCCGGGCTTACGGTGGCGTGCGGCCGGACCCCCATACCCATACAGTCCGGACACAATCGCGGGGGCGAAACGGTTCCGTCGTCCTGCGCGGGGTAAGCCACACCACTGCGCCGCACCGCGCACAGTGATCCAGGGTCATTTCCGGGCCTCGCGGTGGACGGCACCGCCGCGCGAGCAGATCCGCACGTGGGTAGGCTCGCAAATGATGGCTTCCGCATCCTCTGACAGGAGTCGATCAGCCGTATGACTTCCAGCGACGCACCTGCCCCCCTCGACTGGACCGACCTGGACAAGCGGGCCGTGGACACCATCCGCGCGCTCGCCATGGATGCGGTCGAGAAATCCGGCAACGGCCACCCCGGCACCGCGATGAGCCTGGCGCCCGCGGCGTACCTCCTCTTCCAGCGGCTGATGCGCTACGACCCCGCCGACCCCGACTGGATCGCCCGCGACCGGTTCGTGCTCTCCGCCGGCCACACCAGTCTCACGCTGTACATCCAGCTCTTCTTCGCCGGCCTGCTCGATCTGGAAGACCTCAAGCACTTCCGCAAGTGGGGCAGCCGCACCCCTGGTCACCCCGAGCACGGGCACACCCCAGGAGTGGAGACGACGACCGGTCCGCTCGGACAGGGGCTGGGCAACGCCGTCGGCATGGCCATGGCCGCCCGCCGCGAGCGCGGCCTGCTCGACCCGGACGCCCCGGCCGGTCAGAGCCCGTTCGACCACCGGATCTACACGATCGTCAGTGACGGTGACATCGAGGAGGGCATCAGCCACGAGGTCAGCGCGCTGGCCGGTCACCAGAAGCTCGGCAACCTCGTCGCGTTGTACGACGAGAACAAGATCTCCATCGAGGACGACACCACGATCGCCCTGTCGGAGAACGTCGCCGAGCGCTACGAGGCCTACGGCTGGCACGTGCAGACCGTGGAGTGGAAGCGCTCCGAGGAGTACGTCGAGGACGTCCAGGCGCTGTACGACGCCTACGAGAAGGCGATCGCCGAGACCGACCGTCCGTCGCTGATCGTCCTGCGCACCATCATCGCCTGGCCCGCACCGCACGCCCAGAACACCGGCAAGGCGCACGGTGCCGCACTCGGCGCCGACGAGGTGGCCGCGACCAAGCGCATCCTGGGCTTCGACCCGGACGAGACGTTCGTGGTGGAGGACGAGGTCCTCGAGCACGTACGCAAGGTGCGCGAGCGCGGCGGCCAGGCGCACCGGGACTGGACCGGCGCCTTCTCCGCCTGGCGGACCGAGAACCCCGAGCGCGCCCGGTTGCTGGACCGGATGCGGGAGCGCCGGCTGCCCGAGGGCTGGACCGACCGGATCCCGACGTTCGAGGCGGGCAAGGCCGTCGCCACCCGCAAGGCGTCCGGTGCGGTGATCTCCGCGCTCGCCCCGGTGCTGCCGGAGCTGTGGGGCGGCTCGGCCGATCTCGCGGAATCCAACAACACCACGCCCGTCGGCGAGCCGTCGTTCATCCCACCGGAGTACTCCACCAAGGAGTTCGCCGGCGACTGGTACGGCCGGGTGCTGCACTTCGGCATCCGCGAGCACGGCATGGGCGCGATCCTCAACGGCATCGCCCTGCACGGCGGGACCCGGCCCTACGGCGCGACGTTCCTGGTGTTCAGCGACTACATGCGCCCCTCGGTGCGGCTGGCGGCGCTGATGCAGCTGCCGGTCCTCTACGTCTGGACGCACGACTCGATCGGCCTGGGCGAGGACGGGCCGACCCACCAGCCGATCGAGCACCTCGCCTCGCTGCGGGCGATTCCGGGACTGGAGATCATCCGGCCCGGTGACGCCAACGAGACGGCGGCGGCGTGGAAGTTCGCCCTCTCCCGGCCCGACAGGCCCAAGGGGTTCGCGCTGTCCCGGCAGAATCTCCCGACCTTCGACCGTTCGGAGGGCAGCGGCTTCGCGCCGGCGAGCGAGGTCGGCCGCGGCGGCTACGTCCTCGTCGACGCACCGGGTGACGCGGTGCCCGACGTGATCCTGATCGCGACCGGCTCCGAGCTGCAGATGGCGGTGGCCGCCCGCGAGCAGCTCGCCGAGGAGGGCGTCGCGGCCCGGGTCGTCTCGATGCCGTGCGTGGAGTGGTTCGACGCGCAGGACAAGTCCTACCGCGACACCGTCCTCCCGCCGACCGTGCGGGCCAGGGTGTGCGTCGAGGCCGGCATCGCCCAGCCGTGGTACCGCTTCGCCGGTGACGCCGGCCGGATCGTCTCGATCGAACACTTCGGGGCCTCGGCGGATTACCAGACCCTGTTCGAGGAGTTCGGATTTACGGCGGGCACGGTGGCGCAAGCCGCCAGGGAGAGCCTGGAGGCGGTACGCGGCTGAGCCCCGACACCCACACAGCTAAGGAGACTCGATGAACGACCGACTTGCCGCACTGTCCGACGCGGGCGTGGCCGTCTGGATCGACGACGTCTCGCGTGGCCGCCTCTCCACCGGCAACCTCGCCGAACTCGTCGCCGACAAGCACGTCGTCGGAGTGACCAGCAACCCGACGATCTTCGCCAAGGCGGTTGGGAAGGCCGACGACTACGCCGAACAGAACCGCGATCTCGCCGCCCGGGGCGTCGACCTCGAGGAGGCCGTGCGCGCGATCACGACGTACGACATCCGCTGGGCCTGCGACGTCCTGCGCCCGGTCTACGACCGCACCGACGGCGTCGACGGCCGGGTGTCGCTGGAGGTCGACCCGCGCCTGGCCAAGGACACCCTGAAGACCGTGGCCGAGGCACGAGCCCTGTGGTGGCTTGTCGACCGGCCCAACCTCTTCATCAAGATCCCGGCCACCCGCGAAGGGCTGTCCGCGATCACCGCCGCGCTCGCCGAGGGCATCAGCGTCAACGTCACGCTGATCTTCGCCCTCCAGCGCTACCGGGACGTGATGGACGCGTTCATGACCGGGCTGGAGAAGGCCAAGGATAAGGGCCTCGACCTGAGCCGCATCGGCAGCGTCGCGTCCTTCTTCGTCAGCCGGGTCGACACCGAGTACGACAAGCGCCTGGACAAGATCGGCACCGACGAGGCCAAGGCCCTGAAGGGCAAGGCGGCCATCGCCAACGCGCGGCTGGCGTTCGAGGCGTACGAAGAGGTGTTCTCCTCCGACCGGTGGAAGGCGCTGGCGGCCGCCGGCGCCAAGCCGCAGCGCCCGCTGTGGGCCTCCACCTCCACCAAGGACCCCAACCTGCCGGACACGATCTACGTCACCGAACTGGTCACCGACGGCGTGGTCAACACCATGCCCGAGGCCACGCTGAACGCGTTCGCCGACCACGGCGAAGTACGGGGGGACACCGTGCGCGGCCGCTACGACGAGGCCCGTCAGCTGATCGCCGGTCTGGAGAAGCTCGGCATCAGCTACGACGAGGTGGTCGAGCAGCTCGAGGTCGAGGGCGTGGAGAAGTTCGCGGCCAGCTGGAAGGAACTCCTCGACACCGTACGCACCGCACTCGAGGGGGGAAACAAGAAGTGAGCGCCGAAGGGCTCACCGTCGAGGTCACCCGGCCCGAGGATGACGCGGTCAGCCGACTGGTCAAGGACCAGGTGGCCTCCAAGCTCGCCGCGAAGGACGCCACGCTGTGGGGCCCGGACGCGGAGCCGGAGGCATCGATCCGGCTGGGCTGGGTCGACCTCCCGCGTACGTCCCGGCCGCTGCTGGCCGAGATCGAGGCGCTGCAGGCGCAGCTGCGCCAGGAGGGTCTGGACCACATCGTCCTGTCCGGCATGGGCGGCTCCTCGCTGGCACCGGAGGTGATCACGACCACCGCCAACGTGCCGTTGACAGTGCTCGACTCGACCGATCCGTCTGTCATCGCGCGGGCGATCGGGCAGGATCTCGACCGCACCGTCCTGGTGGTGTCGAGCAAGTCCGGGTCGACCGTGGAGACCGACAGCCACCGGCGGGCCTACCTCAAGGCGTTCGCCGACGCCGGCATCGACGGCCCCAGCCGGATCGTCGTGGTCACCGACCCGGGCTCGCCGTTCGCCGAGCTGGCCGCGCGTGAGGGCTATCGCAAGGTGTTCCTCGCCGACCCGAACGTCGGCGGCCGCTACAGCGCACTGACCGCGTTCGGGCTGGTCCCGGCGGGGCTGGCCGGGGCCGACGTCGCGGAGTTGCTCGACCAGGCCGAGGCGGTGCTCCCGGCGCTGGCGCAGGACAGCGCCGACAACCCCGCCCTGGCCCTGGGCGCCGCTCTGGGCGCCGGGCACCAGGCCGGTCGGGACAAGGTCGTGCTGGGCGAGGGAACCACCTCCGTCACCGGGTTCGGCGCGTGGGCCGAGCAGCTCATCGCCGAGTCGACGGGGAAGCTCGGCCGGGGCCTGCTGCCGGTCGACGTCGGCGGCACCTCCGACGCCACGCCCGGCTGGGCGAACCCGGGACCCGACGTCACCCCGGTGGCGATCGGCACCCCCGAGCAGACCGTGCCCGGCCTGGTCGTGACCGACGGCTCGCTCGGCGCGTTGTTCCAGGTGTGGGAGACGGCGGTGGCGGTCGCCGGCCGGTTGATCGGGATCAACCCCTTCGACCAGCCCAACGTCGAGGAGGCCAAGAAGGCCGCCCGCTCGCTGCTGGACCAGCCGCCCTCGCAGGAGTCCGCCCCCTCCCCCGCCTTCGCCGACGGTGCGGTCGAGGTCTACGGCGACGAGAAGCTGCTGGCCGGTGCGAGCTCGGTCGAGCAGGCCCTCAGCGCCATCGTCGAGGCGGTACCCGAGCGTGGCTACCTCGCGCTGCTGGCCTACCTCGACCGGGACGCCGACGCGGACGCCGCCCGGCTGCGTCCCGCCCTCGCCGCCTCGGTCCCGTTCCAGGTGACCTTCGGCTTCGGGCCGAGGTACCTGCACTCGACCGGGCAGTATCACAAGGGCGGGCATCCCAACGGTGCATTCGTGGAGATCACCGGGGCCGTCACCGACGACCTCGAGGTCCCCGGCCGGCCGTACACCTTCGGGCAGCTCATCTACGCCCAGGCCGTCGGCGACCTCGGCATCCTGCGGGACAAGGGATTCCCCACGCTGCGATTCCACCTGACCGACCGGAAGGCCGGTCTCGCCCAGCTGCTGGACGCAGCCGGAAAGGTGCGCACATGACCGACGCAGGAGGAACCACCGAAGCCGGCTCCCAGCGGGGCGCCGGCTCCAACGTCGTGGGGGTGTCGGCCGACACCGAGCCCCTGCACTGGCCGATGGCGGCGGTGTCGGCGGCAGAGACCAACCCACTGCGCGACCCGCAGGACCGCCGGCTGCCGCGCATCGCCGGCCCGTGCGGCCTGGTGATCTTCGGTGTCACCGGCGACCTGGCCCGCAAGAAGCTGATGCCGGCCGTCTACGACCTCGCCAACCGCGGGTTGCTCCCGCCGGGGTTCGCCCTGGTGGGCTTCGCCCGGCGCGACTGGGCGCACGAGGACTTCGAACGCGTCGTGCACGACGCGGTCAAGGAGTACGCCCGTACGCCGTTCCGTGAAGAGGTCTGGAAGCAGCTGTCGGAAGGCTTCCGATTCGTGCCCGGCGAGCTCGACGACGACCCGTCGTTCGAGCGGCTGCGCGCCACCATCGACGACCTCGACCGCGAACGCGGCACCAACGGCAACCACGTCTTCTACCTCTCGGTGCCGCCGAAGCTGTTCCCGGTGACCGTGCGCCAGCTGAAGAAGCACGGCCTGGCCGAGCAGAGCGAGGACCACTGGCGCCGGGTCGTGGTGGAGAAGCCGTTCGGGCACGATCTGGCCAGCGCACGCGAGCTGAACGCCATCGTCTCGGAGGTCTTCTCCCCCGAGCAGGTCTTCCGCATCGACCACTACCTCGGCAAGGAGACCGTCCAGAACATCCTGGCGCTGCGCTTCGCCAACCAGCTGTTCGAACCGGTCTGGAACTCCAACTACGTCGACCACCTGCAGATCACCATGGCCGAGGACGTCGGCATCGGCGGCCGGGCAGGCTACTACGACGGCATCGGCGCGGCCCGCGACGTCATCCAGAACCACCTGCTCCAGCTCGTGGCGCTGACCGCCATGGAGGAGCCGGTGAGCTTCGACGCGCAGAGCCTGCGGCTGGAGAAGCAGAAGGTCCTGGCCGCGATCCAGCTGCCCCGCCGGCTCGACCTGCACACCGCGCACGGGCAGTACTCCGAGGGCTGGGCCGGTGGGATCAAGGTACGCGGATACCTCCAGGAGGAGGGCATCCCGCCGGACTCCCGGACCGAGACCTACGCCGCGGTCAAGCTGGACATCGACAACCGGCGGTGGGCGGGCGTCCCGATCTACCTGCGCACCGGCAAGCGGCTCGCCCGCCGGGTCACCGAGGTGGCCGTGGTGTTCAAGAAGGCCCCGCACCTGCCGTTCGCATCCACCGCGACCGAGGAGCTGGGCAACAACACCCTGGTGATGCGGATCCAGCCCGACGAGGGGATCACCCTGCGGTTCGGCTCGAAGGTGCCGGGCAGCCAGATGGAGATCCGCGACGTGACGATGGACTTCGCCTATGGCGGTGCGTTCACCGAGTCCTCGCCGGAGGCGTACGAACGACTGATCCTCGACGTGCTGCTCGGTGACTCCCCCCTCTTCCCGCAGCACGAGGAGGTGGAGCTGTCCTGGCGGATCCTCGACCCGATCGTCAACTACTGGGCCGAGCACACCAAGCCCGAGCAGTACCCCGCCGGCACCTGGGGGCCGGCGTCCGCCGACGAGATGTTGGCCCGCGACGGCCGGGCCTGGAGGCGTCCGTGATCATCGACCTGTCCGACACCACCGCGAGCAAGATCGCTTCCGCGCTGGTCAGGGCGCGCGCCAGCTCGGGCAGCCCGGCGATGGGCATGGTTCTCACGCTGGTGGTCGTCGCCGACGAGAGCAGCCACTACGACGCGCTCAGGGCGGCGCTGGAGGCGGCGAAGGAGCACCCGTCCCGCATCCTCGGCGTCATCCCTCGCGGCGGTCGCGGCGCGGCCCGGCTGGACGCCGAGGTCCGGGTCGGCGGTGAGGCCGGGCCCGGTGAGAGCGTCCTGCTCCGCCTGTACGGCGACCTCGCCCGGCACGCCGAGTCGGTCGTGATGCCCCTGCTGCTGCCGGAGTCGCCGGTCGTGGTGTGGTGGCCGAACAAGGCGCCCGAGGTGCCCTCGCAGGACGCGGTGGGCCGGTTGGCCCAGCGCCGGGTGACCGACGCGGCAGCCTCGCGCCGGTCACTGGAGACGCTGATCTCCCAGTGCGGCAGCTACCAGCCCGGCGACACCGACCTGTCGTGGACCCGGGTCACACCGTGGCGGGCGCTGCTGGCCGCCGCCCTGGACCAGCCGCACAGCCGGGTGACCGGTGCGACCGTCGAGGCCGAGCGCGGCAACGCCAGTGCCGACCTGCTGGCGGCGTGGCTGTGCCGACGGCTGCGGGTGCCCACCAAGGTGAAGTCCAGCCGGGGGCCGGGCATCACCGCGGCCGTGCTTCACACCGACGCGGGCGACGTCGCCATCACCCGGCCCGACGGGCGGCTGGCGCGTTACACCGTTCCCGGTCAGCCCGAACGCCACGTGGCCCTGAAGCGGCGGGACACCTTCGAGCTGCTGGCCGAGGAGCTGCGCCGCCTCGACCCCGACGACGTGTACGCCGAGACCGTCTCCGAACTCCTCGACCGGGCCCAGGCCAACCGCAAGGGCTCGGCCAACGGACCCGCGCGTACGTCCGCCGACGAGCGTCCCGCGGGCGGCTCCGACGGTGACGGAGCGGCGGGATCCGATGCGGCGGCCCGCCCGGCGACGAAGTCGGCTGCCGACCGATCGCCTGCCGAGGATGCGCTGGCGTCCGACCGGAAGGTGGCCAAGAAGGCGGCGAAGAAGGCCCCTGCCGAAGACACCACGGCCAAGCAGGCGCCCGCAAAGAAGGCCGGAGCAAAGAAGGCGCCGGCGAAGGAAGCAGCCGCGAAGAAGGCCCCCGCCGAGAAGGCGGCGAAGAAGGCACCCGGCCGGAAGGCCGCTGCCGAGCGGGCGTCCGCCCCGAGGAGCGCCGGCCGGTCGGCGCGCCGCCGTACCGACTCGGACGGCGCCTGATGGGTGCGCCCGAGGTGGTAGTCCACGCCCACAAGGACCTCCTGGCCCAGGCCGTCGCTGCCCGTCTGGTGACCCGGGTGGTCGACGGCCAGGCCGGTGGGCGCACCGCACACGTGGTCCTGACCGGCGGCGGTATCGGCACCGCCGTCCTCGCCGCGCTCGCCGCCGCACCGGCCAGGGACGCCATCGACTGGTCGCGCCTTGACGTTTGGTGGGGCGACGAACGCTTCGTACCGGAGGGCGACCCCGAACGCAACGAGACCGGTGCGCGGGCAGCACTGCTCGACCACGTGCCCATCCCCGCGGACCGGGTCCACCCGATGCCGGCCGCGGACGGAGCCGAGGGCGACCGCCCCGAGGACGCGGCACGCCGGTACGCCGAAGAACTCCGCGCGGCGGCCCGGCCGGAGGACCACGGGCCGGTCCCGCGGTTCGACGTCCTCATGCTCGGCGTGGGGCCGGACGGGCACGTCGCGTCGCTCTTCCCCGAGCATCCCGCGGTGCACGAGGAGGAGGATTCGGTGGTCGCGGTGCACGGTGCGCCGAAGCCGCCGCCGACCAGGTTGTCGCTGACGTTCCCCGCGCTCAACGCCGCCCGCGAGGTGTGGTTCCTGGTGTCCGGTGAGGAGAAGGCCGGGGCGGTACGCCTCGCCCTCGGCGGGGCCGGACCGGTGCAGATCCCCGCGGCGGGCGTACGCGGCCGGCAGCGCACCCTGTGGCTGCTGGACCGTTCCGCCGCGAAGGAACTCCCGGTGGAGCTGACCCGGCCCACCGAGCACTGACCCGGCCCACCGAGCACTGACCCGGCCCACCGAGCACTGTCCCGGGCTACCGCCTGGTGGTGTGGCGGCGCGGTGGTCGCGGTCGCCGCGCGCGGCCGGCGTCGACGCGGCCGGCGTCGACGCGGCGCCTTTGCTGGTGCGCCACGACGTCCCCGGGCCGTTGACGTAGGCGATCCGGCGCTGGCCTGTTGCTCGCCGTTGGTCGGGCGAGCGAAGCCCGGCTCAGCTCGCGACCGCGACCGGCCCGCCACCGGAGACGGACTCGTGCACTGCTGCCAGGATCGCGGTCACCCGCCGGCTCTCCGCGAGGCTCACCAACGGTGGTCCCCCGTCGGCGACGCAGCCGATCATGTGCCCGACGGCGTAGGCGAGCGCGCCCGCCGGCACCCCGTGCAGCACCGGCATGATCGAGATGCGTGGGTACTCGAACTCCGACGGCGTGGCCACCTCGAGCTGGTCGTCCTTGCGGTCCAGGTGCACTACGCCGTGCTCGCCGACCACCTCGACGAACGAGTCCGTCATCGTCGGGTAGGTGTCGGGGTAGATCCAGCAGGACTCGAACGTCGCCACCGCTCCGGATGCGAACCGCACCTGCGCCTGGATGGCGTCCGGGGTGCGCACACCCTGCCCGTCGAGCACTCCCCGGACAGCCGTGGCGTACACCTCGACCGCGCGGTCCTCGCCGAAGAACCAGCACACCAGGTCGATGTCGTGGCTGGACAGGAACCACGCGGGCGTGGTGTCGGCCGCCCAGGACAGCATCTGCGTGGGCACGTGGATCCGGTCGTTCTTGCGTGCGTACGCCATCCGCGGCCGGCCGATCCGGCCCGCCTCGATCGCGGCCTTCGCCTGCGCGTAGCTCGGGATCCAGCGGTGGTTGAACGACGTCATCGCCGTGACGCCGGACCGCTCGACGGCTGCGATCACCTTGTCGGCGTCCGCCAGGCTGGTGGCCAGCGGCTTCTCCACCAGGATCGCCTTGCCGGCCAGCGCGGCCTCGACCGCGATCGGCGTGTGCAGGTGGTCCGGGGTGGCCACGATCACCAGGTCGACGTCGGTACGCCGAAGCAGCGTGCGGTAGTCGTCGGTGGCCACTTCCGCGCCGTGGCGGCGGGCGACCTCACGTGCGGCCGTGTCGGGAACGCTGGCCACCCCGACCAGCCTCGCGCGCGGGTCGGCGGCCACCACCGCCGCGTGGGCGGCGCCCATCACGCCGGCGCCGACGACCGCGACACCGACGCCCGGGACACGACCGCCCGCGACACCGACGCCCGGGACACCGATCGGAGGGTGCGCGTTCTCCGCCATGCCTGCAAACGGTTGCACACCATGCCCGGACGAACAACGCCGCCAGGTTTCCGATATCGGCAAGGGCACCTGCCCGATCCGTGATTGACGCGCAACCGCTTGCACGAAAGACTTGTCGGTCATCCATGCCCGGTGCGGAGGAGTGACATGGGGACCCCCGACAGCGCAGCACTGGTCGCGGCCATGTCGCAGGAGGACCCCTGTCCGGCGGAGGAGACGCGCGAGGTGACCTCGCGTGCCTGAGACACCTGAGACACCTGCGACGACCGGTTTCGACGGTCCCGACAGCACAGGCGCGGCGGAGTCCGGTGAGTACGCCGGAGTCGTCGACCATCTGGTGCACGACGTGCTGGCCTGGTGGCTGCGGAACGCGCCGGACCGCATCCGTGGCGGCGTCTTCACCTGCTGGGACAACTCCGGTGAGCACCTGCTGTCCACCGACAAGTACACCTGGTCCCAGGGACGCTGGATCTGGTTGCTGGCAAGCGCCGCCGACGCACTCGAACGCGGCGTGCTCACCGGGCAAGACGTGCTTGACGCCGCGGACCTGCGTGCACTCGCCGGGCAGAGCGCGGCCTTCGTTCGTAGGCACGCGGTGCTGCCGGACGCGACCACGGCGTACGTCACCGATGCCGCCGGAACCCCGCACGAGCCCACTCCCGGGGCCGGACTGCACACCAGCGTCTTCGCCGACTGTTTCGTCGCACTCGGCCTGGCCGCCTGGGCACGGGTCGGCCCGACCTGCGAGGCCGCCGACGCCGACGACGCCGCTGAGGCCGCCGAGGCGGGCAAGCTGGCGTTGACACTGCTCGAGTCCGCCGCGGCAAGGGTCCGGGGCGGGCAGGCGCGCACGGACCCGTACCCGATCCACCGGGACTTCGCGGCGCTGTCGTTGCCGATGATCTGCGTGGGCACGGCGACGGAGGTCCACCGGGCAACCGGCAGCCACACCAACGACGGCCCGGCCGCCGCCATCGCCGCCGAGGCGGCGGCCATGATCGCGCGCGAACTGCGCGCGGGCCACGACCTTCGGGAGCTGGTCCCCCGCGTCCCGGGCCGCGACGACACCCTGCTGGCCCGGCACCGTACACCAGGGCACGCCCTGGAATGTCTGTGGTTCCTGGTGCACGCGGCGGACAGCGTGCCGGGCGTGCAGGCGGCGCTCGGTGGCGGCGCGTTCGGCGCGGACGGCGACCGGGCGTGGATTCCGGAGGCCGCCCTGCACGCCTTGCGGATCGGCTGGGACGACGAGCACGGCGGACTGCTCCGCTACGTCGACCTTGATGGCGGCCCGCCCCGCGGCCGGACGCTCGACGACCCCTACGAGGTGCTGGTCCGCGAGACCTGGGACACCAAGCTGTGGTGGCCACACGCCGAGGCGTTGTACGCGACGCGGCTGCTGGCCGGGCGGTTTCCGGCGTATGCACCCGAACTCTCAGGATGGCACGAGCGGCTGCGAAGCTACACCTACGGCACGTTCCCGGCGGGTCGTGGGAGGGAGTGGGTGCAGATTCGTTCGCGCGACGGCGCACCACTGAACCGCACGGTCGCCCTGCCGGTGAAGGACCCGTTCCACATCGCCCGCGCGCTGCTGCTCCAGGCCGAACTCCTCGCCGCGACCGGCGACGCCGGCCATCGAACACCCAACGACGTCGAGAGGAAACACCAGTGACCGAACCGATCGTCCGCGTCTTTCCCGACCGAGCGAGTCTCGGCTACGCGGCGGCGGCCGACATCGCCGCGCAGCTGCGCGAGCGCCTGAGCTACCAGAACTCGGTGCGGATGGTGTTCGCCGCGGCCCCGAGCCAGCAGGAGACCCTGGACGCGCTCGTGGCGGAGGTGGGCATCGACTGGACGCGGGTGACCGCGTTCCAGATGGACGACTACATCGGCCTGCCGCAGGAGGCGCCGCAGCGGTTCGGGCAGTGGCTTCGCCAGGCGATCTTCGACCGGGTGCCGTTCAAGGAGGTGCACCTGATGCGCACCGACGGCGACCCCGGCCGGCGGGCGCGGGAGTACGCCGACCTGCTGGCGGCCGAGCCGATCGACCTGGTGTGCCTGGGCATCGGCGTCAACGGGCACATCGCGTTCAACGACCCACCGGTCGCCGACTTCGCCGACCCGGAGGCGGTGAAGGTGGTCGAGCTCGACGACACCTGCCGCCAACAACAGGTTGACGACGGCTGCTTCCCCACCTTCGACGACGTTCCACCGCGAGCGCTCACCCTGACGGTGCCCCGGTTGCTGCAGGCCGACCACCTGTTCTGTGTCGTGCCGGGAAGGGCCAAGGCGGAGGCCGTCCGGCGCACGCTGAACGACCCGATCGGCGAGGCCTGCCCGGCGACGGCGTTGCGTACGCACCCCTCCTGCGTCCTCTACCTCGACCAGGACTCCGCCGGTGCGCTCGACTGAACCCGGGGCGGGTCCGGAGAACCCGCGTCGCACCTTCGAGATCGCCGGCCGCGACCCGGCAACCGGCCGGTGGTGCACCGTCGAGGTGGCGGACGGACGGATCACGCAGGTCCACGTCGACAACGCCGACACCGGCAACGAGGACGGATCCCAACCCTGGTTGGCTCCTGGCCTGGTCGACCTGCAGGTCAACGGCTTCGCCGGCTTCGACGTGAACGCCGCAGAGGCCGGACCGGACACGATCGGCGCGATGGTGCGGGCGCTGTGGAAGGTCGGGGTCACCACGGTGGTGCCGACCATCGTCACCGCCTCGGAGGACCACATCCTCACCTGCCTGCGCAGGGTGGCGGAGGCGCGTGCGAGCGACCCGATGGTGCGGCACGCCGTTCCGTACGTCCACGTGGAGGGCCCGCACCTCTCACCGGAGGACGGGCCGCGCGGCGTGCACGACGCCGAGCAGATCCGCCCGCCGGACGTCGCGGAGTTCGACCGCTGGCAGGAGGCGGGCGAGGGCCTGGTGGGCATGGTCACCATGTCGCCGCACTTCGACGGCAGTCCGTCGTACGTTCGCGCGCTCGTCGACCGCGGGGTGCGGGTGTCGATCGGCCACACCAGCGCCACCCCCGAGCAGATCCACGCGGCCGCCGACGCCGGCGCGAGTCTGTCGACGCACCTCGGCAACGGTGCGCACGCGGTGCTCCCCCGCCATCCCAACTACGTGTGGGCGCAACTCGCCGACGACCGGCTCACCGCCGGCTTCATCGCCGACGGGCACCACCTGCCGGCCGACACGCTGGTCGCCATGCTCGCCGCCAAGGGCCCGGCCCGGTCGGTCCTGGTGTCGGACGCCACCACCCTCGCCGGCTCTCCGCCCGGGGTCTACCAGACGCCCGTAGGCGGGGCGGTGGAACTGTCCGCTGACGGGCGGCTCTCCCACGTCGGCACACCCTACCTCGCCGGCGCGGCGCGGCCGGTCACCGACGGCGTGGCACACGTGGCGAACCTCGGGCGGTTCTCCCTCGCCGAGGCACTGGCGCTGGCGACGAGTTCGCCGGGACGGTTCGTGGGTGGGCGCGGCCGGCTGGAAGCGGGTGCGCCCGCGGACCTGGTGACGTTCCACTGGAGCCCGGGCAACCCGACCTTGACAGTGGACAGCGTCACGGTCGCCGGAACGCCGGTGGTGGGGTGAGCCGGCTCGGCGGGGTGAGCCTGGTCGGCGCGGCGACGGTGGACGTCACCCCGCCGGCCGGGCTGGCGATGTCCGGCTTCCTCGCACGCACCTCCCCTGCGACCGGGACGCACGACCCGCTGACCGTCCGCACGGTGACCGTCGGCGGCACCGCGGTGGTCACGGTGGACGCCTGCGGCCTGCACGAGGACACCTGCCGCCGGGTCCGCGAACGCCTGCTCGGCGGCGAGATCCCCAACCTCGCCGACCTCCCCGTCCTCACCGAGGTGGTCGTCGCCGCCACCCACACCCACGGCGGCCCTGCGGTGGTTCCCGGCCGGCTGGGCGGTCCGGTCGACCCCGGGCACCTCCGCCTGCTGGAGGACGCCTGCGTCGACGCCGTACGCACGGCGCTCCGCGGCGCCCGTCCGGCCCGGCTGCGGTTCGGCATCGGCGCGGACCCGGGCGTTGCCCGCAACCGGCGACGTCCCGGCGGGCCGACTGATCCTGCTCTGCCCGTGCTGGTGTGGGCGGACGAGGCCGGCGCGACGGTCACGGTCGTCACCGCGTACGCCTGCCATCCCGTCGTACTCGGCGCGGACAACACGTTGTGGACGGCCGACTATCCCGGGGTCGTGCGCCGTCAACTCGAACTTGCCCATCCTGGTGCCGTGGCTGTCTTCCTCACCGGCTGCTGCGGCGACGTCAACACCGGCCACTCCGCCGGCTCGTCCACGCTCCAGGCGAGTGACACCCGCACCTACGCCGCGTGCGAACGCGCCGGCACGGCGATCGCGCAAGCGGCCCTTGACGCCGAGACCAGGCCGGTCGACGGGCCCGTCGGTGCACGGTCGGCCGAGGTGGGTCTCGAACGCCTGGACGGCAGCGGCTGGACCGCCCGGGTGAGCGTGCTCGACTGGTCCGGCGTCCGGTTGGTCGCCCTGCCCGGCGAACCGTTCGCGGCCACCGCGCTGGCTATGCGGGCCGCGGCCCCAGAACCCCTTGTGGTGTTCGGGTATGCCGACGGCTGCCCAGGGTACTTCCCCACCAGCGACGAGTACGCCGCCGGCGGATACGAGGTGGAGCAGGCGCACTTCTACTACGGCGCACAGGCGGCGTTCGCACCCGGCAGCGCGGAGCGCCTCGGTGCCGAGGCGCTCCGCCTGCTGGAGCGAGACCCCGGTCTGAACCTCACCGGCTGACCGCGGCCGCCGCCGGACCGGCAGCGGCCGGACCGGCAGCTGCCGGACCCGGCGGGGGCCGGACCCGGCAGCGGCCCGACAGGCGGCGCCGCCGTGGTGTCGGCGAGTTCGACCGCCTCCTCCGAGGCCACCTGGTAGACCATCGCCGTCGGCCCGAAGCGCTTCCGACGGGGCCGCCGAGGAGCGATCCGGGAGGGAACGGACGCACTGCCCGCGCCTCGGTCGACAGAGCACGTACGGCGGAGTTACGATACGCGGCGTGTCGTATCGAAATGAAGCGCGGGAGCCGCTCAGCCGTGGCCGCCCACGAGACGAGCTCCTGGAGCAGCGCATCGTCGCTGCCGTGAGCTCGCTGTTGTCCGAGAAGGGCTACGACGGTGTCACCTTCGAGGAGGTGGCGCGTCGCTGCGGAGCTTCGAAGGCGAGCCTGTATCGGCGCTGGAAGTCCAAGCGGGACATGGTGATCGCCACGCTGAAGGCCGGCCCCGTGCAGTACGACCCGGCCGAGGCGATCGACACCGGCAGCCTGCGAGACGACCTGCTGGCGTTGTGCCGCCGCCTCGACCGGACCATGCGTTCGGCCGACAGCCGGACCGCGATGCTGCTTCTGCAGGCCGGGCTCGAGGACCCCGAGCTCTGCGACGCGATCGAGACGGCAGTCGGCCCGACCGGCGCTCGGCTGCCTCTCCAGGTGATCGATGCCGCGGTCGCCCGCGGCGAACTTCCCGCCGGCGTCTCCCCCTTCCCCTTCGACGAGGTGGTCGGCGCGGTCCTGCTGCTCCGCAGGGTCAACGGCCTGCTCGTCGACGAGGAGTACCTCGCCGTCCTCGTCGACACCGTCGTGCTGCCCGCGTTGCGTGCGACCACCAACGCCAACAGCAGTCTCCCTGCCGGAATCTTCTCCGGCCACCCGTCAAGCCAGAACCCGTAATCCCCGCCCGTCGGGTGAAGGAGAACCAGTGAACACCCCTGTCATCGAAGGCTTCGACTACCGGACCATCCCCGGCGCAGACGGCATCTGCCTCAACGTCGCGGTGGGAGGCAACGGGCCGGCCGTGGTCCTCCTGCACGGTTTTCCCCAGAACCACTACATGTGGCGGTACGTCGCCCGGCAGCTCGCCGGCAGCCACACGGTGATCGCACCCGACCTGCGTGGCTACGGCAGCAGCGACAAGCCCCCGGGCGCACGGCCGGAGACGTACTCCAAGCGCACGATGGCGGGCGACATCGTCCACGTCGCGACTGCTCTCGGCTTCGACCACTTCGGCCTCGTCGGGCATGACCGCGGGGCGCTCGTCGCGGTCCGCGCGGGCCTGGACCACCCCCACGTCGTGGACTACCTCGGCATCCTGGACGTGCTTCCGACCCTGGACACGTGGGCGGTCCTGCAGGGTGTCGACGCCAAGGTCGCCTGGCACCTGTACCTCATGGCCCAGCCCGCGGGTCTGCCCGAGAAGATGATCGCCGCGGTCGCCCCGGAGTTCTTCGGGTCCTTCCTGGACGCCTGGGACCCCGGCGGCTCGGCCTTCACCGCACAGGAGCGCGACTACTACGTCGACAGTTCGGTCGCCGCCGTCGACTCCATCGTGGCCGACTACCGGGCAACCGCCACCGTCGACCTCGACATGGACCAGGCCGACCGGGCACGAGGGGCGCAGCTGACCATGCCCGTGGCCGTCATCTCGCAGGACTGGGGCTCACAGCTCGGCTTCGACGCCGCCTCGTTGTGGAAGGCTTGGGCGCCCGACCTGACCTACCAGGCCACCACCTCCGGCCACTTCATGGCAGAGGAGAACCCGGCCGAGATCACCGCGTTCGTCACGGCGCTCGCCGGACGCGCCACCGACGGCCACAACCGATCCTGACCAAGGCGCCAGGGGCCCATCGATCACGGCGGACCCCTGGCGCCACGTCAACCGCAGACGTTCGTCGCTCGCGTCGCCGGCGCTCGCGTCGCGACTCCCCTTGGCTTACCCCTGGCTCCGCAGGTCCAGGCCGAGGTCGAGGGCGGGCGCCGAGTGCGTCAGCCCACCCACCGCGAGGTAGTCGACGCCGGTCTCCGCGTACGCCCGGGCGACCTCGAGGGTGAGCCCGCCGGAGGCCTCCAGCAGCGTTCCGGTCCCGGCCGCGCGGGTGCGCCGGACCGCCTCCGCGCACTCCTCCGGCGTGAAGTTGTCCACCAGCACCAGCTCCGCCTTGGCTTCCAGCACCGAGTCGAGCTCGTCCAGCGTGGTCACCTCGACCTCGGCCGGTAGCTGCGGGGCGTGCCGGCGGGCCGCCTCCAGCGCGGCGACCGCCGACCCGGCGGCGATCACGTGGTTGTCCTTCACCAGCACCGCGTCGCCCAGCCCGAGCCGGTGGTTGACGCCGCCGCCGCACCGGACGGCGTACTTCTGCAGCAGCCGTAGACCGGGCAGCGTCTTGCGGCTGTCGCGGACGGCGCACCCGGTCCCGGCGACGGCGTCCACCCAGGCGGCGGTGAGCGTCGCGACACCGGACAGGTGACACACCAGATTGAGCGCCGGGCGCTCCCCGGTGAGCAGGGTCCGGACCCGCCCCCGCAGGACCAGTGCCGGCTCACCGGCCCGCAACCGGGTTCCGTCCTCCACCTGGTGGAGCACCTCCACCTCACCGGGTGCCAGCAGGTCGAAGACGGCAGGTACGAGAACCCCGCCGGCGAGAACGCCCGGTACCCGGGGCGTGAGCTCCGCCTCGGCCACCGCGTCCGCCGGCACGGTTGCCGCCGTCGTCTCGTCCGGGCCGTAGCGCAGGTCCTCCGCCAGCGCCGTGCGCAGCACCCGCAAGGTGTCGTCGACATCCAACCCGGCCCGGGCCAACCCCTCGGCGACGCCGGGCGAGAACCCGCGAGGCGCCGACGCTTCGGAGGTCTCCGGAGCATCCCAAGCGAGCGAACTGTGGGACGAACCAGTGGGCACCGTCATGCCACACCTCCCAGGTCGAGAGCGGGCAGCAGGGTGGGCTCGCCGGACTCGTCCAGGCCGACGACGAGACTCCGCCGCCACCGTTGGTCGTCTCGTACGGGATGGTCGTGCCGGACGTGGCAGCCGCGGGACTCCGTACGCGTGGATGCTGCGAGCACCAGCGCCCGGGCCGCCAGGTGGAGCGCGGCGTCCTCGACGTCGGCCCGCCCGGCAGGCGTCGTACGCGTAGCCATGGCGTCCAGCGACTTGGCCACGATCGCGAGCCCGGCCTGATCCCTGCCGATCGCCGCGTGCCGGCTCATCAGCTGCTGCAGTCCTGGCCGGTCCGCGACCGGCTCGGGCACCAGTGCGACGTCTCCGTCGTCGATGCGGCCCGCCGACCGCCTCCCGGCCTGGCCGGCGGACAGGTCGGCCACCACAGCCCTGGCGGTCCGGTGCCCTACCACCAGCCCTTCGAGGAGGCTGTTGGAGGCCAGCCGGTTGGCGCCGTGCAGGCCGGTGCGGGCCACTTCCCCTGCGGCGTACAGACCGGGCACAGCGGTCCGGCCGTCGACGGTGGTCACCACGCCGCCACAGCTGAAGTGCGCCGACGGTGCCACCGGAATCGGCTCGGACTCCGGGTCCACGCCGATCGCCCGGCACGCGGCGTACACCGTGGGGAAACGCGTCCGGAAGGCTTCCGCCCGCAGGTGGGTGGCGTCCAGGAACACGTGGTCGTCCACCCCGCCGGGCGCGTCGGCCAGCCGGCGGATGATCGCCGCGGAGACCACGTCCCTCGGGGCGAGGTCGCCGAGCGGGTGGACGCCGGCCATGACGGGCTTGCCCGCCGCGTCGACCAGCACCGCGCCCTCGCCCCGGACCGCCTCGGTGACCAGGGGACGCGACCCAGTGGCACCCCGGCCGGGATACAGGACCGTCGGGTGGAACTGCACGAACTCAAGGTCTGCCACCGACGCGCCCGCACGCAGGGCCAGCGCGATTCCGTCGGCGGTGGCGACGTCGGGGTTGGTGGTGGTCTCGTAGAGCTGGCCGAGCCCGCCGGTGGCGAGCAGCACGGCGGGCGCCCGGAGGATCCCCGCCACGCCGTCGTCGGCGAGCACCAGCAACCCGCCCACCGCTCCCACTTCGGTGCGCACCACGGAGGCGGCGACATGGCGTTCGAGCAGTGTCAACCGCTGGTTGCGTACGCCGGCCAGCAGTGCGCGTTCGACCTCGGCCCCGGTGGCGTCACCACCGGCGTGCACCACCCGGAACGCGGTGTGGCCGCCTTCCCGGGCGAGCGCCAGCCGGCCCCGCCGATCCGGCTGGTCGTCCCCGGCCGGGTCGAACGCCGCGCCACCGGCGCGCAGCCTGGCCACCGCGTCCGGCCCGTCGGCCAGGATCGTCGCCACCGCGGCCGGATCACACAGGCCCGCTCCGGCGACCAGGGTGTCGTGGACGTGCCGGCGGACGCTGTCGCCGGGTTCGTGTTCGCCCGGCAGTACGACCGCAACCCCGCCTTGCGCCCAGCGCGTGTTGCCCGCGTCGGCTTCGGCCTTGGTGACGACGACGACCCGCAGGCCGGCGCGCGTCGCCTCCAGGGCGGCACTCAGCCCGGCCACGCCCGTACCCACGACGACCAGGTCGGCGGTCGCCTCCCAGCGGCTGGTCATTCGCCACCACCGGGGTTGCCGATCTCGATCATCGCCTGCACCGCTCCCCGCGCCCGCGCGGCGATCTCCGGCGCGACGTGCACCTCGTCGGTGCCCTCGCGGAGGCTGCGCAGCAATGCCCCCGGCGTGATCATCTTCATGTAGCGGCACGACGCCCGGTCGTTCACGGGGCGGAAGTCCACACCCGGCGCGGCCTTGCGCAGCTGGTGCAGCATGCCCACCTCGGTGGCCACGAGCACCGACCGCGCCTTCGTCTCCTTCGCCTGGTCGAGCATCCCGCCGGTGGAGAGGATCTTCACCCGGTCCGCGGCCACCGCGCCCTCGCCGGCGAGGTAGAGCGCCGACGTGGCGCAGCCGCACTCGGGGTGGATGAAGAGCTCCGCGTCCGGCTGGGCGGCGGCGCGGTCGGCGAGCTCCGCGCCGTTGATCCCCGCGTGGACGTGGCACTCCCCCGCCCAGATGTGCAGGTTGTCCCGGCCGGTCTCCCGCTTGACGTGGGCTCCGAGGAACATGTCCGGCAGGAACAGCACCTCCCTGTCGGCCGGGACCGAGGCCACGACCTCCACCGCGTTCGCGGACGTGCAGCAGATGTCGGTCTCGGCCTTCACCTCGGCGGTGGTGTTGACGTACGACACGACCACCGCTCCGGGGTGCTCGGCCTTCCAGGCCCGCAGCTGGTCGGCGGTGATCGAGTCGGCCAGGGAGCAACCCGCCCGGGCGTCCGGGATGAGGACGGTCTTGTCGGGGCTGAGGATCTTCGCCGACTCCGCCATGAAGTGCACGCCGCAGAAGACGATGGTGGACGCCTCGCTGGCCGCGGCGATGCGGCTGAGCGCGAGGGAGTCGCCGGTGTGGTCGGCGATGTCCTGGATCTCGGGGATCTGGTAATTGTGCGCGAGCAGCACCGCGTCGCGCTCGGCCGCGAGCCGGCGTACCTCTTCTCGCCACGCTTCGTCCGGCACTACCTCGTCGTAGGCCGTGTCGGCGCGGACCGCTTCAGTGACAGGGGTCATGTGACCCTCCCGGCAAAGTTCCTCACCCAGAGCGGCTGCCCCGGGTCTTCGTCCAGGCTTCCGGCGCCTGGGGTTTTCGACTTACGAGCGAAAACTTCCCGAGATACTATCACCGCGTGAGCCGACTGGGGCATGAGGTGCTGGCAGCGGTCCTCCAGGTCCGGTCCCGGTCACTGCAGGTCCTGCTGTGGCAGCGTGCCCGCGAACCCCAGGTAGGCAGGTGGGCACTCCCCGGTGGCCGGCTTGGCGCCGTCGAGGACGTCGAGACTTCCGTACGCCGGCAGCTCGCCGAGAAGGTCGACGTACGCCAGCTGTCGCATGTCGAGCAGCTCGCGGTGTTCAGCGCTCCCGACCGGATGCCCGGGCCGCGGGTCCTGGCCACGGCGTTCCTCGGTCTGGTGCCGAGTGACGCCGACCCGGAGATCCCCGAGGACACCCGGTGGTTTCCGATCGACGACCTGCCGAAGACCGCGTTCGACCACGAGGCCATCGTGCTGCGCGCCCGCGACCGGCTGCGGTCCAAGCTGTCCTACACCAACCTCGGGTTCGCGCTCGCTCCCCCGACCTTCACCGTCTCCGAACTCCGCGAGGTCTACTCCGCCGCGCTCGGCCACCGGGTGTCGGCAACCAACCTGCAACGGGTGCTCACCCGGCGTGGGCAGCTGGAGGCCACCGGCCAGACGGCCGGCTCCGGGCCGACCGGCGGGCGCCCCGCCGCGTTGTTCCGGTTCACCTGCCGGGACATGTTCATCACCGACCCGTTCGCGGTGCTCCGGCCACCGGCCGCGCGTAGCTGACCTTCGGACCCGCTGGAACTCTGTGCCCATGGACCTCCTGCTGCTCAGCGGGCGCTCGACTCTCATGGGCGGCGCACTTTCTGTTGCGGGTCCACCCATTCGGGTGGGGTGTATTCGGGGTGGCCGTGGTTGCCCATGCTCACTTGCCAGCCTTTGTGGTGGACGTAGGCGTGATGCGTCTTGCACAGCAGTACTCCGTTGGCGAGGTCGGTGGGGCCGAAGTCTTCCCAGGCGGTGATGTGGTGGGCGATGCAGCGGCGTTCGGGGACGTGGCAGCCGGGGAAGTGGCAGTGGGACCCGTCGCGGATGGCGAGGGCTCGTCGTTGTGGTTCGGTGAAGAACCGGTCGGCCATGCCGATGTCGAGGATTTCGCCGTTGCCGCCGAGGACGACGGGGATGATGTTCGCGTCGCACGCCATCCGCCGGATCGTCGCCACCGAGAGCGGTTCTCCGCGCAGGCGGAGGATCCGGGCCGACCCTCCGCCGCCGCACTTGGTGCAGCCGTCGTGGAGATCGAGTTGGTTGTTGGAGTCGTTGGCAGCGTCCGGCCCCGCCGCCCCCTTCTCTGATTCGGGTCCAGCGTCTGTGTCGGCGTCGTCTTCCGGCTCGAGCTCCCAATCTTCGGGTTCGGGATCTGCTGCCGGTTCGGCGTCGGGGCTTGGACCCGTTCCGGTTGCGGTGTTCGGTTGTGGGTGCTGCCGGGGTTCTCGTGGTCCGGGTATCCGCTCCGCGAACCCAGCCGGGTCAGGTGGCTCGGCTCGTCGTTTCTCCTTGTCCAGTTGAGTGTTCCGGCCGGGCATGGAGTCCGTGGACCTGACCGCCCCGGCCGCGACGGGCCTCCCCTTGGACCCCGCTGTGGGCTTCCCGCCCCCACTGCCAGCGGCACCCTCGCCGGGCCTGCACTTCCTGCGCTCGGCCTGTCGTGTGGCGTCGGTGGTCTGGCAGCCGCAGGGCATGGGACGGACGGGGGTGGTGTCGTCGATGGTGCCGAACCCGGTGCCTTCTAGGAGTTGGTCCAGGCCGATCGTGACGGTCACGCAGTCGCGTCCACGGCCACGGTTCGGCGACGCCTGCCACTCAGCCATCCTGGCCACGAGTTCGGCGAACGCGTCCCCCCGTTTTTGGTCCAGCGGCCGCTCGTCCGGTTCGGGACCGTTGTCGGCCGCGATGAGCGCCTCGATGATCTTGCGGAGAGCTTCCATCTCCAGCACCGGCAGCTTGACGATCATGGTTTCGGACCCGGGGATCCCGTTCGCCAGGTATTTCAGGGAGCGTCTGCGTTCGGCGGCGCGTTCGGCGGCGTCGAGTTCCTCACCCAGCCGCCGTTCCCACTCCTCCGGGGCGAGCACCAGCAGCAGATGCCGCCCCAGCAGCCGCACATCGTCAGGGCTACGCCGCCGGGATTCGTCGATCAGGTACTCCTCACCCTGCACCCGCTGTTCCAGGCTGATCCAGGTGGGCAGGTCCTTGATCGCGGCGGCGATCACCTGCGCATGCCGAAACGACACCTCACCCCGCGCAAGAGCGGCGGCAGTCAACGTCACCGTACGGTCCAGGTCCCGCGCCAGCACCACCGCCGCGGAAGCATCGTTCTTCGACATCCGCTGCGCGGTCCGCAGCCACACAGCCGTGGTCGCCGCACCGGTCGTCTTCCCGACCTCGCGCGCCTCGGCCTGGCGGACCCAGCCCAGAGTGAGCGCATCGACCCGGGCCTTCTCCACCGCCAGCTCACCGATCAGCTCACCCAACTCACCCACCTCCACGAACGTGGTCGGCGTCGCCAGGGCCTCGTCCAACCCGACACGGATCGCCGCCAGCGCAGCCCTCAACCGGGCGACCGCACCCCCACCCCCCGCACCGGGAAAACCTGCTCCGTCGAATACATGTTCGAAGCCTACCGACCGGCGCCGCCATCAAGACCGTTGTCCACAAGGAGATCCCGATCAGCCACCTGTGGACAAAATCAGGGGCGCAGCCGGCTCACGGTGTCTCGCGTGCAAGGTCGAGCAACCGCCCGAACACGCCGGCCTGCCGCAGACCGTCGTGCTCATGCTCGTTGGTGATCCACGGAGTGAGGCGACCGACGGCGTTCGCGGTGGCCAGCGAGTGCTCCCGGGCGACGTACATGTCCTCGTAGTAGACCGCGGCGTACGTCGGAACCTCGTTGCGGGCAAGGCGATCCGGGTCGTACAGCGCCGGCCAGTCGTCCTTGGCCGCGAGCAGGTCCGCCGCATCCCGCAACGGCACCAGAGCCGGATCGGCGTCGAACACGAACGGATAGATCATCTCGCCGGTGAACAGGAACGGCGTGTCGGTCCCGAGCGCGAACTCCGGCCGCTGCGCGTACAGACGTTCGGCCGACCAGTCCGAAGCCACTCCCTGGCAGTAGATCGGCTCGTGCAGCACCGCGTACAACGGATTGGTCGCGAAGCTCACCGCACCGGCGAGGCCGGCGAGAAACGTGTCGGACAACTCCGGCCCGCCCACCCCGTCGACGAACGCCTCCTCCAGCAGGTAGTGCAGGCCGTCGAAGTTGCCGCGCATACCCAGCCCCATCCCCGCGGTCTGGAACCTCCTGGGGGTGAGGCGTTCACCGGTCGGCAGCTGAACTTCGTTGTGGCGCAGGTGTTCCACGATTCGTGCGCACAGGTCACGGTCACCGGGATGGCGGTCGAAATAGGCCGCGTTCTTCTCCGCCGTGCGCTCGTAGGTGAGTGCGTACACCTCGTCCGCGCCGTCTCTCAGCGGCGGCAACCCACCGGTGACGTACACCTCCTTGAGCCCCTCGGGTGCGAAGGACAGGTACGTCAACGCGCAGAACCCGCCGTAGCTCTGGCCGAGCGCGCTCCACGGCTGGTCGCCCTGGAGTTCGCGGCGCAGGAGTTCGGCGTCGGCGACGATCGAGTCGGCCCGGAAATGGGTGAGGTACTCCGCCTGGGCGCTGGCATCGCCCCTTCGCGGCAGGGTCTGCCGGTTGGCCGGAGTGGACAGGCCGGTCCCCCGCTGGTCGAGGAGGACCACTCGGAAGTCACGCAGCGCCCGGGCGAGCCATCCACTTCGGCTGGTCGGGCGGTGCCCCTTGCCGCCGGGCCCACCCTGCAGGTACACCAGCCGTGGCAGGTCGGCGTCCACCTTGGCCGGGTCCACGACCTCGCGCGCGTAGACCTCGATCCGCTCGCCGTCGGGCCGGCTGTGGTCGAGTGGCACGTCGAGGGTGTACTCGGTGCACGCAAGATCTCGTTGACGGTAGGTCCGCGACCGCACGGACGCCTCCTTCGTTCGGTGACCGACGGCGCCCGGCCGCCGGGAGTCCCCGACCGGGCTCGGCGGGCGTAGGACCCGTTGAGCTCGATCGCTCCCGTCAAGATAGAGGGGCGGTACGACGACGAGCGGCCGGGACGAACTCCGCAGCCCGCCGACAGGTACGTTCCCGGACACCTGCCACCACGTTCTCGCACCAGCGCGTTCCGGCGCCGCTCCTGCCAGTGGCCAAAAGCGGTGGTCAGGTGGGGATGGCATGGCGAAAGATCGCCGGTCCGCTTACATAGGCGGCATGACCATTCGGTGGGAGCGCCCCGGACCTGCGCGCGGCCGGATTCTGTTGGTGCACGGAGAGCTGTCCCAGTCCTCCACGTGGTGGCGGGTCGGGCCTGCACTGGCCGACCAGGGATGGCAGGTAAGTACGGTCGACCTGCCCGGCCACGGCGACATGCCGCACGACGGTCGCCCACTGGACCTGCCGACCCTGGTGCAGGGTGTCGCCGAACACCTGCCCGGCCGGGTCGACGTCATCGCCGGTCACGGCCTGGGCGCGGTCGTCGCGCTGGCCCTGGCGAACCGGTTCGTCGACCTCGCGCAGGCCGTCGTCATGGAGGAGCCGCTCAGCTCGCGGGAGGAGGACCGCGGCGCCCTCGTCGATGCGGTCGTCGCGGCGACCACGATCGCGCGTTCGGACCTGGAGCACCTCGAACTCCAGCTCCGCACCAACCATCCCCAGTGGAACCCGGAGGACGTCGCGCACGCCACCGAGGCGATCGCGGCCGCCGAGGCCGAGCAACTTCTGGCCGGCCTGCGCCGGCCTCGTCCGTGGGATCTGCCTGCCCTCCTGGGGACGCTGCGTATCCCCGCGCTGCTCCTCGTCGCCCCGGACGAACCGCACCCGTCCGGAACGGGCCGGCTGAGCACGTTGCGCGGGCTGGACCGGCTGGCCGCGGAACGCTGCGTACCCGCCGAACGGTTCGTCGTACTGCCCGGCGGCCACCACCTGCACCGCGATGTTCCCGAGCGGTGGCTGCAGGCGGTGACGCGGTTCGCCGACGAGGTGTGTCCGCCCCGGGAGGACTGACCTCGCCGGGTCGTACGAGCCGGTCAGTCGTGCGGGTCGTTGGCGCGCAGCCGCAGCGCCGTCATGGCCGCCGACCGCCCGGTCTCGCTCAACAGGTGAACGCCCTTGCCCGCGGCGACCACGAGGGGGAGGCGACCCGCGGCGATCTCCGCCACGTAGCCCGCCCCGTCAGTGCTGACGGACTCCTCGAAG
Organism: Actinopolymorpha singaporensis; assembly: GCF_900104745.1. NCBI lineage: Bacteria > Bacillati > Actinomycetota > Actinomycetes > Propionibacteriales > Actinopolymorphaceae > Actinopolymorpha > Actinopolymorpha singaporensis. Next base: position 5,546,445 of record NZ_LT629732.1, read on the forward strand.
TCGTCGGCGTCGTCTGCGTCACTGACGTCATCCGCGTGATCGAACTCGGACCCGTTCTGGATGGTGCCCCCGCAGTCCGGACAGATCTCGTCCTCCGCGGCGTCCCCCTCCAGCTCGCCTGCCCAGCCCTCCGGGTCGTACGCCACGAACCCGAACATCGCCCCGCGCCGTAGCCAGATCCAGATCGCGGCCTGGGTCAGCCGCCAGTGGACCGGTTCGCCCTCGGGGGTGCGGAACATCGGCGAGACCATCTCGTGGGCGGCCGCCGCCATCTGTACCCAGTACGTCGGCTTGGTCAGCAGCATCGCCGCGGCGACCTCGTTCACCGCCTGGTCGTACGGCGAATCGCCCAGCCAGGCCCGGGCCGCGAGCTCCCACAGCTTGACCGGCTCCTCCAGCACGGCCCGCCCCCGGGCCGACAGGCGGAGAACACCCTGCCGCTTGGCGACCAGCTTGTGGTGGCGGAGCAGCAGGTGCAGGTCACGTAGCTGCGGCAGGTCCAGCTCACGGCTCACCCGGCCGGGTTTGGGCTTCCAACCGAACAGCGCGTCGGCCTCGCGCGCGATCTCCGGCGGGAGATAGCCGCGCTGGGTGAGGCGCACGCCGTCACCGATCCGGGCGAGCAGCCACACCAGCGGCTCGGGCTCGGCGGCGGGTACCGTCACCGGACGGTGGATCAGCGGCTCGACCAGGCCGAGGACGCGACCGCGAATCTGTGGGCCCGCGTCGATCCAGGTCTGCCGGCGGTCCTTGTGGATGACGTCGAGGGGGCGCTCGCCGTGGAAGTACCGCGACGGCGTGGTGAGCCAGCGTTCGGTCAGCGCCTGCTGCCTGCGCCGCCAGCCGGGACGGCCGGGTTCGTACTCACCTGCGACGATGGCCGTCTCCAGCACCCGTTGCAGTTCGTCGTAGGCGCTCGCCTCGGCGCTGCTGACGCTGCGGCGCCAGGTGAGCAGATCGGTGTCGGGTGGATTGGTGCCGGTGCGTTCGATCGCGGCGTTGGCCGCCTCGATCCCCTCCTCGCGCGACCGCGCGTACGCCCCGAACACCTGCTTCGTCTCTTCGGAGCGGGCGAGCCCGGCGAGGGTCGGCCGCCACGCGAGCTCCAGGAGCTGGGCGGCTGCCTCAGCGACTCGTGGCCACTCGTGCGGGGGCATCCCCCACGTGACCGGAAGCAGGATCCAGAGGAACCGCTGGATCTCGATCTGGCCGACCTCGCTGAAGTCCCGAAGGTCGCCCACCAGGAGGTCGACAACGTTGCGGGCGTCCTCGACGAGGTCCTCGGGCATCCGCGCCAACAGCATGTCGTGGCGACCCATCCGGCAACACCCTCTCCAGCTGGTGATCACTGGCGTCTCCAGGATCACACAAGGCGCCGATCGAAGACGAGACGATCTCGAGCGGCTCCTCAGGTCGATACTGGACCATGTCGCGGACCCGTCACGAGATCGACCCGAGCACGTTGACGACCGGCGCCCTGTCAGCCGGCCGACCCAAGGGCCACCAGTTGCGCAAGATACTGGAGGACCTGGCCGGACGCTTGCCGCCGGGCGCACTACTGCCGTCCGAACGCGTCCTCGCCGACCACTTCGAGATCTCCAGAACGACCGTACGCCAGGAAATCCAGCGGCTGGTCACCGACGGTGTTCTGCTCCGGCGGCACGGGCACGGGACCGTCGTCGCCGAACCCCGGCCGGCGCACACCGACCTGCTCACGTCGTTCAGCCGGGACATGCGCGCCCGCGGACTCTCCCCCGGCTCCCGGGTGCTGTCCACGTCGGTGGAGCCGTCCGGCCCACGGATCGCCGCGCGGCTGGAGGTCGAGCCTGGCTCCCCCGTTCTGCACCTCGTACGACTGCGGACCGCCGACGGGGATCCCATGGCCCGGGAGAGTACGGACGTGTCCCTCGCCAGGTTTCCCGGCCTGGACGAGGTGGCATGGGAGCAGCAGTCGTTGTTCGACACGCTGCAGGAGAGGTTCGGCGTACGACCGGCGACAAGTGAGGCTCGCATCTGCGCGGTACTACCGGAGCCGTACGACGCCGAACTGCTCGAGATCGGCTCCGGCCAGCCGTGCCTGCTGATCGAGGCGGTGACCCGTGACGGCGCCGGCCACGTGCTGGAGGCCGAACGCTCCGTCTACCGCGGTGACAGGTACGACGTCCTGGCCCGGGCCAGGCGCGCCGGCGACCACCACTCCGACGGCCACGACTACGGCTACGGCTACGGCTACGGCTACGGCTACGACGAGCGCTGCGACGACCCGGCGGACTGGAACGGCCGCACTGTGTGACAGAAAGCAACATGAACATATCCACCTGTGGAAAACACTCACCTGGGTGGTGGGAATGGCGCACTATCAGGTATGGCCACTTCCAGGTCGGACCTTCGCGATCCCGCCGCGGCTCTCGCCGGCATCGCCCGGCGCCACCAGCTGCGGCCCGGCATGGTCATCATCGGACTGGTCGAGCACCCCAGCACGATCCAGCACCTGCTCGACACGACCGTTCTCTACGACGCCGCACAGGCGCCGGAGCAGGCCCGCCACTGCGGCGTCCTGATCCAGCGGGCGGCGGAGCGGTTGTTCGGGCCGCGGCTCATCCTCGGCCAGCCGCGACATACCTTCCTGACCGTCGTCGTACGCCGTGGGCCGCTGGTCGTCACCAACGAGGACCAGCGGTGGTTCGACGGCTGGCGTGAGGCCGAGCATCGGCTGCCGGTGCTGGACGGGACGCTGGTGCTGTTGACCGACCAGGGCTGGATGTGCGCCGACAACAAGCGCGTCGGATTCCTGCCCGCGTTGGTGGCCTGAGCTCGGTACGCCGGGGAGACTCGGCACGCTGAGGAGACTTGAGCCCGGCTTCCATCATGTGACCGATGGCCTGCGGTCGACCGCGCGAGGCTTTATGCTCGCGATCGGTTTGGTCGGAGGAGTACGTCATGCCCGCACGGTTCAACGCGCCGCCCAACTGGCCGGTCCCGTCAGGCTGGACTCCGCCTCCCCACTGGAGGCCGGACCCCGCGTGGGGGCCACCGCCCTACGGCTGGCAGGTGTGGGTCGAGGAGTCGCCGCCGCGCTCGGCGTGCCGACGCCGCCAGGTGCTGGTCGCGTTCGGGGTGGTCGTCGGCCTGGGCAGCATGGTCGGCTACGTCCATGCGTTCTCCGCACCCGAGCCAGAACCCGCGACGACGTTCACCACCAACACCGAGGACGCGCGGAATCCGGCCGCCGAGCCTCCGGCGCCCGCCTCCCGCGAGGGGGTCCGGCCCACGGGCCGCGGCACAGAGGTGGACGTCTCCCGCCGGGACCCGCCGCCCTACACCGTCTCTCCGCCGGACGTGGACACCCCGCCGTCGACCCGGGCACCGCGGCCGCCGGCCCCACAGGGAAGGCGATCCGGCCAACCGGATGCGCCGAACGTGTCCCCGGGGGTGACTCCCCCGCCCGACGCGGCGGACGGGCGGCGCAAGCCCTCCTCCGGCAAGCTCCCGCCGAACACGCCAGGTCCGCGCACCCGGCCCGGCCCCGAGGCGAACGAGCACCCGCACCAGCTGGGCGACGGCCGTGGCCCGGGCGACCGGCAGGGAGACCGGAACAGGCGACCGCCCGGCGGCCATGACCACTCCGACCACTCGCGGCCGCGTCCTCGCTTCGAGCAGCCCGTGGAAGTACTCCAGCGCACCAGGCCCGCGTCACCGACCACACCGGCACCCACCACACCGGCACCCACCACACCGCCGCTTCCCGGCACGGCTGCCGGCAGTCGTGGCCTGGATCACGCCTCATGACGGCCGGCTCCGGCGCACCGCCGCCCGGGAACGACGTTGCCGGTGAGTGGACACGGGACCGGATCCTGGCCACCGCCGCGGACTGGGTGTGGGTGCCCGACGACGCCACCGAAGTCCGCACCGACGACTACCACCTGATCGCCTACCCCGAATGGTTCTCCTCCGGCACGCAGGTCGCCTGGTGCCGGTCGGAGCGTCCCGCCGACACGCTCGTCCGCGAGGTCGCCGGCCAGGTACGCCGGTGGGGCCGGGACCAGGTGAGCTGGTGGCTGTCCTCCGCCAGCCGGCCCGCCGACCTCGAGTCCTGGCTGCGTACCGCCGGTGCGGCGCTCAGCGAAACCGTGGAAGTCCTCGCGTACGACCTGACCGGCCCGCTCCCCGACGTCGGCACGGTCGACGTCCGGTGCGTGCCCGTCGACGACGCCCGGACCCTTGCCGACGCGCACCTCGTGGCGCAGGAGGTGTGGGGCGGAGGCCAGCCGCCGTCGGAACAGGTGGAGCGCGAGCTCGCCGGGTGCGCGCTGCCGATCGCCGAGCGCGGGGAGTTCCGGGTCGTGGCGTACGTCGGGAACGAGCCCGCCGCCACGGGCGGCTGCACCCTCGCCGGCGGCGTGGCCCGGTTGTGGGGTGCCGCGACCCGCCCCGCGCTGCGTGGCGGCGGAGCCTACCGCGCCGTCCTGCTGACCAGGCTGGCCATCGCCCGCGACCACGGCGCGACCCTTGGTCTGGTGAAGGGACGGGTCGCGACGTCGGGTCCGATCCTGCGCCGCGCCGGCTTCACCGCGTACGGACGCGAACGCAGGTACCTCCTGCCGGTGTGAGCCGCGGGGTCAGGTCTCCGCCTCCTCGGCGAACTCCGCCCGCACCCCCAGCAGGCGGACCGGTCGCTCACCGCCGCGCCGGTCCGTCCGCTCCTCCACCGAGAACCTGTCCAGCGCCGCCAGCGCGCCCGCCTCGATCGCGGCCGGGTCGCTGGTCGGTGCCGGCAACCGCACGCTGCGGGTCAGCGTCACGAACGGCGCGAAGCGCACCTTGATCCCCACCCGCGCCGCCGGCCTGCCCTCCAACCGGACGTCCTGCGCCACCCGCGCGGCGAGCAGGACGACCTGGGTGCGAACGGCGGCCCAGTCGGTGAGGTTCTCCTGGAACGTCGTCTCCCGGCTACGGGAACGCGGCACGTACGGCGTACCGACCACCGGCGAGCTGTCCGCGCCACGGGCGAGGCGGCGAAACCACGGGCCCATCGTCGGACCCAGCCGGTCCGCGAGCAGACGCGGGTCGGCGGCCGCGAGGCCGCGGACGGTGTCGATCCCGAGGTCGGCGAGCTTGCGTGCGGTCTTCGACCCGATTCCCCACAACGCGTCGGTGCGCAACTCCCCCATCACCGTCCACCAGTTGTCCTCGGTGAGCCGGAACACTCCGGCCGGCTTGCCGAAACCGGTGGCCAGTTTCGCCCGGAGCTTGTTGTCCCCGACGCCGACCGAGCAGTTCAGCCCGGTCCGTTCCCGTACCGCATCCTGAATCTCGCGGGCCACCGACTCCGGGTCGTCGGTGTGCACTTCCAGGAAGGCCTCGTCCCAGCCCATCACCTCGACGACCGCGGGAAACTCCCGCAGGGTGTCCATCACCCGCGCCGACGCCTCCTCGTACGCCGGGTGGTCGGCGGCCAGAAAAACCGCGTCGGGGCACCGCTTCGCCGCGGTCCGCAGCGGCATCCCCGACCGCACCCCGAACTCGCGGGCCTCGTACGACGCGGTGGCCACCACCCCACGCTGGGTCGGGTCGCCGGAACCACCGACCACCACCGGCCGGCCGGCGAGTTCAGGGCGGCGAAGCACCTCGACGGCGGCGAGGAACTGGTCGAGGTCGACGTGCAGGACCCAGCGGCGGGTGTCCACGAACTCCAGTCTGCCCGGCCGGGCGACGGTCAGTGCGGGAGCGGCGCGGTCTGCTCGCGCTCCACGGTCGTGGCGATTCCCTCGTCGACGACTGTCGCGCCGTCGGTGCGTGCACCGCCGGATCCGCGCGTGCGGGGCTCGGACGGTGCGAGGACGAGCGCGATCGCGAGTACGCCGACAATCCCGGCCGCGATCACCCCGGCCATCGGGACCGCGGTGTGCGAACCGAGCGATCCGATGAACGGGCCGGCGGCCGCACCCACGACGAACTGGGTCATCCCGACCATGGCGGCGGCCGTGCCCGCCGAGTCCGGGTGCCGGTTCAGTGCCAGCGCACCGGCGTTCGGCAGCACCAGGCCGATACTGGTCATCAGCACAAACAACGGCACCGCGAGCCCGGCCAGGCCGAACGCTCCGGTCGTGGCGGTGAACACCAGCGCCAGCGCCGCGACGACGCTGAGCCACAGCGCCCGCCGCAGGATCTGGAACGGCGGGATGCGCAGCACCAGCCGGGCGTTCCACTGGCTGGCGGCGACCATGCCGACGGAGTTCATGCCGAACAGCAGGCCGTACGTCTGCGGGGACACCCCGTGCACCACCTGGTAGGCGAACGGCGAGCCGGACACGTAGCCGAAGATGGCGAGGAAGCCGAACGCCGACATCCCGGCGTACCCGACGTAACGCCGGTCGCGCAGCAGCCTGCGGTAGGTGCGCAGCGTGCCCACGACCCCGCCCGAGCGCCGGCGTTCGACGGTCAGCGTCTCGCGTACGAAGAGGGCGACCACGCCGGTCATCACCAGCCCGAACCCCGCCAGCAGCCAGAACAGCCCCCGCCAGCCGGTGAGGCCGAGCAGCTGACCGCCCAGGGTCGGCGCGATCACCGGCGCCACCCCCATCACCAGCATCAGCCGGCTCAGGATGCTGGCGACCATCGGGCCGTCCACGAGGTCACGCACCAGCGCCTGGGCCAGCACCGCACCGGCTGAGCCGGCCAGGCCCTGCAGGAAGCGGCCGACTGCCAGCGCCTCCACCGAGGGCGCGAGCGCGCAGAGCACCGAGGCGACGGCGTACCCCGCCATCCCGAACAGCAGCGGCCGGCGGCGGCCGATCGCGTCCGACAGTGGGCCGATCAACGCCTGGCCGATCGCCAGGCCCACCAGGCAGGCGGTGAGGGTGAGCTGCACCAGCGGCTCGGTGGTGTGCAGGGAGCGGGCGAGCTCGGGGAACGCGGGGAGGTACAGGTCGATCGACATCGGGCCGATCGCGGTGATCGAGCCGAGGAGCAGGACCAGCAGAGGCATCCGGGGCACGCCGGCATTGCCGGCGGAGGTACGCACAGTGGACTCCGAAGCAGTTCGTGGGTGGTACGGGCGAGCGGGTGTACGCGGGCCGAGCGTCCGGTCACGGCACGCCGTCCGAACGATGAGCGCGGGGCGTGGTCGAAGACGAGACGATCAGCGAAGGAGAGGGAAGACGAGGCGGATCGGCCGGGCGACGCTGCCCACATCGTGCCTCAGCTACATCGATACCCTGGAGCATTCCACGTCGTCGAAGTGACTCACATCACTACCGCGTGGCTCAGGCGTGGCGGGCCGGAACTTTTCACATGGCGTTCACCGGGGTTAACTCCGGGCGCTGACTTCCCGGCGATCCGGAAGGTTGCAGGCCGCCGCCCGCCGTCGGCGACTTTCGTCTGCACGGGTCTGGGTGAGCCGGCGTGTGTCAGCCCTCTCGGGCCACCCGCGCCACCGCGTCCTCGATCGGCTCCTCACCGCCGACGAGTTCGAGCACCATGCCGGCGGTCGCCGGGGTGTCCAGCAGGGCGGCGAGAACGGCAGCCACGTCGTCGCGACTGACCGACCCGCGGTCGACCCGCGGCGCGAGCCGGACCCGGCCGGTACCCGGGTCGTCGGTGAGGCGCCCGGGACGCAGAATCGTCCAGTCCAGATCACGTTGGCGCAGATCCTCTTCGGCGGCGAGCTTGGCCCGGAGATAGGCGACGAACACCTCGTCCACGCCTTCGGGAGTGGCCCCGCCACGGACAGACTCCACACCCATCGACGACACCTGGAGGAACCGCCGCGTCCTGGCCTGCTCGGCCGCGGCGGCCAGCAGGACTGCCGCGCCCCGGTCGACGGTGTCCTTGCGGGCTACCCCGCTGCCTGGCCCTGCGCCCGCGCTGAACACCGCGGCGTCGGAGTCGGCCAGGAGGTCGGACACCTCGTCGACGTCGGCATGCTCGAGGTCGAGCACGGCCGGCTGAACGCCGACGGCCTCCAGGTCGGCGGCGTGAGCGGGGTTGCGGATGATCCCCACCACCTCGTCCCGGCGCCGCGCCAGCAGGGTCCCGAGGCGGATCCCGACCTTGCCGTGGGCACCAGCCAGTACGACGCGCATCGTCGCCGCCTCCTCCTCGTGTCGCCGTACCTGCGGGGTCGCGGTACCTGTCGCCTGTCGTCGCCGAGTTCGCATGCCCGAACTCGTACGTCTGAGCTCGTCACTTCTCCTGCGCGCGTAAGACGTCGGAGAGGTAGTCGAAGACCACATCGGGGTCGGCGTAGACGGTGGTGCTGGCCTGGTGGGTTCCCATGGACGGCCTCCTCGGTCGGTACGACGTGCCCGCCGTCCCACCTGACCACGGCCGAGAAGTACCCGCAACCAGCTGTCCCCGAAACCGGAGTTTCGGGGACAGCGGGTTGCCACCGGTGGCTCGTGCGCGGGTTCAGCTGCAGCCGCTGGTGCTGCCGCACCCCTCGCAGACGAAGCAGCTTCCGGCCGGGCGCATCTTCGTGCCGCAGGTGAAGCACAACGGCGCGTCGGCGGTCGTGCCCTGGATCGCCTCCAGCAGCTCGGTCGAGGTGTGCGCCTCGACCGGTGCCGGCTTGGCGGCCGGCGCAGCCGCGGCGGCCTCCTCGACCTCCCCCGCCTGGCGGAGCGAGGACGCGTCACCGGTGTCGGTCGGCACCTCGGCCGACTCGTACGAACCGGTCTCGAGCTGACGCTGGCGCTCGTCGGCGGAGTAGATCCCGAGCGCCGACCGCTTCTCGAACGGCAGGTAGTCCAGGGCCAGCCGCCGGAAGATGTAGTCCATCATCGACTGCGCCATCCGGACGTCGGGGTCGTCGGTCATCCCGGCGGGCTCGAAGCGCAGGTTGGTGAACTTCTGGACGAACGTCTCCAGTGGAACGCCGTACTGCAGCGCGATCGAGATGGCGATCGAGAACGCATCCATCACCCCGGCCAGGGTCGACCCCTGCTTGCCGAGCTTCAGGAACACCTCACCCAGCCCGTCGTCGGGGTAGGAGCCGGCGGTCATGTACCCCTCGGCACCGCCCACCGTGAACGACGTGGTGCGCGACGGCCGCGACTTCGGCAGCCGCTTGCGGGTGGGGCGGTACTCCACGACGACCTGGGGAGCGGTCTCCTCCTCCTTCACCTCGGCCTTCTTGGCCCGGGCGTCGGACAGCGGCTGGCCGACCTTGCAGTTGTCGCGGTAGATGGCGAGTGCCTTCAGACCCAGCTTCCAGCCCTGGAAGTAGATCTCCTCGACCTCCTCGACGCTCGCCGTCTCCGGCATGTTGACCGTCTTGGAGATCGCCCCGGACACGAACGGCTGCACCGCGGCCATCATCTTCACGTGGCCCATCGGGCGGATCGCCCGGGCACCCATCGCGCAGTCGAACACCTCGTAGTGCTCGGGCTTCAGACCGGGCGCGTCGACGACGTGCCCGTGCTCGGCGATGTACTCGACGATCGCCTCGACCTGCTCCTGCTGGTAGCCGAGGCTCGCCAGCGCGCGGGGGACGGTGTTGTTGACGATCTGCATCGACCCGCCGCCGACCAGCTTCTTGAACTTGACCAGCGCGAGGTCGGGCTCGATACCGGTGGTGTCGCAGTCCATCGCCAGCCCGATGGTGCCGGTGGGCGCGATGACCGACGCCTGGGCGTTGCGGTAACCGTGCTTGGTGCCGACCTCCAGCGCGCGCTGCCAGGCCTCCCCGGCAGCAGACAGAACCGAGCGGTCGAGCTCGCCGACCGAGCGCACGGCGTCGTTGGCGGCGGCGTGCTTGCGGATCACCCGCTGGTGCGGCACGGAGTTGCGGGCGTAACCGGCGTACGGGCCGACGATGCCGGCCAGCTCAGCCGACCGCTTGTAGGCGGTGCCCGTCATCAGCGAGGAGATCGCGGCCGCCATCGCCCGGCCGCCGTCGGAGTCGTAGCCGTGGCCGGTGGCCATCAGCAGCGCGCCGAGGTTGGCGTAGCCGATGCCGAGCTGGCGGTAGTCGCGGGTCGTCTGCCCGATCGCCTCGGTTGGGAAGTCGGCGAAGCAGATCGAGATGTCCATCGCGGTGATGACAAGCTCGACGGCCTTGGCGAAGTTCTCCACGTCGAACCGGCCGTCGTCACGCAGGAACTTCAGCAGGTTGAGCGAGGCGAGGTTGCACGAGGAGTTGTCCAGGTGCATGTACTCCGAGCACGGGTTGGACGCGGTGATCCGCCCGGTCTCGGGGCAGGTGTGCCAGTCGTTGATCGTGTCGTCGTACTGCAGGCCGGGGTCGGCGCAGCTCCAGGCGGCCTCGGCGATCCGGCGGAAGAGCTTCTTGGCGTCGACGTCCTCGAGCACCTCGCCGGTCTGCCGCGCACGAAGGCCGAACGACGTGCCGCCCTCCACCGCACGCATGAACTCGTCGGAGACCCGCACGGAGTTGTTGGCGTTCTGGTACTGCACGGAGTGGATGTCGGCACCGCCGAGGTCCATGTCGAACCCCGCGTCGCGCAACGCGCGGATCTTGTCCTCCTCGCGCGCCTTGGTCTCGATGAACTCCTCGACGTCGGGGTGGTCCACGTCGAGGATGACCATCTTCGCCGCCCGGCGGGTGGCACCGCCGGACTTGATCGTGCCGGCGGAGGCGTCGGCACCACGCATGAACGACACCGGGCCGGAGGCGGTGCCGCCGGAGGACAGCAGCTCCCGGCTGGCACGGATGCGGGAGAGGTTGACCCCCGCACCGGAGCCGCCCTTGAAGATCAGCCCCTCCTCCTTGTACCAGTTCAGGATGGAGTCCATCGAGTCGTCGACGGCGAGGATGAAGCACGCCGAGACCTGCTGCGGCGACGGCGTACCGACGTTGAACCACACCGGGCTGTTGAAGCTGAAGTACTGGTGCAGCAGCATCCAGACCAGCTCGTGCTCGAACACCTCGGCGTCTGCAGGGCTGGCGAAGTAACCGTGCTCCTCACCGGCCGCGCGGTAGGTCTTCACCACCCGGTCGATGAGCTGCTTCAGGGTCCACTCGCGCTCCGGGGTGCCGACGGCGCCGCGGAAGTACTTCGTGGTGACGATGGTGGACGCGTTGACCGACCAGAAGTCGGGGTACTCCACGCCGCGCTGTTCGAAGACGGTCTCGCCGGTCTTCCAATTCTGCTGAACGACGTCCCGGCGCTCCCAGGTCACCTCGTCGTACGGGTGGGTGCCCGGGGTGGTGAAGATCCGGCTGACCTTCAGTCCCTTCGCCGAGCGCCCCTTCGTGCCCCCGCGCGTGCTGGGACCGCTGACCGTCTCCGTCATGCTGGCTCTCCTTGTCCTGCTGATCGTCTGCGCGGATCAGCGTCGTGGTCCGGGCGGGACGCTTCCCCTCGTCCCCCCGGGGTCGTGGACTTCCTGTGTTCTTTCCGTCGTCGTGGGCGGCCTCGCGGCCGGGTGTGTCCGGGCCGGCTGCGTCTGGGGCCTCTTGTGTCCGGACTCTTGTCCTGTCCGGTTGTCTGGCCTGTTGTCTAGGACCGGCTGGGTTGCCGGCCCGGCCGTGGCTCGGGCACCGTCTCGTCGTGTTCGGCACGCAGCACCGCGATCTCGGACTCGAAGTCGGCCAGGGAGTCGAAGCTGCGATAGACGCTGGCGAAGCGCATGTAGGCCACCTCGTCGAGCTCCCGAAGCGGGCCGAGAATGGCGAGACCCACCTCGTGGGAGGGGATCTCCGCCGAACCGGTGGACCGGATCGTCTCCTCCACCCGCTGTGCCAACTGCGCGAGGGAGTCCTCGGTGACCGGGCGGCCCTTGCACGCCTTGCGGACCCCGGTGATGACCTTCTCGCGGCTGAACGGCTCGGTGACGCCACTGCGCTTGACCACCGCGAGCGTTACCTGCTCGACCGTGGTGAACCGGCGCTCGCAGTCCAGGCACTGGCGCCGACGACGGATGGCGGCTCCGTCATCGGCGGTGCGGCTGTCGACCACGCGACTGTCTGGATGCCGGCAGAACGGGCAGTGCATCGCCTCGTGACTCCCCTCGCCGCCGGCGGGCACGACGCCCGGCCAATCTCCGTCCGACCACTCGCCGACACCGCCTCCCTGGGGACGAACCTGTGGATGACCTGGGGAGAACCTGTGCCTGGCGAATCACAACCTGTGGATGACTTACAGGTCTGTAACTACCACATCTAGGGGTACGCTACGTCGGTCGTTCGAGGCACGCAAGGCGCCCCGCGTGTCGCTGCGGACACGTCTCGGCGTCCCCGCAGGTCAGGCCCGCGAGGCGGGTCGAAAGCAACATTTCGGCTCGGCGTGTCGGCCCGGAGATGGGGGCGAACACGGGTCATGGCCGACCGCCGGAGGGCGCACGGGAACGCACGGCGCACGGGCACACGCAGGCTCGCGCCCCGCTCGGGCAGGCGGGCTGGCGGGCGGCAGGTCAGCGGGCCTGGACAGGGACGATCAGCCGCTGGCCGACCCGGAGGTCACCGGCGCGGGAGAGGTCGTTGAGCCGGGCGATCTCGTCGATGGTCGCCCGCGGGTCGGTGTTCGGGGTGAGCTGGGTGGCGATTCCCCACATCGTCTCCCCCGGCTCCACCGTGATCGTGGTCGTGGCCGTCGGGCCGGCCGCACCAGCGGCGGGCGCGGCATCGAGCACGGCCTGGGCCAGGAGCCCGAGGACACCGGCGAGCGCGAGCGCTGCCAGCGCCGTCATCGTGGTCAGGACCAGCCGCCCCCGCCTCGTGAGACGAAGACTGGAACCGGCGCCGCGCCCGCCGGCCGGGAGCACGCACGACCGCACGCCGCGCGGACGCGGCGGACGTCGACGAACGGCAGGCGGTTGCGGGGTGGGGGTGGGCCGCAGCCGCCCGCCCGCCTCCTCGCGCAGGTCCGCCCGGGTCACGCCTGGCACAGCAGTCCGGGTGGCACCCTCCGGCACCTGCCACGGGCGCATCCGCAGGAAGGGGCGGACGTCACCGGCCTGGACGTCACCGGCCTGGACGTCACCGGCCTGGACGTCACCTGGGCGTACGGGCGGCGCGACCGGGCTGAGGTGCCTGCGGCCGCGGCCCGGAGCACCGCCGGCCCGACGGGACACGAAGTCCTCGAGATAGACCACCGACGCGCTGTTGCTCATCGTCCGACCTCCCACGAACACCGATTCACTTCCGTCACGCCTTCGCCGCCCGTCACATCGCCGCCGGCCGCTTCCGCTGCACGCATCCGCGTCACCACTTCCACGCCGGCGCTCGAACGACTGTTCGACGTTCCCACTGATGGATTTCTACACCAGCCCACCGACAAGCACCAGAGTTCCCTCGAAAACACGTTCGACGGAGCTGCCCGAAAGGCTCCTTTCCTGGTCTTTCGAGTTCCGGTAAAACAATCGCGACACGCGTCGAACAGATGTTTGAAAGTGCTATGACCAGGCTCTAGGCTCACTTCCGAGGGTCGGCAGAGTCGCGGCCCGAAATCTGTGGAAGGAGACAACCGCTATGCCCAAGCGGAAAAACACGGCGACCGAGTCCTCGACGGCGACCGTCCGGGAGTTGCCCGACGGCCCACCCGACGCGACCGGACTCACTCCACGCCAGCGTCGCATCCTCGAGGTGATCCGCGACTCGGTGGAGACGCGCGGATATCCCCCCGCGATGCGTGAGATCGGCGACCTCGTGGGCCTCACCTCGTCCTCGTCGGTCGCCCACCAGCTCAGAGTCCTGGAGACCAAGGGGTTCATCCGCCGTGACCCCAACCGGCCCCGCGCGCTCGAGGTGCTCGCACCCTCACCGTCCACAAGGCGGCCGTCCCTGTCGGGCGTGCCGGCCTACGACGAGACCGACAGCGGCGAGGACCGCCCTGCGCCGGCGTTCGTGCCCGTGGTGGGGCGGATCGCCGCCGGTGGCCCGATCCTGGCCGAGCAGTCGGTCGAGGAGATCATGCCGCTGCCGCGGCAACTCGTCGGCGAGGGCGAGCTCTTCCTGCTCCGCGTCCGAGGTGACTCGATGGTGGAGGCGGCCATCTGCGACGGTGACTGGGTGGTCGTACGCCAGCAGCCGGAGGCGGAGTCGGGCGAGATCGTCTCGGCGATGATCGACGGCGAGGCGACCGTGAAGACGTATCGCCCCCGTGACGGCAAGGTGTGGCTGGTGCCGCACAACCCGGCTTACGAGCCCATCCCTGGAGACGACGCGGTCATCCTCGGTAAGGTCGTCGCCGTCCTACGTCGCGTCTGAGCAGGAGGCGACGCTCGTCACAGGAGCTATCACCGGGAGCGACATGTCCGACCCAGCGGCGGAGACCGGCACCATGCCCGGATCCAACCATGCACCTCTCAACGTGGGTGCCGCGGAGTCCGGGCGTCCGGGACCCCCGCCGAAGGAGCCACTGGACCCCAACGCCGGGAAGAGTCTCATCATCGAGGTGGACGGGGCGCGATGGGCACGCGTCCCGATCCAGACCGACCTGTTCGGCCGGGGTGACCAGGTGGCGGACAAGCTCAGCGACTACGTGGTCAAGACGGTCCGGCTCGCCGAGGACGACTCCAGGTTCGAAGGTGCGTTCGCCGAGCCGTGGTACGTCGTGGTGAGCGAGAAGATCGTGGCGATCTCGCAGGGACGGTCCTACTTCACCTGGGAGATCAACCCCACCCCCGCGGCCAGGGTGCTGTCGAAGTGGGTGCAGCGCACCCCACACGGCATCGGACTCGGCAGCCCGTGGACGATGCAGCTGGCGATCAAGGAGGCCGGGCTTCCGCGCATCCTGGTCGCAGCCGGGGCCAGCGTCGTGGGCAAGGCGGTGGGCCGGCGTGGCTGGTTCTACCGGGTGGCCGGCCACCGGGTCAACGCGATCGACGGGCCTACGCCCTACTCCGCGTTCCCGTCCAACGTCTCGGCGAAGCTGCCGCCGAAGGCGCCCGACAAAATGGCTGCCGAGATCACCGCGGCAGTCCGTAAGGTGCTCCCGCCGGGGCCGGCGCGCACGCTGGGCGGCACCGTGGTGATCGACTCCAACGACCTTGGCCGGGACGTCCTCGGTCACGACACCAGCCAGCCGACCGAGTTCTTCGCCGAGCTCTTCCGCGACAACCCGTTCGGCCAGGGCCGGCAGCAGACACCCGTCGCGGTGTGCGTCCATCGGCCCTGACCGAGCCCACGACCGACCCGACGACCGACCCGACGACCGTCGCCCGAGCCGACAGCCCGCCCGGCCACGGTTTTACTGCTCGCGAGCTGACCGGAGCCGGCGCAGCGCTCCGAGCGCGACGTCGCGGTCGCCGGTGAACCACATCGGCGGCAGCGACGCCCGCAGATAGGTGCCGTACCGCGCCGTGACCAGGCGCGGGTCGAGCACCGCCACCACTCCGCGGTCGCTCGACCTGCGGATCAGGCGGCCCACCCCCTGCGCGAGCAG
This sequence comes from Actinopolymorpha singaporensis, assembly GCF_900104745.1. NCBI lineage: Bacteria > Bacillati > Actinomycetota > Actinomycetes > Propionibacteriales > Actinopolymorphaceae > Actinopolymorpha > Actinopolymorpha singaporensis. Next base: position 5,561,792 of record NZ_LT629732.1, read on the forward strand.
AAGCGCGGCGTGCGTGGCTGCCACGGACATGAAGCCGTTCCCTCCCGCCTCGTCGACCGCGCGCTGACGCGCCGAGGTCAGCGGATCGTCCGGGCGCGGGAACGGAATCCTGTCGATGATCACGAGCTGACAGGCGTCACCCGGCACGTCGAGGCCCTGCCACAGCGACAGCGTTCCGAACAACGACGTGTCCGGCTCGGCGGCGAACCTCCGGTGCAGCTCGCTCAGCTGCCCCTCGCCCTGGCAGAGCACCTCGACTCCCAGCCGGTCCCGCACCGCCGCGGCCGCCTCCTCCGCCGCCCGGCGGGAGGAGAACAACCCCAACGTCGCTCCGCCGGCCGCCTCGACCAGCTCGCTCACCTCGTCCAGGACCCGCGGAGAGATCCCGCCCCGGCCGGGCGGAGCCAACCTGCGGGCGACATAGAGGATCGCCTGCCGGCCGTAGTCGAACGGCGAGCCGACGTCCAGGGCGCGCCACGGCAGCGGCTCCACGACGTCCTTGCCGCCCTCACTCGCCGAGTCACCGTCCTGTTCTCCGGTCGAGTCGCCGTCCATCTCACTCCCGGCACGGGCTTTCCGGCCGGACCCGCTCGCCTCGCCGGCGGCACCGTCGGTCCCACCACCCGCCTGGCCGTCCCCGTCCGGGATCCGGTCGACCGGGCGCAGGCCCACCGACCGGGCGGCGGCATCGAAGTCCCCGCCCAGCTTCAGCGTCGCCGAGGTGAGAATGCAGGTCCGTTCGGCGAGCAACTTCTCCCGCAGCAGCCCCGCGACCGACAGCGGCGCCACCCGAAGCTCCGGACCGCCGCGCTCGCGTTCGGCCACCCACACCACGTCGTACGGCGACAGTTCGCTGACGCGTTCGGCGACGTCACGGATCTGCTCGACGTAGGAACGCGCCTGCCGGCGACCCGACTCGGCGTCGGAGTCCTTCTTCTCGCTGGGAAAGGCCGACCAGGCCGAGCGCGCGGAGTCGCGGACCAGCGCGACCGCGGCGGCGAGCTCGGAGCTGGGCGTCTCCACCCTGCCCAGCGGGGCGGACGCCAGCGCCGAGCGCAGCGCCTCCCCCGCGTCCTCCAGCGGATCGGCCTCGCCGCCCTCACAGAACGGCTGTGCTCTCCGTGCGGCACGTTCGATCATGCCCGGGGACAGCTCGGCCGAGGCGGTCCCGGTCACGCGGGCGGCGAGTTCGTGCGCCTCGTCGATGATCACCACGTCGTAGTCCGGCAGCACCGAGATGTTCTCCAGCGCGTCGATCGCGAGGAGCGCGTGGTTGGTGACGATCACGTCGGCCGCGAGCGCGCGTTCGCGGGCGCGTTCGGCGAAGCACTCCCCGCCGTACGGGCAGCGCTGCGCACCCAGGCACTCCCGAGAGGACACCGCGACCTGCGCCCAGGCCCGGTCCTGGTGGGTGGGTGCGGCGTCACGGTCACCCTCACCACCGGTCTGTGCCTGCATCGTCGCCCACGACCGAAGCTCCAGCACCTGCCGGCCGAGCGGACCGCTCGGCACGCGTTCCAGCAGCGCGCCCTGCTCATCAGGGACGCCGTCGCGCACACGGTGCAGGCAGGCGTAGTTGTGGCGTCCCTTGAGAATGGCGTATGACGGACGGCGTTCGAGCCGCTTCTCGATCGCCTCCGCGAGCTGCGGAAGATCGCGACCGACCAGCTGGGCCTGCAGCGCGAGGGTCGCGGTCGCCACCACGACCGGACGTTTGCGGCCACCCGGGTTCAAGAACGCCGGCACGAGGTACGCCAGGGACTTCCCGGTGCCGGTGCCCGCCTGGACCACCAGGTGCTCGCCGGTGGCAATCGCCCGGGCGACCGCATCGGCCATCACCAACTGGCCGGGGCGCTCCATGCCGGCGAGGGCGTCGACCGCATCGTGGAGCAACTCTCGCACGCGGTGGTCGGGACGTTGCTGGTCGGCGGAACCCCGCGCTGCGTCGGCCATCCCGCGAGGCTATACCGGCGGAGGTCCGGGCAGAACCGACGGCACCACACGGCCGGGGTGGCGCCGGGCGTGCGCGGGCACGGTCTGGCACGTACCGCCCTGCCGGATGTCCCCGGGATGTGGTGGGATCGCTGCATGACCTACGACGCCGTTCCGCTCATCCCCCGCGCGGTCCTGTTCGGGAACCCGACCTACGCGAGCCCCACGGTCTCCCCCGACGGCACGCTGCTCGGCTTCCTCGCTCCCGAGGAGGGCGTGCTGAACGTCTGGGTCGGCCCGGTCGACCGCCCGCACGAGGCGACGCCGCTCACCCACGACCGCGGCCAGGGCATCCGGGTCTTCGGCTTCTGCCACGACGACCGGACCCTGTTCTACCTCCAGGACGCCGACGGCGACGAAAACTGGCGCCTGCACCTGCTCGACCTCACCGACGGCCGCGAGCGGTGTGTCACGCCGTACGACAACGTTCAGGTCCGAGTTCTCGGCCACAACCGCTGGCACCCGACGACGATGCTGCTCGGCATCAACAAGGACCGGCCCGAGTTGCACGACGTCTACGAGCTCGACCTGGAGACCGACGAGCTGCACAAGCGGATCGAGAACCCCGGCTTCGTGGGCTGGCTGGCCGACACCGATCTGGAGGTGCGTGGCGCGGCCTCGATCACCGAGGACGGCGGCGCGGTCTACTACCTCGCCGACAAGGCCGGCGACTTCCACCCCTGGCTGGAGGTGTCGGCCGAGGACACCAACACGACCAGCCCGCTGGGCTTCTCCCGCGACGGCCGCACCCTCTACCTCGTCTCGTCGGTAGGGTTCAACGCCGCCCGGCTGGTCGAGGTCGACCTGGCCGAAGCCGAGCGGGAAGCCGAACTAGTCGACGGACAGGGCGACGGACAGGCGGGCGCGGACGGCAGCTCACAGAGGGTGCTCGCCGGGGACGACGCCTACGACGTCGGCGGGGTGGAGTTCGACCCGCAGACCAGGGCGCCGCAGGCGGTGATCTTCGACAAGGACCGCGAGGTCTGGGAGTACGTCGACGAGGACTTCGGCCGGGCGGTGGAGGAGGTACGTTCCGCGCTGGGGATCGACGGTGAGCTCGGGATCACCCGCTCCGAACGCAGCGAACGCACCTGGCTGGTCTCGGTGGTGCCCTCCGACGGCCCGGTGCGCTACTACTTGTACGACCGGCCGACGAAGAGCCTGAAGTTCCTGTTCTCCCACAAGCCGGACCTCGCGGGCTATCCGCTGGCTCCGATGGAGCCGTTCGCGTTCACCGCCCGGGACGGGCTGGAGATCCACGGCTACCTGACGTTCCCGCCCGAGACCGAACGCCGCGACCTGCCGGCGGTGCTCAACGTCCACGGCGGGCCGTGGGCCCGCGACAGCTGGGGCTACAACGCCGAGGCGCAGTGGCTGGCCAACCGCGGCTACGTCAGCGTGGAGATCAACTACCGCGGCTCCACCGGCTACGGCAAGGCGTTCGGCAACGCCGGCAACAAACAGTGGGGCCGGTCGATGCACACCGACCTGCTGGACGCCGTCGAGCACCTCGTCGGCCAGGGCCTGGTCGACCGGGAGCGAGTGGGCATCATGGGCGGCTCCTACGGCGGCTACGCGGCGCTCGCCGGCGCGGCGTTCACCCCGGAGGCGTTCCGCTGCGCGGTCGACCTGTGCGGGCCGTCCAACCTGCTCACCCTGCTCAGCTCGATCCCGCCGTACTGGAAGCCGCTGGTGGCGATGATGTACGCCAAGGTGGGTGACCCGGAGACCGAGAAGGACATGCTCTGGGAACGCTCGCCGCTGTCCCGCGTCGACGACATCGCCATCCCGGTGCTGGTTGCCCAGGGTGCGAACGATCCGCGGGTGAAGCAGGCAGAGGCCGAGCAGATCGTGGAGGCGCTGAAGGCGAAGGGCGTGCCCCACGAGTACCTCCTGTTCCCGGACGAGGGGCACGGGCTCGCCAGGCCCGAGAACCGCGAGATCTACTACGCCGCGGCCGAGCGCTTCCTGGCCGAGCATCTCGGCGGACGCACGGAGTCCTGAGGGGTATCCGATGCCCTGGGCAGTCGGCTGGCGTGCCCTGCCGGCTGCCCGGCGGCTGGTGACCGAGCGTGCCAACCGTGCAGGACAGAGCCCCTCAGCCGAACATCTGGAACACGCCGACCACGGCCGAGGCGAGGCCGACTGCCGCCGCGACCAAGGCCGCGATCGTGAACGTCCGTTGCCGAGAGCGTGACCTCGCGAGCAACTCGGCCTCGGTTCGCGTGCTGACGATCTGGGGCTCGGTGACGGCGAGCTCGCCGGTTGCGTCGCTCGCCTCACCGAGAACGTAGACCCGCCGGCCCGGACGCAGGACCCACTCCTCGTACTGGTATCCGTCGGTACCCGAATCGTCGCTCGGGATGCTCATGCGGAACTTTCCGAGCTGCAGGGTGGTCGCTCCCCCGCGGGTGTCCCGCTCGAACCGGTCGAGCACCTTCTGTGCCCCGTCGACCAGGACGCCGCCCGGGTACACGGTGACCACACCGCTCGGGTCCTGCACGAGGAAGGGCTGACCGGAGGTGTGCTGGGACATGATCTCGGTTCGGCTGACCCGCCGGGTGCTCCCCTTGCTGTCGCGCCGGGTCTCCCAGTACTTCCGCGTCACCACATGCCGGTGCCACACGCAGTCGACCTTCGCGAGCTCGGAGGTCAGCGGTCCGGACCCACCGGCGCACAGCCGACCGGTCACCTCGACCCGGTAGCGGAAGGCGCCCGGGCCGGCGGCCTGTACGGCAGCCTGCTGGAGGGCACCAAGCTCCTGTGCGCTCAGGGTCTCGGTGGTGATCATGGCATGCTGCCTGGCGCGCGCGGTTTGCGCGAAGTACGCGCACACGGCTCCGGCGACAAGGGCCAGGACGCCTACGACGATCATTCGACTGCCCCCGTACGTTCGGACTAACCCGCGTGATGACCGCAGGGCCTTACGGATACTGCCGTACGCGGGATGCGTCAAGGAAGCCCGGGACCGAGTGCAAGCTCCCCCGCAGAGAACAGCGGATGCCACCAGCCTGCGTTCGCACCCAGGTATGGCGAGCCGACCGGCAGCCTGGCGTGGTGCCGGAATGAGAAGCTGCTGAGAATCGAGGGCGTCCACCCGCGCCCTTGCACCGATCAGGCATGGTTGGGGATATGGCCTTCGAGACGTCCCGGTGGTCCGAGCGACGCGGATCCGGTAGGGCACCCGACCCCGGCGTCATGGGTCTGAAGGCGCTCATCGGCCTGATCGGGCTGATGTGGGTGAGCGAGATCGCCGACATGCTGCTCGGCCATCACCTGGACACCTACGGCATCCAGGCGCGCGAGACCGAGGGGCTGCTCGGCATCGCGTTCGCGCCGTTCCTGCACGCGGGCTTCGGCCACCTGATCTCCAACACCATCCCGCTGCTGATGCTGGGCGCGATCATCGCGGTGGCCGGCGCGGCCCGGCTCCTGCTGGTCACCGGACTGATCGCGCTGGTCAGCGGCCTCGGCACCTGGCTGACGTCGCCACCTGGATCGGTGACGATCGGCGCGAGCGGTGTGGTGTTCGGCTACGCGTCCTACCTCATCGCCCGCGGCATCTTCAGCCGCAGTCTCGGGCAGTTGCTGATCGGCCTGGTGGTCATCCTGGTGTGGGGCGGTGCGTTGCTGGGCGGACTGTTGCCCCAGGCCGGCATCTCCTGGCAGGGGCATCTGTTCGGCGCCATCGGCGGCGTGCTCACCGCGGGTCTGCTCAGCGACGGCCGACGCCGTCAGCCGACCGTCCCGGGCTACCGATACTGACGCGCCGATCGGGCGTCCCCGGCCGGTAACCGTCCGAGGACACCCGTCGACGCGAGAGCGTCTCTGCCGTACGGGGCGTTGTACGTCGGCGAACTCAGGCGGTGGCGAAGCCGTTCAGGGTCGCCGCCAGCCCCGGATCGACCCGGGCGCGCAACCGAGTGCCGTCGGCGGTGTGCTCGACCTCGATCACCTCGCCGTGTTCGTGCACCTTCGCCACCAGGTCCCCGCGGGCGTACGGGACGAGCGCACTCACCTCGACCTCGGGATGGGGTAGCTCGGCACCGATCATCTCCAGGAGTTCGGGTATGCCCGCGCCGGTACGCGCGGAGACCACGACGGAACGAGGCACCAGGGTCTGCAACCGGGCCAGCTCGATCGGGTCGGCGAGGTCGGCCTTGTTGATCGCCACGATCTCCGGCAGGTCGCCCGCCCCGGCCTCGGCCAGCACCTCGCGTACGGCACTGATCTGGCCCGTAGGGTCGGCGTGCGAGCCGTCCACGACGTGCACCACGAGGTCGGCCTCTGCGACCTCCTCCAGCGTCGACCGGAACGCCTCCACCAGCTGGTGCGGCAGATGCCGGACGAAGCCGACCGTGTCGGTCAGGGTGAACAGCCGCCCGTCGGAGGTGGTGGCCCGCCGGGTCGTCGGGTCCAGCGTGGCGAACAGCGCGTCCTCGACCAGCACCCCGGCGCCGGTGAGCCGGTTGAGCAGCGAGGACTTGCCGGCGTTCGTGTACCCGGCGATCGCGACGGAGGGCACGGCGTTGCGGCGGCGCCGCTGCCGCTTGGTGCTGCGGCCGGTCTTCATGGCCTCGATGTCGCGCCGGAGCTTGGCCATCCGGGTGCGGATGCGGCGCCGGTCGAGCTCGATCTTCGTCTCACCGGGTCCGCGTACACCGACGCCGCCGGTGCCGCCGCCGGCACGACCGCCGGCCTGACGGGAAAGGTTGCCACCCCAGCCACGCAGGCGGGGAAGGAAGTAGGAAAGCTGGGCCAGCTCGACCTGCGCCTTGCCCTCGCGGCTCTTGGCGTGCTGGGCGAAGATGTCGAGGATCAGCGCGGTGCGGTCGATGACCTTGACCTTGACCCGCTCCTCCAGGTTGCGCAGCTGGGCGGGGCTCAGCTCACCGTCGCAGATCACGGTGTCGGCGCCGGTGGCGATCACCTCGTCGCGCAGCTCCTCGACCTTTCCGCGCCCGATGTAGGTCGCCTGGTCGGGTCGGCTGCGGCGCTGGATCAGCCCTTCCAGCACCTCCGCGCCGGCCGTCTCGGACAGCAGCTTGAGCTCGCGGAGGGAGTTTTCCGCATCGGCGATGCTTCCACCGGTCCACACCCCGACGAGCACCACGCGCTCCAGCTGGAGCCGGCGGTACTCGACCTCGGTGATGTCGGTGAGCTGGGTGGAGAATCCGGCCACCCGCCGGAGGGCCTGGCGGTCTTCCAGGTCCAGCTCGCCTGTCGCGGGGTCGTCCACCGGAAACTCCCGGTCGACCACCGTGAGGCGCAGGTCAGCGTCGTCCGCCGGAACCGTCTGTGCCGTCACGGGCAGACGGTCGGCGTCGGTGTGTTCTTCGCGTCGTAGTGTCATACAACTCCAGTCAACGCCACGGGTCGGCCGTAGCTTCCCCAATCGTGGCACCTCCTAGCCCGTCGTGCATCCGGATATGTCCCGGCTGCGTCGATTCCGGCCCGCGAATCGTGCCGCACGACCGGTCGCCGGACCGGCCCAGCCGCTCGACCGGCCCGGTGGCCCGGCTCGGCTGACCGAAACCAGCCCAACCGGGCCGACCCGGGCCGTCCGGGTGGCAGCAGTGGCGCCGCGCTCCCTAGAGTCCCGAGCAGGCCGGAACAAGCCGGGAGCAAGCCGGCCCAACCGGGAGTCAGCCGAAACCGCGGAACTCCCGCAGAACCCGGCGCCGAGCAGCCACAAAGACGAACGCCCAGACGAAAGTCCGGACCGGAAGGAAGCCTGGTGACCTCCCCCGAGCACAGCCCCGAACCCCTCGCCGCCCCGCCCTGGCAGGCCCCCGGAAGCGGAGGGACGCGGATCACCAGGGTGAGGACCATCCTCACCGCGCCGGAGAACATCACCCTCGTCGTGGTGAAGATCGAAACCTCCGACCCGGGGCTCTACGGCCTGGGCTGCGCGACGTTCACCCAGCGTGCCCGCGCGGTCGCGGAGGCGGTCGACTCCTACCTCGCCCCCCAGCTGGTCGGTCGGGACCCCGCCGACGTCACCGACATCGCGAGCTCGCTGTTCCTGAGCTCGTACTGGCGGTCGGGCCCGGTGCTCAACAACGCGCTGTCCGGTGTCGACATGGCGCTGTGGGACCTGAAGGGCAAGCAGGCCGGGCTGCCCGTGTGGCAGCTGCTGGGCGGTCGGTGCCGCAGCGCGGTCCCGGTCTACGGGCACGCATCGGGCCGGGACGCGGCGGAGGTCGAGGACGGCGTACGCGCGTTCGCGGAGAAGGGCTACAGGTACGTCCGCTGCCAGGTCGCGGTGCCGGGCGCGCTCACGTACGGCGTGTCCGCGGCACCCGGCGCTCCCGACCGCGGGCCGGTGGGCTCGGGCACGGGGTCGGCCCGGGCGGCCCTGGTGCCCGACGCCTGGGATCCGGACTCCTACCTGCGGGTCGTACCGGAGCTGTTCGCCCACCTGCGAGACAAGCTGGGCGAGAGCGTCCACCTGCTGCACGACGTGCACGAACGGCTGAACCCCACGCAGGCTGTCCGGCTGGCCAAGGCGCTGGAGCCGTTCGGGTTGTTCTTCCTGGAGGACCTGCTGGCGCCGGAGGACCTCGGCTGGCTGCCGACGGTGCGGGCGCAGGCCGCCACGCCGCTGGCGATCGGCGAGTTGTTCACCAACCCGGCGGAGTATGTGCCGTTGGTACGGGACCGGCTGGTCGACTTCGTACGCTGTCACATCTCCGCGATCGGCGGACTGACGCCGGCCTGGCGACTCGCCAACGCCGCGGAGCTGTTCGGGATCCGGACCGCCTGGCACGGCCCGGGCGACGTCTCCCCCGTGGGCCATGCCGCCAACCTCGCCCTCGACCTCGCCGCGCCGAACTTCGGCATCCAGGAGCAGCACGTCTTCAGCGAGACCGCGGCGGAGGTGTTCCCCGGGTGCCCGCAGGTGCGGGACGGCCACCTGTGGCCGAGCGACACACCCGGACTGGGCGTCGACCTGGACGAGGAACTCGCGGCGCGGTTCCCGCCGGTGGAGCCGCTGGTCAGGGACGCCTGGACGCGTACCCGGCTGCCGGACGGCACCGTGCAACGTCCGTGACGGCCGAACGCTGACGAACGCTGCCGCCGGTCGAACGCCGGAGCCGAGCACTGACGAACGCCGGGAAAGAAGCCCGGCAGGGCCTCTTCCTCAGCGTTCGTGGTAGCTGGCCGAGCGGAGGAGGACGGCCGTCCGGGCGATCGCGGACCTCCGGGCGAAGGCTGACGCCCGGCGGACCCGCACCTGCCGCAGGACGGCCCGACGCCGCTGCGCACGCAGCACGTCTTCGCCGTCTGGGGGGCTGCTGGTGTCCATGCTCTCGACCGTATCCCGGACCGCCGACAATCTCCTGCGTCACAGGTCTGGGGTGGACTCCGTCTTCGGGAGGAGAAGGCCCCGCCGGATACTCAGGGAGTGACCCAGGCCGACCCTGGTGCCGACACTCGAGGGGCAGCACTCGGGACCGGCAATCAGGGGCAGCACTCGGGACCGGCACACACGATCAGCAGTCGGCCCCGGCAGTCGGGGCCGACCGGCCCGGCGGCTCCGCTCAGCCCAGGACCAGGTCCATCTCACCGCAGGCGGTGAGGACGGCCGGTCCGGTCATCTCCACCGAGCCGTCCGGGAGCAGGGCGATGGTGAGCGTACCGCCGGGAACGTCCACGCGGTAGGAAGCGGGGGTGGTCACGCCGTCGGCCCGGGCCACGCTCGCGGCCACCGCGCACGCACCGGTGCCGCAGGACCGGGTCTCGCCGACGCCGCGTTCGTGCACGCGCATCGCCAGGTGCCGCTCGCCCCGGCGTACGGCGAACTCCGCGTTCACCCCCTTGGGGAACACCTCGGCCGGCGTCCACACCGGTGGGTCCAGCAGGGCACCCGGGTCGGCGAGGTCGTCGACCATCGCCACCGCGTGCGGGTTGCCCATGTCGACCGCCACCGCGTCCCACGTACGCCCGCCGGCCGACATCACCAGGCCGGTGGACTCGGGAAAGCCGGGCACGCCCATCCCGACCGTGAGCTGTCCGTCGGCCTCGAACCGCACCGGCCGCAGACCCGCCCTGGTCGCCACCGGCACCTCACCGGCGCCGTCGACCAGTCCGCTGGTGCGCAGGAAGTGCGCGAAGACCCGGACGCCGTTGCCGCACATCTCGCCCACGGAGCCGTCGGCGTTACGGAAGTCCATGAACCACTCGGCCGTGCCCGCGAAGGCCCGGCCGTCCTCGATCGCGCCGGTGCGCACCACCCGCAGGACACCATCGGCGCCGACCCCGCGCCGCCGGTCACACAACTGCCGGACCGCCGCGGCGTCCAGGTCGGGATGCAGGATGCCATCGGGGTCGGGGACGAGCAGGAAGTCGTTCTCCGTGCCGTGACCCTTGACCCAGGCCACCGTGGACGTGCTCACCCGCGGACGTTCCTTCCTGCCTCCGGCACCGGCTCCACCCGACCGACCCCCGACCGACGCCGGACGGCACCGGACAGCACCCGACAGCACCGGACAGCTCCGACTGACTGCGCCTGACGTCTGCCCGGCCCAGCCCCTCGGCGGGCCGGGCAGACGCACGTCCACCCCAGGCTACGGGGTCGGTCGGGTCACCGCGGCGCCGGAACGTGTCCGTGGCCGCGGCCGCCCGTGGGCAGTACGACCATCGCCGAGCCGCCGCCGCGGCGGGTGGGCTCGGCCACCGCCTCGACCGCGCCACGCTCACCGAACTGCAGCGCGGTCTCCGCGCCGATCTCCGGCACGGACCTGAACGCGTGCCCCTCGGCGACCAGTGCCTTCCCCTCCGCGGAGGCGAGGAATGCCGGTTCGGCCTCGAGTGCGGTGTTTCGCGAGGAGGCGCGTGGCGCCGCCACCGCGTCCGGCAGGCTCATCCCCAGTTCGTAGCGGTTGACCAGGGTCTGCAGGACGGTGGTGATGATCGTCGCGCCGCCCGGGCTGCCCAGCGCCAGCACCGGGTGCCCGTCCTCGAGCACGATCGTGGGCGACATCGACGAACGGGGCCGCTTGCCCGGGCCGGGCAGGTTGGGGTCGGGCGCCTCACCCTGGGTGGGCTCGAAGTTGAAGTCGGTCAGCTCGTTGTTCAGCAGGAAGCCGCGGCCGGGCACGACCATGCCCGAACCGCCGGTCTGCTCGATGGTGAGCGTGTACGACACGACGTTGCCCCACCGGTCGGACGCGGTGAGGTGGGTGGTGGACAGTCCCTCGTGCTGGTCGGCCGGGGCGACCGCGGCCTTCGTGCCACAGGCGGCGGAGCCGCCGTAGTCGCCGTCGGGCACGCCCGGTGCGACCGGCTTCTTGAGTACGGCGTCGGGCCGGATCTCGCAGGCACGCTCGTCGGCGAAGCCCTGGGACAGCAACTGCGGCAGCGGTACGTTCACCTCCTCGCTGTCACCGACGTAACGGTTGCGGTCGGCGAACGCGAGCGCTGCGGCCTCGAGGTAGGTGTGCAGCACGCCCACCTTGTCCTGGCGGTCGGGGTTCGTCGCCTCGATGATGTTCAGCGCCTCGCCGACGGTCGAGCCACCAGAGGACGGCGGGCCCATGCCGAACACGTCCATGCCGCGGTAGTCCACCTTGGTCGGTGCGCGCAGGGGCGCGTCGTAGGCGGCCAGGTCGTCGGTGGTCATGGCGCCCGGGCGCACCACCCGGTCGGCGTCCGCGGTGACCGGCGGGTGCTGCACGGTCCGCGCGATCTCGGCGCCGAGCTCACCGTCGTACAACGGCTTCATGCCCTCGCGGGACAGCATGCGGTAGGTGTGCGCGAGGTCGCGGTTGCGGAACACCGAGCCGACCGCGGGCGGCGCACCGCCCGGAAGGTAGAGCTTCCGGGTGGAGGTGAAGTCGTCGAAGACGTCGGCGTTCTCCTGGATCTGGGACCGGAACGTGTCGTCGACCACGAATCCCCGCGAGGCCACCTTCGTGGCCGGTGCCAGCGCCTGGCGCAGCGACCAGGTGCCCCACCTGTCCAGGGCCCGGTCCCACGTCGCCGGTGTGCCCGGCACCCCGACGGACAGGCCGCTCACCCGGGCGTCCTGGAACGACAGCGGCTTGCCCGTCTCGGGGTCGACGAACAGCTTGTCGGTGGCGCTCGCCGGGGCGGTCTCGCGTCCGTCGATGGAGTGCACCCTGCCGGACTTCGCGTCGTAGTAGACGAAGAAGCCACCACCGCCGAGGCCCGCGGAGAAGGGTTCGGTGACGCCGAGCGTGGCGGCAGCGGCCACCGCCGCGTCGACCGCGTTGCCGCCCCGGCGCAGGACCTCGATGCCCGCCCGCGTCGCGTCCAGGTCGACGGTCGCCACTCCGCCACCGTAACCACGGGCGACAGGTGTCTTGACCGGTTCGTTCCTCAGCTGGTGACCGTGCGGCGGATCGGCGGCCGCGGCCGGCCCCAGCGCGGCGGCGGTGACGAGCGCCCCCACCGCGGTGACGACGACGGATCGACGCATCGACTGCTCCCTTCTCGTCGGCCCGCGCTCCCGGCCGTGAACGGCGGCACAGCCCGCCCCGGAACACGCTGGCGAAGGTTGATGATCATGCCAGGGATCGCGGGATTCGCACGCCGGCTGCCGGAAGGCTCGGCTTGCCCGGGGCCACACTGCAGCAGGCTGCGGGGCGTCAGCCCAGGTCGGAGGCGTCGTCAGCAGCGTCGTCGGCTGTGTTGCCGACGGCGCTGTCGACGGCGCGGTTGACCAGATCCGGCGCGTCGTACGGCAGCCAGCGGATCCGCGGGTCGCGGCGAAACCACGAGTCCTGCCGGCGCGCGAACCGCCGGGTCGCGCGTACGGTCGACTCCTTCGCCTCCTGCTCGGTGCACTCACCGGCGAGGAACGCCAGCACCTGGGAGTAGCCGAGCGCCCGAGCGGCAGTCAGTCCGGTGCGCAAACCGGCCGCGTCCAACCGGCGTACCTCCGCGACGAACCCGGCGTCCCACATCCGGTCCACCCGCTCGCGGATGCGTTCGTCCAGCACGTCCCGAGGCACGTCAAGGCCCACTTGACGCACGTGCGGGAAGGCGTACTCGTACGCGGGCAGGGTCGCGGTGAACGGCCGTCCGGTCAGCTCGATCACCTCCAGTGCGCGGACGATCCGCCGAGTGTTCGTCGGCAGGATTCCCGCGGCCGCGGCCGGGTCGAGTCCGGCCAGCCGGGCGTGCAGGCGTTCGGCGCCGACCTGCGCGAGTTCGCCCTCCAGCCGTGCGCGGATCGCCGGGTCGGTGCCGGGGAACTCGAACCTGTCCAGGATGGCCCGGATGTACAACGCCGACCCGCCCACCACGACCGGGAGGACGCCGCGCTCGTGACAGTCGGCGACGGCCGACCGGGCCCGCTGCTGGAACTCCGCCACGGTCGCGGTCTCACTGACGTCGAGCACGTCCACCACGTGGTGGCGTACGCCGCCGCGCTCGGAGAGCGGGAGCTTGGCGGTCCCGATGTCCATGCCCCGGTAGACCTGCATCGAGTCGGCGTTGACCACCTCACCGTGCAGGCGCAGCGCGAGCGCGACGGCGAGGTCGGACTTGCCGGCCGCGGTCGGTCCGACGACGGCGAGCACCGAGGGCACCGAGGGCCTGGTCACGCGTTCGGTCTCCTTCTCCGATGGGCACGGCGAGGTGGCGGCGTGGCGGCGTGGTGTGTGGTCGGTTCGGCTCGGGTAGAACTCGAACGAGCGAACTCCACCCCGGACCACCACCGGAACCATCCCTGCGTCACCCCAGTCCACCATTGCCGGGGAACGCTCGCGGCACCCGGGACACCGTCGTCCCGGTGGTCAGCCAAGCAGTCGCCAGTACGCGACGAAGTAGCCGACGCCGTAGGGGGCCTCGTCCGCCAGGAGACGTGGTTCGAGCCGGCGACCGGCCCCCACCGCGGCGCCCGCCGCACCTGCCAGCACCTGCCAGGCCGCCCGGCCGGCAACCAGCAGCTCACGCGCCAGGTCGGGTCGAAGCCCCCGGAGTCCGTCGAGGTCGCCTGTTCCCAGCGAGGTGGCCACCAGTGCGTCCAGTTCCGGTGCGCGCGGGTCGGCGGCTCCGGGGGCGTGCTGGCCCCGGCGCGCCGAGCCGTCGCCCATCACTAGCAGTCCGATCCTGCCCGCCTGCCGAGTCGAGGTGGCAGTGGATGTGGCAGTGGATGTGGCAGTCGACGTGGCAGGGGTGGTGCAGTTGGTGAAGAGGGCGGCGCCGAGGTCGGCACACCGGGCGGAGTCGTAGAAGTCGGGTACGCCGACGTAGCTTCGCTCTCCCGTGTATCCGCAGGAGTCCAGCAACCAGGCGCCCACAGTGTGCGCGAGCGGCAGGTCCGGGTTCGCCACCTCGCCGGACTCCGGCTTCGGCGTGCCCGTCCCCGCCGTGCCTGGGCCGCCCACTCCTACGTCGACGCCGTACGCGGCGAGCGATCCGGTCGCGGTGCTGCCCCAGGTGAGCACGGTGTCTGCGGCCGGCGCGCCACCCACGCAGACCACCAGGTCGGGGCCTGCGGCCAGCAGGTGGCGTACGGCGGACCGGGCGGCCGACCGCAGGCCGGCCAGCTCCTCGGCGTTCGCGCCGGCGAGTTCGGGGACCAGCAGGGGCGGGTGCGGGCAGACGGCGGCGGCGATCACGGCGGGCAGCGTAACGCCGCCGGATTCCGGACCGGCCTGACGGCTGGTGCGCTTCGGGACCGGCCGGTCCACAGGTCAGCTGATGCCGCGGCGCTTGAGGATCTCGTCGATGTCCTCGAAGCCCGCGAGCGGGTCCTCCGGCTTGTCCTTGCTCCTACCTTTGCCCTGCTCGACCGCCTTGGGCTTGCCGGCACCCTTCGCGGTCCCCCCGGGGTTGGCACCGGCGGACTTCGAACCGACGGCGTTCGAACCGACGGCGTTCGAACCGACGGCGTTCGAACCGGCGGCGCGGGTGCCGCTCGTGGTACGGCCCGCCTCGACCTCCCCCGCGCGGGAGCGGCGACGGCGCATGGCCGCGGCGACCGGCAGGCAGATCGCCGCGACCCCGAACAACGCGAGCCCGGCCCAGACGTACGGGCTGAAGACGAACCCACTCACCCACTTGACCAGCGCCGCGCCGACAGTCCACAGCAGCCGGACCATGCCGGTGAGGTAGATCGCCATCGGCAGTACGGCCCAGCCGAACAGCCGCAGCCCGGCGGCCGCGCCACGGCGGCGGAACGCGAAGAACGCCGCGACCACACCCAAGGCGCTCAGTCCGGCGCAGACCGGGAACCAGGTCGCGTCGTCGTACATTCGGATTCACCTTCCGTCGCGTCAGCCCTCCGTCCATCCTGCACCGAAGCCCCGGGGGAAGCACGGGGGATGTCCCCGGGGCGACCCGGAAAGTCCACCGGCGGGGCGGACCTACCGGGCGGCCCGGGCCGGTGCGGCTACGGGGTCAGAACGGGACCGCGGGCAGGGTGACGTGCTCCGGCCGCAGCTCACCGACGTCGGCGGCGCCGAGCAGCTGCATGGTGCGGGTGATCTCGCTGCCGAGGATCTCGACGGCCCGCTGCACGCCGCGTTCGCCGCCGGCCATCAGGCCGTAGAGGTACGCCCGGCCGACCAGCACCGCGCGGGCGCCGAGCGCGCAGGCGGCCACGATGTCGGCACCGGTCATCACTCCGGTGTCGATGTAGACCTCGGCCCGGTCGCCCACCGCGTCCACGACCTGGGGCAGCAGCTGCAGCGGCACCGGCGCGCGGTCGAGCTGGCGGCCGCCGTGGTTGGAGATCACCAGGCCGTCGACGCCGAGGTCGACCACCTTGCGGGCGTCGTCGACGTTCTGGATGCCCTTGACGACCAGCGATCCGGGCCACTCCTCCCGCATCCAGGCCAGGTCGTCGAAGGTCACCGTGGGGTCGAACATGTGGTTGATCAGCTCGGCCACCGTGCCCGGCCAGTCCGACAGCGAGGCGAACGTCAGCGGCTCGGTGGTCAGCAGGTTCAGCCACCACGCCGGGTGCATGCCCATGTCGAGGATGGTCTTCGGCGTGAGGCTGGGCGGGATCGTCATGCCGTTGCGGACGTCCCGCAGCCGCGCGCCCGCGACCGGCACGTCGACGGTGAGCACCAGCGTGGTGTACCCGGCGGCCAGGGAGCGGTCCATCAGGTCCTTGCCGGCGGCCCGGTCGGTCCAGACGTACAGCTGGAACCACTTGTCGGCCTCGGGTGCGGCCGCGGCGACGTCCTCGATCGAGGTGGTCCCCATGGTCGACAGCGCGTACGGGATGCCGGTGCGCTGGGCGACGCGGGCCACGGCCGGCTCACCCTCGTGCTGCATCATCCGGGTGAAGCCGGTGGGCGCGAACGCGAAGGGGTACGCCGACGGCCGGCCCAGGATGGTCGTGCTCGGGTCGACCTTGGACACGTCCCGCAGGATGCTCGGGTTGAACTGCAGCCGGTGGAACAACGAACGCGCGCGGTTCAGGGTGACCTCGCCCTCGGCCGCGCCGTCGGTGTAGTCGAACGGCGCCTTCGGCGTCCGCCGCCTGGCGATCGTCCGCAGGTCTGCGATGGTCAGGGCGCGGTCCAGGCGCCGCTTGGTGGCGTTCAGCTCCGGCCGGCGGGTACGCACCAGCGGCCTGAGCTCGGACCAGCGGGGCAGTCGGCGTTGCGTCGTCATCGGAGGGTTCTCCCTTGTCCGGCGGGGCTCTTCGGTCCGGGCGGATCGGTGGGCGGATCGGTGGGCGAATCTGTCTGCGGATCCGTGCGCGCATCGGTGGGCGCATCAGGGGGCAGGGCGAGCGCGCGGACCAGTCCCTGGCGGCCGACCTCCAGATCGTCGGCGAGAGCACGCTGGGCCTTCTCCACGCCGCGGTCGAGGTTGGCGAGCAGCTCCCGGTGCAGGCGGGCGAGACGGCCCGGGGTGAACTCCGGCCGGGCGAACGCGAGCAGGAACTGCAGCTCGTCCTCGCACGCGGAGTACGCCGTGAGCAGGCGGGGGTTGCCGGCCGCGGCCACCAGTGCGTGGTGCACGGCTCGGTGGGCAGCGGTCACGTCGTGCCAGGCGGCCGGCGGGCCGCCGGGCCGGTCGACGGCTTCCAGGGCGGCGACGGCGGACTCCACCGGTGCCAGGTCGCGGCCGCCGGCGAGGGCGAGCCGGAGCGCGCCGAGCTCGATGACGGCGCGGTAGCCGAACAGCTCGTCCACCCGGTCGATGGTGAGGTCGGGAACGAACGCACCGCGATGGCGTACGTGGCTGAGCAGGTCGGCGGTCACCAGGGCCCGCAGAGCCGCCCGCACGGTGTAGCGGCCGACGCCGAACTCCGCGGCGAGCTGCTCTTCCGACAGGTGCGCGCCCGGTGGCAGCGCGCCGTCGAGCAGCCGGGCACGCAGAACCTCCGCCACCTCCTCGGCGGCCGCCCGGCTGACCTCGCCCATGCGCGAGATTGTGTCACAACCAGGCGGGAGCCCGGAAACGACAGTGGCCGGCCCGGGCGAACCCGGGCCGGCCACCTACCGGCTCTGCTGTCTAGCGCCAACCGGCGATCCGACCGATGATCAGGCCGTCGAGGATCAGGCGATCGAGCGGCCAGGCGCCCACACGATCAGGCGCGGGCGAACCTCAGGGTGAGGATCTGGAACGGCCGCAGAGCCACCTCGACCGCACCGTCGACCACCTCGCGGTCGGCCAGCGGACGCTCGAGCAGGTCGGTCTCCTTGACCGACGCGACGCCGAACGACGTGGACACCCGGCCGGTCGCGCGGCCGCCGTGCGCCTCGTACAACCGGACCACGACGTCGCCGGACCGGTCGTCGGCCAGCTTGACGGCCTCGACCACCACGGCCGGGTTGTCCACCCGCACCAGCGGGGCGACGCCCTCGGCACCGGTCACCGTGCGCGCCGGGAGGTTGATGCGGTAGCCCTCCTCGACCGCCTCGGCGATGCCGGCGCCCGGCACCAGCGCGTACGACAGCTTGTGCACGCCCTGGTCGGTCACCGGGTCGGGCACCCGCGGGGCCCGCAGCAGCGACAGCCGCACCGTGGTGGTGGTGCCGCCGTCCTCACGGACGTCGCGGGTCACGTCGTGGCCGTACGTCGAGTTGTTGACCACTGCGTGGCCGTAACCCGGCTCGCCCACCTGGATCCACCGGTGCGCGCAGATCTCGAACTTCGCGTTCTCCCACGAGGTGTTGGTGTGGGTGGCCCGGAACACGTGCCCGAACTGCGTCTCCGAAGCGGACTGGTCGGCACGCACGTCCAGCGGGAACGCGACCTTGAGGAACTTCTCCTTCTCGTGCCAGTCGATCTCGTTGTCGACGTTGACCTGGCACTCGCCGACCCCGATGCGGATGGTCTGCCGGACCGTGGAACCGCCGAACGAACGGGTCACCGCCACCGCGGCCTCGGTCCCCGACTCCGACACGACCTCGATCGAGTCGACGTCGGTGAGGTCGCGCACCTTGTTGCGGTAGAAGGGGTCGACGTCCCAGGCGTCCCAGAGGTTCGGCGTGTCGACGTGCAGCTGCAGCAGGTTGCCGGCCGCACCGGGGGCGATCGCCTCCCGGCCGGACTCCAGCTCGACCACGGAGCTGAGCAGGCCGCGCTCGTCGACGGTCACCCGGACGAGACCGTTGTCGAGGACGACGGCGCCACCGTCACGGCGTACCGAAACCTCCGGCGCGTGCGAGGAGGCCTGCACGTCCGCGCCCATGGCGGGCACACCGAGGCGGTCGTGCGGTGCCGCGTTGAAGACGACGGTGGCGTCGCCCTCGCCGGCCAGGGCCCGCTGGGCGCGCTCGATGATCGCCTCCAGCTCCACCGCCAGCCGGGCGTAGGTCTCCTCGGCCTCGCGGTGCACCCAGTGGATCGAGCTGCCCGGCAGGATGTCGTGGAACTGGTTGAGCAGGACGGACTTCCAGATCCGGTCCAGGTCCTCGTACGGGTACTCCAGCCGGCCCGCGACCGCCGCCGCGGCGGACCACAGCTCGGCCTCGCGCAGCAGGTGCTCGCTGCGACGGTTGCCCTGCTTGGTCTTGGCCTGGGAGGTGAAGGTCGCCCGGTGCAGCTCGAGGTAGAGCTCACCGACCCACACCGGCGCCTTGGCGTACTCGTCGTGGGCGCGCTGGAAGAAGTCCGCGGGGTGCTCGATGGTCACCTTCGGTGAGCCCTCCAGGTCGGCGAGCCGCTCGGCCCGGCCGAGCATCTCCCGGGTGGGTCCGCCGCCGCCGTCGCCGTGGCCGAACGGCAGCAGCGACCAGGTGCCGCCGCCCTGGTCCTGGTAGTTGCGCTGGGCGCGGGCGAGCTCCTCACCGGTCAGCTGGCCGTTGTAGGTGTCGGCCGGCGGGAAGTGGGTGAACACCCGGGTCCCGTCGATGCCCTCCCACCAGAAGGTGTGGTGCGGGAACTTGTTGGTCTGGTTCCAGGAGATCTTCTGGGTGAGGAACCACTTGTTGCCGGCGAGCTTCACCAGCTGCGGCATCGCCGCGGAGTAGCCGAAGGAGTCCGGCAGCCAGACCGTCTCGGTCTCGATGCCGTACTCGTCCAGGAAGAACTTCTTGCCGTGCACGAACTGCCGGGCCATCGCCTCGCCGCCCGGCATGTTGCTGTCGGACTCGACCCACATCCCGCCGATGGGGATGATCTGGCCCGACTCGACGGCGGCCTTCAGCCGGTCCCAGACCTTCGGGTGGTGCTCCTTCATCCAGGCGTGCTGCTGGGCCTGGGAGAACGCGAACCTGAAGTCCGGGTGGTCGGCGGCCAGCGTGGTGACGTTGGAGACGGTACGGGCGACCTTGCGCACCGTCTCGCGCAGCGGCCACAGCCAGGCCGAGTCGATGTGCGCGTGGCCGACCGCGGAGATCTGGTGGGCACTGGCGTACGCCGGCTTGGCCAGCACCGGGGCGAGCTGCTCACGGGCGAGCGCGGCCGTACCCGGGATGTCGTCGTAGTCGAGGGCGTCCAGGGCGCGTTCGAGGGCGCGCAGGATCTCCGGCCGGCGCGGCAGGTCGGTCGGCAGCTCGTGCATCAGCTGCCCGAGGACCTCGATGTCGCGCAGCAGGTGGTAGACGTCGGCGTTGAACACCGCGAGCTCGGCCCGGCGGATCTCGTACATCGGCTCGGTGCCGGCGGTGGACTTGTCGCCCAGGTCGGTCGGCAGGAAGCCGGACTGGATCACCGCGGGGTTGGCGGCTGCCTCGAGGTAGACCTGGAACGCCGCACCTCCCTTGGCCTTGGCGTGCTCCGACGGCGAGACGCCGCCGGCCGCGAGTCCGCTGATCGGGAGGTAGATGTTGTCGGGGTTCAGGCCCTTGATCGGGTCACCGTCGGGGGTGTAGGCGAGCCCCTCGGCGGAGAAGCCGGGTCCGCCGCCGAAGCCGAGGTCGACGACCGCCTCCACCCGAAGGCCGTCCCACTCCTGGGGAACCTGCGCGGTCAGCCGGAACCAGCTGGTCCCCCACGGCGGGCCCCACTTGTCACCCAGGGCGGCCGGCTTGAAGTCGGCCGCGAAGGCTTCGGTGACCGGGACCGGCTCACCGGGGGCATGCCACACCTCGATGTCGAGCGGGACGGTGTCGCCGTACAGAGCGGGGCGGAGCCGTTGCTGGAGAGCGCGTTCCAGCCGGGCTTCCACCAGCTTCTGGTCATCGTGCATGGGTCCTCCGAAGGAACCGGGAAGGTCACCCGGGGCCGACATATGGGAGCGTTCCCACATTCGGGCCGGCGGGACAGGAATGTCTGGGGAGTGACGCTAGCCCAGCCCGAACGCGCGGCCGCGCGGCGCCCACCGACGGCAACCTCGGGGGACGCGGAGCGACCCGACGACCACGGAACGTCGTCAGGGTGCCGGAATTCCGGGCGCGGCAGGCGGGACCGGTGAGACCGCCGACGGGTGGGGCTCGGGACGGCTAGGGCGACGACGGGACCGAGAAGCCCGAAGTCTCCGGCGGGAGCGACCCGAGCAGCGGGGTGGCCGCGCCGGTGCTCTCCCGCGCGATCAGGCGGTAGTCGGCGTACACCTCCTGCGGCCCGCCGTCGGCATCGGCGCGCCCGGCCGCACCGGTCCGCAACTGCCGGTGCAGCAGATCGACCGCGCACCCGGCGATCCGGCGCTTGTCCGGGGAGATGGTGGACAGCGTCGGCACACTGAACCGGCCGTCCTCGATGTCGTCGAAGCCGATCACCGCCACGTCGTAGGGTACCCGCAGGCCGCGCTCGGCGAGGGTGCGCAGGGCACCGAGAGCGAGCAGGTCGTTGAAGCAGAACACCGCGTCCGGGCGAGCGCCGGCGTCCAGCAGCTCCGCCATCGCCGCCGCGCCGTCCGCGCGGTGGAACCGCGGTGTGGAGGCGACCAGCCGCTCGTCGTAGCCGACCCCGGCACCGGCCAGCGCCGAACGGTAGCCACGCAGCCGCATCCGGGCCGTCACCCCGGCTGCACTGCGCTGGGCGCCGATCGCGGCGACCCGGGTGCGGCCCAGCCCGAGCAGGTGGGCGGTGGCGTCCCGGGCGGCGGCCACGTTGTCGATGAGCACGTGGTCGGCCGGGCCCCGGTGGATGCGCTCGCCCAGCAACACCATCGGCGTGGCGTCGGTGCGCTCGGCCAGGTCGGCCGCGGTGAGGGCCAGCGGGCTGAGCACCAGGCCGTCGATGAGCTGGTCGCGGATCCCGCCGATCACCTGGCGTTCGCGTTCGCGTACGCCGTCGGTCTGGTCCACCAGCACGGTCCAGCCGTGCGCGTCCGCGGCCTCGACCAGGTGGCGGGCGAGCTCGGCGAAGTACGGCACGTCCAGCTCGGGGACGGCCAGCGCGATCACGCCGGTACGGCCGCGGCGGAGGTTGCGGGCGGACAGGTTGGGCCGGTAGTTGAGGGTGACGATCGCCTCCTCCACCCGGACCCGGGTCTCCGCCCGCACGTGGAGGTAGCCGTTGACGACGTTGGAGACCGTCTTCGGCGACACGCCGGCCAGCCGGGCCACGTCGCGCAACGTCGTACGCATCGCGTTCCTCCCGCCTGCTCCGCCTGCTGGTTCACCGTTCGTGGGGACCCCATTGTGCGGGAACGCGGGCGCCGGGGAAACCTAAGGTGCCGAGCGTCCTGCCCGGAGCCGGGCCAGCGCGTACAGCTCGTCGAAGTCGGCCAGCACCACCGGCCAGGTGCAGCGCACCGGCTCCGTCGACCGGTTGTACTTCGCGATGGTGCCGCGCAACGCGTCGTCACCGGCCAGCCGGGCCACCGCGGCGGCGAGTTCGGCCGGCGAGCCGCCGAGCAGGCCTTCCTTCTCCGAGACGACGAAGTCGGCCACGCCGCCGCGCTCGTACGCCACCACCGGTACGCCGGCCAGCCGGGCCTCCAGCGCGGCGATGCCGAACGACTCCCGCGTCGCGGGGGCGAGGAACACGTCAGCCGACCCCAGCACCGCACGCACCCGGTCCCGGTCCAGGCGGCCGGTGAGCTCCACCCAGTCGGTCATCGCGTGCCGGCGAAGGTAGCGCTGCATCAGCGGACGTGCGGGCCCGTCGCCGACGACCGTGGCGTACAACGGCACCCGTCCGCCCAGCGCGGACCGGGCGGCCCGCAGGATCGCCAGCAACGTCAACGGCTGCTTGCGCGGGGCAAGCCGGCCCACGGCTACCACGTGGACGCCGGGTCGGCGCCGTTCCACCTCGTCCGCGGGCTCGACCGGCCGCCACTGTGCGGTGTCGATGCCGTTCGCCACCACCCGCACGGGGACCCGGTCGCCGACCACCCGCCGGATCGGGGCGGCGGCCGCCTCGCTCACCGTGGACGCCACCGCCGGCCAGCCGGTCCAGCCGGCGCCGGCGTCCAGGGCGCGGTACATGGCGCAGGTGGCGGGGTCCCACATGCTGTGCACGGTCACCACGGTGGGCAGGCGCCGGCGGGCCGCCGCGCGTACGGCCGCCCAGCCGAACGGCGAGACGGCGCCGACGTGCACGTGGACGACGTCCGGGCGCAGCTCGGCGTACAACCCGCCGACGTGCCGACCGGTGCGCGGATGGACCGGCAGCTCCCATGGCAGCGGCGCCACCACCCGATGGACCGGCACGCCCGGCCCACCGGACCGGTCCCCCGCGGCGGCCGCCCAGGCCGCGTCCCCGCTGGCGCTGTCGGGGGTGCTGTCGGGGGTGGCGGTGACCACCTCGACCTGGTGGCCGGCGCGGTGCTGCATCCGGGTGAGTTCGGCGAGCTGGATCTCGATCCCGCCGAGCCGAGGCAGGAAGCAGTCACTCACGTGTACGACTTTCACCACAGGTCCCCCGTGTCGACGTTCGTCGGGGCGATCCAGGCCGCCCCCGGTCCGGCTCGGGAGAGGACGCGGGGCAGCGGGTGTACGGTGACGGGCTCCGCGGCGGCGTGCGTCCGCCTCGCCCCGCGTTTCCCGTCGGCCATGTCGTCTGCGTAACCCACTTCGTCCACGTCGTCCAGGCCCTGTGCGCCGATCCGAGCCGTTCATGAGTATCAGCACTGGCCCACGCCGTCGCCACTGGAGGATTCCCGGAGATGTCCCTGAGGACACGGCGGTTTCGTACCCACCCGTGCGAGGGTGGGGGGATGGGCCGCACGTGCGTGTTCTTCCACGCTCATCCCGACGACGAGGCGTTGTTCACCTCGGGCACCATGGCCCGGCTCGCGGCGGAGGGGCACCGTGTCGTCCTGGTGGTCGCCACGGCAGGTGACCAGGGACTGGCCGCGCCGGAGTCGATCATCGCCGGGACGGGCCGCGGCACGTCGGGAGGCGCCGGACGCGGCTCCGGCGCTCCCGCTGACCGCACCGCCGCTCCCCGGCTCGGCGACGTACGCCTCGCCGAACTCCGCGCGTCCGCCGCGGCACTCGGCGTCGCTCGTGTGGAACATCTCGGCTACGCCGACTCCGGCCTCGATGGCCGGGCCGAACCCACCTGGGCGCCGGCCTTCGTCCGCGCCGACGTCGACGAGGCGGCCGGGCGGCTGGCCACGCTGCTGGCCGAGGAGCATGCCGACCTGGTGACGACGTACGACCCGGCCGGCGGCTACGGCCACCCCGACCACGTGCGGGTGCACCAGGTGGGCGCCCGGGCCGCCGAACTCGCCGGTACACCCACCGTCCTGGAGGCGACCGTCGACCGGGAGCTGCTGCTGCGCGCGCTGCGCCTGGTGGGGCGGGTCTACCGTTTCCCGCCGGAGTTCGACGTGAGCAGCTTCGAGCGCGCGTTCGCGCCCCGGCCGGAGATCACCCACCGGATCGACGTACGCCGGTACGCCCGAGCCAAGCGGGCGAGCCTGGCCGCGCACGCCACCCAGGCCACCGGCGGCGACTCGGTGCGGACCGTCGCGGCGTTGCGCCGGCTGCCCGGGCCGCTGTTCCGGCTGGTGCTCGGCACCGAGTGGTACGTCCAGCGTGACCTCGCGCCCGGCACCCGGTTGACGCACCCGCTCGCCGGGCTCGCCACGTCCCGCACTCCCGGCGGTGCGCGGTGACGGCGACCGGAGACGCGTTCCGCCACCCGTGGGTGCGCACCGCGCTGTCGGTGGCCTCGGTCCTGGTCGCGATCGGACTGGTCGTGGCCCTGCCCTACATCGTGGGCATCGACTGGGGCATCATCTGGGCGCAGTTCGCCCGGCTGAACCCGTGGGTCGTGGTGGGCCTGTTCGCCCTGTGGGGTCTCGGCCTGTGGGCGTACACCTGGGTGCTCACCGCGTCGCTGCCCGGGCTCAACCACCGCCAGGCGCTGACCCTGAACGCGGTCGGCAGCGCGGTGAGCAACCTGATGCCGTTCGGCGGGGCCGCAGGTGTGGCGGTCAACTTCGCCATGGCCCGGTCGTGGGGGTTCCGCAGCCACGCGATCGCGGTGTCCACGGTCGCCTCCGGCATCTGCAACGTCCTGGCGAGGTTCCTGCTGCCGGCGGTCGGTCTGCTCGCGCTGCTGGCCGCGGGGCACGTGCCGGACGCCTGGCTCGCCGTCCCCGTGGGTACCGCCTCGCTGGCGTTGTTCGGGCTGGTCGCCGCCCTGGTGGTCGCGCTGCGCTGGGACAGTGCCGCCGAGGTCGTTGGCCGGGCGGCCGACCGTGCACTGCGGCTACTCCCCCGCCGCATCCGGCCCGCCGACCACCAGGCCAGCACCGCTCTCGCCCGGCTGCGGGTAACGACCTCGGGACTGCTCAGGTCGTCGTGGCTGCCGATGACCCTCGGGATCAGCACCTACCTCGCGCTGCAGGCCGCGTTGTTCTGCGCGTGCCTGCTGGCCACCGGCGCCTACCGGGGCGTCGGCGAGGCCGTCGCGGCGTTCGCCCTCGGCCGGCTGCTCACCACCGTGGTGGTCACGCCGGGCGGGTTCGGGATCGCCGAGGCCGGCACGGCGGCGGTGATGATCCACCTGGGCGGGGCGCCGGGGCCGGTCACCGCGGCGGTGCTGCTGTTCTCGATGTTCACGTTCGTACTGGAGGTGCCGCTCGGAGCGGCGTTCTGGCTGCTGCGGTCGCTGTCCGGCTCGCCCGCGACGGGCGACCAGCGGCTGCGGCTGGTACCGGCCCTGATCATGCCCCCGGCCGGGGGCGACCGCCGTACCGAGAACGTGGAGGGTGGAGAGGGCACGGACGACGCCGACCACGCCGACCACGCCGGCCACGGCGGCGGCCACTCGGAGCGCACCGACCGGGCCCCGCGACGCTCCGCGGCCGAGTACTGAACCCCATCACCCGGCCCCGGCCCCCTCGCGGGGCTGCCCGAGGCCCGCGGAGGACGGGTACGGGAAAGCGCTTTCGTACGATGGGTTGCCCAACCTGTGCGGCACACCTCGCACGCCGGTACGAGGAGGCGACGTGACGACCCCACCTCTGAGCTCCCCTCAGGCCGACCCCGGGGATACGACACCCCGCGTCGGGCTGGTCGGCGTCAACGGATACGGCCGTACCCACCTGCGCAACGCCGCCCGGCTGCAGGAGCAGGGGCTGCTGCGGCTGGTCGGGTACGCCGACGTCGCGCCGGACGCCGCCGCCGTGGTCGCCGAACACCTCGCCGCACGGGCGTACGACGGCCCACCGCCGCACGGTCACCGCACCCTCACCGACCTGCTGGCCACCGACCGCCCCGACATCGTGGTGCTCGGCACGCCGATCCCCCTCCACGCGCAGATGATCGAGGAGGCGTTCACCGCCGGCGCCTCGGTCCTGGTGGAGAAGCCGCCGGTGGTGACCGTGCAGGACATGGACCGGTTGCTGGCCCTGCAGGACTCCGCCGGCTCTGCCGGCTCAGGTGACTCAGGCGACTCCGGCGGTCCGCTGTGCCAGGTGGGATTCCAGAACGCCCGGGCACCGGCCGTCCGCGCGCTGGCCCGGCTCGCCCGTGACGGCGCGCTCGGCGAGGTGGAGCACGTGGGGCTGGGCGGCCGCTGGTCGCGTCCGGACTCCTACTACGCGCGCACCGACTGGGCCGGCCGCCTCGTCCACGACCGCAGGTACGTCCTGGACGGAACGCTCACGAATCCGCTCGCGCACGGGCTGATGAACGCCCTGATCGTGGCCGGCGACCACGACGACAGCCCGGCCACGCCGACCGCGGTGCGGGCGGAGCTGTACCGCTGCCGGGACAGCATCGAGGGCGACGACACCGCGAGCGTCCGCGTGGAGACCGCCGAGGGCCGCACCGTCGTCGCGTCGGTCACGCTGTGCGCGCCGGTGCAGGTGCCGCCGTACGTGTTCGTCCGGGGCAGCCGGGCAACCGCCCGGGCGTACTACACGACCGGACAACTCACCCTGGAGTCCGCGCGCATCGCTCAGCCACCGCCGGCAGCAGCCGTCCGGGCGGTCGAGGCGCTGGCCGCCGACGCGGCGCGCGCCGGCCGCGCGCCGGGTGACCCCGGGTCGCCCGATCTGCTCGCGAATCTGGTCAATGTCGTCCGCGGTTACGACGATCGGCTCCTGTGTCCCCTTAGGATGACCCGAGGCTTCGTCCTCGCCCTCAACGGCATGTACGAGTCCGCAGGCAGACCCGGCCCCGTCTCGCCACGCTTCACCACCGTCCATGACGAGAACGGCGAGCGCTGGGTGCACCTGGTGGGCGTCGACGACCTCATCGAGCGCTGCGCCCGCGACGGGCTGTTGTTCTCCGAGGCCGGCGCCGACTGGGCCACACCCACCCGCGCGTTCTCCCTCGCGAACTACCGGAACTTCACTTCGTTCTCATGCTGATGGACCGCTATCGCATCGTCGCGCGCCACAACGTCCGGCGGACCTCCGCCGACCCGCTGGAGCCGCTCACGGTCGGCAACGGCGAGTTCGCCTTCACCGCCGACGTGACCGGCCTGCAGACGTTTCCCTCGTTCCACGCCGAAGGTATGCGGCTGGGAACCCAGGCGCAGTGGGCCTGGCACACCGCGCCCAACCCGGAAGGCTACGCGCTGGAGGAGTCCTTCGAGGACTACGCGACGGCGGCCGGGCGCTCGGTGCCGTACTCCACCACCGGCCCGGACTTCGGCGACCCGTCGGCTCGTTCCCGCGCCAGGCTGGCCCGCCAGTGGCTGCGGGAGAACCCCCACCGCATCGACCTCGGCCGGATCGGGTTCGTGCGCCCCGGCGGACAACTGCTGCAGCTGTCGGAGCTGGGCGCGGTCAGCCAGCGGCTGGACCTGTGGCGTGGCCGGATCGAGAGCCGGTTCGAGCTGGACGGGACGCCGGTCGAGGTGACGACGGTCTGCGACCCCGAGCTCGACCTGCTCGCGGTACGCGTGGAGTCGCAGTTGCTGGCGCGCGGTGAGCTCGCGGTGGGCACCCGCTTCCCGTACGCCGTGGGCGACTGGAGCGAGCCGTGCGACTGGGATTCGCCCACCAGCCACCTCTCCGAGGTGCACGTGCGCGACAACCGCGCCGACATCCGCCGGGTACTCGACGACGACGTGCACCACGTGGCGCTCACCTGGTCGGCCGGTGCGGCGCTGAAGCAGCTGGGACCGCACGAGTTCATCGTGCACGCCGACGGCGTGGGCGTCCTCGAACTCACCGTCGGCTTCTCCCCCGCCCCGGTCGAGGAGGCGCCGACGGTGGCCGCCGTGCTTGCCGCGGCCGAGGTGTCCTGGACGGAGTTCTGGTCGACCGGCGGGATCGTCGACCTGTCCGGCTCCACCGACCCGCGGGCCGGGGAGCTCGAACGCCGGGTGGTTCTGTCGCAGTACCTCACCGCGGTCAACTGCGCGGGCTCGACCCCGCCGCAGGAAACCGGTCTGGTCACCAACAGCTGGCGCGGGAAGTTCCACCTCGAGATGCACTGGTGGCACGCGGCCCACTTCGCGCTCTGGAACCACCCGGCCCTGCTCGAACGCAGCCTCGGGTGGTACGACAAGGCGCTGTCGGCCGCCCAGGAGACCGCCCGGCTCCAGGGCTACTCCGGGGCCCGCTGGCCCAAGCAGGTCGGGCCGGAGGCGCGGGAGAGCCCGAGCGACATCGGCGCGCTGCTGGTGTGGCAGCAGCCGCACCCGATCTACTTCGCCGAGCTGGTCTGGCGGCGCCGGCCGTCCCGGCGTACGGCGGAACGCTTCGCCCGCCTGGTCTTCGAGTCGGCGGCCTTCATGGCGTCGTACGCCACCTGGGATCCGCGCCGGGAACGCTTCGACCTCGGACCGCCGGTGGCGTCGGCGCAGGAGAAGGCCTACCCACTGCGCCGCGAGGCCCGCAACCCCGCGTTCGAGCTGGCGTACTGGCGATGGGGCCTGCAGAACGCACAACTGTGGCGCGAACGCCTCGGCCTGGCCCGCGTACCCGCCTGGGACGCGGTGGCGAAGCATCTCGGGCCGCTGCCGGAACGCGACGGCCGCTACGTCGAGCTGGAACACCCGGTGACCGAACGCGAGGGCCACCCGACGATGGTGGGTGCCCTGGGGTTCGTGCCCGACGTCGGCCTGGCCGACGTCGACCTCATGCGGACCACGCTGCGCGACGTGCTCGACCGCTGGGAGTGGTCGGACACGTGGGGCTGGGACTATCCCCTGCTGGCGATGACCGCCTGCCGGGTCGGCGAACCCCGCCTCGCGGTGGAGGCACTGCTGCTGGACACGCCGAAGAACCACTACCTCGGCAACGGGCACAACTTCCAGCGCCCGGGCACGTTGCCGCTGTACCTCCCCGGCAACGGCGGTCTGCTGTACGCCGTGGCGATGATGGCGGCCGGCTGGGACGGCGCCCCCGAGGGTCCGGCGCCGGGGTTCCCCGATACCGGGTGGCAGGTGCGGTCGGAGAACCTCGCGCCCGCACCCTGAGCCACCCGCCCGCGGTCAGCGGCGGACGGCCGGCATTCCGAGCAGGACCCCGGACGGCGTACCCGACACGTCCGCGGTCTGCGTCGGTCCCGCTTGCCGGGCCGCCCACAGGTCACCGGCCCGGGTCCGCCGAACGTCCAGCAACGGGCCGTCGGCGACCAGGTGGTGCGGGGCGGCGTAGGTGACCTCGACCGTCACCAGGTCGCCGGGGCGTACGCCGGCCAGGGCGGCGCCACCGGGGCGGCCACCGGAGAAGTGCACCAGCCGGTTGTCCCGGGCGCGTCCGCTCATGCGTTCGGTGGCGGCGTCCTTGCGGCCCTCCCCCTCGGAGACGAGCACCTCGACCTGGCGGCCGACGAGCGCGCGGTTCTCCGCCCAGGCGAGCTCCTCGACGAGCTCGACCAGGCGTTCGTACCGCGCCTGCACGACCCTCTTGGGTACCTGGTCGGGCAGCGTCGCCGCCGGCGTACCCGGCCGCTTGGAGTACTGGAACGTGAACGCCGCGGAGAACCTCGCCTCGCGTACGACGTTCAGCGTCTCCTCGAAGTCCTCCTCGGTCTCGCCGGGGAAGCCGACGATGATGTCGGTGGTGATCGCGGCGTCCGGCATCGCCTGCCGCACCTTCGCCACGATGTCGAGGTAGCGGGCCTGGCGGTAGGAACGCCGCATCGCCTTCAGCACGCGGTCCGATCCCGACTGCAGCGGCATGTGCAACTGGTGCATGACGTTCGGTGTCTGCGCCATCGCGGCGATCACGTCGTCGGTGAAGTCGCGCGGGTGCGGGGAGGTGAACCGCACCCGCTCCAGCCCCTCGATCTCCCCGCACGACCGCAGCAGTTTGCCGAACGCGAACCGGTCGCCGAACTCCACGCCGTAGGCGTTGACGTTCTGGCCGAGCAGCGTGACCTCGAGGACACCCTCGGCGACCAGCGCCTCGACCTCGGCGAGGATGTCGCCGGGCCGGCGGTCCTTCTCCCGGCCGCGCAGCGCCGGCACGATGCAGAACGTGCACGTGTTGTTGCAGCCGACACTCACCGCGACCCAGGCCGCGGCCGGCGACTCCCGGCGCGAGGGCAGGGTGGACGGGAACGTCTCCAGGTAGTCCTTGATCTCCACCTGCGCCTCGCCGAGCACCCGGGACCGCTCCAGCAGGGCCGGCAGCGAGCCGATGTTGTGGGTGCCGAACACGACGTCGACCCACGGCGCCCGGCGGACGATCTCGCCCTTGTCCTTCTGGGCGAGGCACCCGCCGACGGCGATCTGCATGCCGGGGCGCCTGGCCTTCGCCGGCGCCAGGTGGCCGAGGTTGCCGTACAGCTTGTTGTCGGCGTTCTCCCGGACGGCGCAGGTGTTGAGGACCACGACGTCGGCCGCGGCGCCGGCGGGCGCGCGGACGTAGCCCGCGTCCTCCAGCAGTCCGGACAGGCGCTCGGAGTCGTGGACGTTCATCTGGCACCCGAAGGTGCGCAGCTCGTACGTGCGCGTGCCGGGATCGCCGACGGCAGCGCCGGATGCCGGGGATTCGATACGGTGCGTCATGACCGTCCAAGGGTACGGCGCACCGTGGTCGCGGCAGGGGGGCAGGCGGCCCCCTCAGCGGCGGAACTGCGGGATCTGACCGAAATGTACCCGGATCTCCCGGTCCCGCCGTGCACGGGGCTGCCCGGGACCTGCCTCGACCTGCCCGGGACTCGAGGCGAAAGCGACATACACGTCCGGGTCGATCGGTGCCGTCCCGGACGTCAGCGGAGCACCCCGCGAACGATCACGGTCGCCACGGCGTGATCGTCATGTTCCAGTCGGGCTACAGACCGCCGGGCGGTCTCGCGTCAGAACTCGAAGGAAGGTACCTTCCCCGTCATGACAGACACGAGCGAGCGACCGCCCTCTGCCGGCGCGGCCTCCGCACGCCCGCTGGTCACCATGGAGCACGTCGACAAACACTTCGGTGACCTGCACGTGCTCCAGGACATCAACCTCACCGTGAACGCGGGTGAGGTCGTGGTGATCATCGGGCCGTCGGGGTCGGGCAAGTCGACGCTGTGTAGGACGATCAACCGACTGGAGCCGATCGACTCCGGAGAGATCCGGCTCGACGGCCAGCACCTTCCGGAGGAGGGCAAGAAGCTCGCCCAGCTCCGCGCCGACGTGGGCATGGTCTTCCAGTCCTTCAACCTCTTCCAGCACAAGACCGTGCTGGAGAACGTCACGCTCGGCCCGATCCGGGTCCGCAAGGTTCCCAAGGCGGAGGCCGAGACGAGGGCCCGGGCGCTCCTGGACCGGGTGGGTGTCGGCAACCAGGCCGAGAAGTACCCCGCGCAGCTGTCCGGCGGCCAGCAGCAGCGGGTGGCGATCGCCCGCGCCCTGGCGATGGAGCCGAAGGTCATCCTCTTCGACGAGCCCACGTCCGCACTCGACCCGGAGATGATCAAGGAAGTACTCGACGTGATGGTCGACCTCGCCCGCGGCGGCATGACGATGGTCGTCGTCACCCACGAGATGGGGTTCGCTCGCAGCGCGGCCGACCGGGTCGCGTTCATGGCCGACGGGCGGATCGTCGAGGAACGCACCCCAGAGGAGTTCTTCACCAATCCCCAGTCGGCACGGGCGAAGGACTTCCTCTCCAAGATCCTTCAGCACTGAGCGCCGTAGCTAAGCCGCACCGGACCGTGACGATGCCTCAGTCGACCTTTGATGATGCTGCGCCGGGGCCGCGCGGCCGCCTAGGATCACCGACCACAGCGGGGCGGCCTCCCGTTCCCGCAGCAAAGAGCTCAACCCGCACACGCCGAAAGCCGTTCCCCACCGGACCTGCCGGGACCATACGCAAGCTGGGGTTGCGGGCCACCACAAGAAAGGGACGTCATGCGTAAGAGCAGTCTGCGGTTGCTCGGAGCCGGCCTGGTAGCCGCGCTGGCCCTCACCGCCTGCGGAGGCAGCGGCGGAGGCCAGACGGACGTCAAGGTCGCCGAGAACCCCAAGTTCCCCGCGGGTTCGTCGATGGCGAAGTTCGCCAAGGCGAAGAAGATCAAGATCGGCATCAAGTTCGACCAGCCGGGCATCGGCTACAAGAAGCCCGGCACCGACACGCCGACCGGCTTCGACGTGGCGATGGCCGAGATCATCGCGGGCGGCATGGGCATCGAACCCAAGAACATCGAGTGGGTCGAGACCGTGTCGAAGAACCGCGAGCCCTTCCTGCAGAAGGGCACCGTCGACCTCGTGCTCGCGTCGTACTCCATCACGCCCGAGCGGCGCCAGGTCGTCGGCCAGGCCGGACCGTACTTCGTCACCGGGCAGGGCCTGCTCGTCCGCAAGGACGACAAGTCGATCAAGTCCGGCAGCGACCTCAAGGGCAAGAAGGTCTGCTCCGTCACCGGCTCGACCTCGCTGAAGCAGGTCGAGGAGAAGTACGGCGCCAACCCGGCCCCGTTCGGCTCCTACTCCGAGTGCGTGACCCAGCTGAAGAACAAGTCCGTCGACGCGGTCACCACCGACGAGGCGATCCTCCTCGGCTACGCCGCGGAGGACAGTGACCTGGCGGTCGTCGGCAAGCCGTTCACCGAGGAGCGCTACGGGATCGGCTTCAAGAAGGGCGACACCGGGATGTGCAAGTACCTCACCGACGCCATCAACAAGTCGGTGAAGGACGGGGACTGGAAGAAGGCGTTCGACGCCACGCTCGGCAAGGCCGACGTGAAGGCGCCGGCCCCGCCCAAGCCGGACCCCAACTGCCAGTGAGCACAGGCCTGCCCGGCGCGCGGCCCGCGCCGGGCAGGCCTATGTCGCCCACCCGTCCGCTTCATCGGGCGCCGACCAAGGGAGACCAGCCCGACGTGAACGTGCTGATCGACAACCTGCCGAAGATCCTCTCCGGCTTCTGGCTCACGGTCCAGTTGCTCGTCGTCTCCGGGGTCGTCGCGACGCTGCTCGGCACCATCCTGGCGGCCATGCGGGTCTCCCCGGTGCCGGTCCTGCAGCGAGCGGGCACGGCGTACGTCACGGTCTTCCGCAACACCCCGCTGCTCATCGTCTTCCTGATCGTCGTGACCGGGCTGCCGGCGGTCGGGCTGCAGTACAGCTTCTTCGTCCGGGCGATCATCGCACTCTCCCTCTACACCGCGGCGTTCGTGTGCGAAGCGCTGCGCTCGGGCATCAACGCCATCCAGGCCGGCCAGGCGGAGGCGGCCCGGGCCATCGGCATGACGTTCGGGCAGAGTCTGCGGCTGATCGTGCTGCCGCAGGCGTTCCGCGCCGTCGTACCACCGCTGGCGAGCATCCTCATCGCCCTCACCAAGAACACCGCCATCGCCGAGGTGTTCGGCGTGACCGAGGCGAGCTACCAGCTCGACTCGCTGGTACGCGACTTCCCGACCGCCCTGTGGTGGCTGTTCGCCGGTATCGCGATCGGCTACATGATCATCGTCTTCGTGATCGCCGGTGGCGCCTCCCTGCTCGAACGACGTTGGACGGTGACCCGATGAGTACAGTCCTCTTCGACGTACCCGGCCCGGTCGCCCGGCGCCGGCACCGCATCGGCGGAGTGATCGGCGCGCTCGTCCTGCTGGCCCTGCTCGGGTTCGTGCTGTGGAAGCTGTGGGCCGCCGACCAGATCACCCCGAAGGCCTTCGAGCCGTTCGCCGACCCCGACATCCTGCGCGGGCTGGGCGAGGCGATCGTCACCACGCTGACCGCGGCCGCCGTCGCCATCGTGCTGGCCCTGGTGTTCGGAGCGGTGTTCGCCGCCGGCCGGCTGTCCGACCACGCGATCCTGCGCTGGCCGTCGATCGCGGTGATCGAGTTCTTCCGTGCCATCCCGCTGGTGCTGCTGATCCTGGCCGTCTTCCTCGGCTTCGGCGACGTGACGGGCCGCTTCTGGGCCCTGGTGCTGGCCCTGATGCTCTACAACGGGTCGGTGCTGGCGGAGGTGTTCCGCGCCGGCATCAAGGCGGTGCCGCGCGGCCAGTCGGAGGCGGCGTACGCGCTCGGTCTGCGCAAGAGCAGCGTGATGTTGCTGATCCTCGTTCCGCAGGCCGTCACCACGATGCTCCCGGCCATCATCAGCCAGTGCGTGGTGGCGCTGAAGGACACCGCGCTGGGCTACATCATCAGCTCCCAGGAACTGGCGTCGTTCACCAAGCAGGTCATCTCCGGCTACAACAACCCGATCGCGGCCGGAGCCATCGCGGCCGCGGTCTACATCGTCATCAACTACACGCTGTCCCGGATCGCGCAGTGGCTGGAGGCTCGGCAACGCCGCAGGGGCCGGGCCGTCGTCCCGTTGGCCAGCACCCCGGCCGGCGACCCCAGCGGCGGTGTCTCGACTGGTGTGTCCGGCGGTACGCCCGGGGGCGGCTCCGGCCCGGCTCGCTGAGCCCGCGGTCGGCCCGGCCCCGCCCCCGCGCTGTCCACCGTGCGCCGGGGGTCGGCGTCCGGTCACCGGTCGCCGGTCGTGATCACAGAGCGGTCTCGGTGGCGCGGGTCTCCCGGATCACGGTGACCCGGATCTGCCCGGGGTAGGTCAGCTCGGCCTCCACCCGCTTCGCGATGTCGCGGGCGAGCACCTGCGCCTGGAGGTCGTCGACCTCGGCCGGGACCACCATGACGCGGACGTCCCGCCCGGACCGCATCGCGTGCACGGTGTCCACGCCGGGGTACGACCGAGCGATCTCCTCCAGTCGCTCCAGTCGCTGGACGTACGCCGCGAGCGACTCCCGGCGGGCGCCGGGCCGGCCGCCGGAGATGGCGTCCGCCGCCTGGGTCAGCACCGCCTCGACCGTGCGTGGCTCCACCTCGTCGTGATGCGCCTCGATCGCGTGCACCACCTCCGCGCTCTCGCCGTGCGACCGGGCGAGTTCGGCGCCCACCAGGGCGTGACTGCCCTCGGCCTGGTGGGTGAGCGCCTTGCCGATGTCGTGCAGCAACCCGCACCGCTTGGGCAGTGCCGGGTCCAGCCCGAGCTCGGCGGCCAGCAGGGCCGCGATGGACGCCGACTCGACCAGGTGCCGTAGCACGTTCTGGCCGTACGACGTGCGGAACCGCAACGTGCCGAGCAGCCGGACCAGTTCGGGGTGCAGGTCGGTCAGCCCGGTCTCCGCGACCGCCTCCTCTCCCGCCCGCAGGCAGGTCTGCTCGACCTCGCCGAGGCTCCGGGCGTACAGCTCCTCGATCCGGCGCGGATGGATCCGTCCGTCGAGCACCAGGTGCTCCAGGGTCATCCGACCGACCTCGCGCCGGACGGGATCGAAGCAGGACAACATGACCGACTCCGGGGTCTCGTCCACGATCACGTTGACGCCGGTGATCTGCTCGAAGGCGCGGATGTTGCGCCCGTCCCGGCCGATGATGCGGCCCTTCAGCTCGTCACTGGGCAGTTGCAGCGTGGTCACCACCGAGTCGGTGGTCTGTTCGGTCGCCAGGCGCTGTACGACCGTGGTGATGATGGCCCGGGCTCGCCGGTCCCCCTCCGCGCGTGCCTGGCGTTCCAGCTCGCGGACCGTCAGTGCCGCCTCGCGCTTGGCCTCGTTCTCAATGGAGCTCACGAGCTGGGCCCTGGCCTGGTCGGCGGTCAGCCGGGCGGCGCGCTCAAGGACCAGCCTGCGCTCGGTCTCCAGGTCGGCGAGTGCGGCCTGGCGAGCGGTCAGCGCCTCCTGGGTGGCCGAGATCGTGCGGCTCCGGATCTCGAGTTCGCGTTCGGCCACGTCGAGCCGGGACTCGCGTTCGGCGAGGCGGCGTTCACGGCGCTCGACGTCGTCGGAGCGGGCACGCAGCTCCTCCGGCGGTGAGGTTGCGGCGGCACCACCGGCGGTGTCAGCGGCGGAGGCCGACGGGCCTCCCGGCCTGGCACGGGCGGTGGCCCACCAGGACCACGCGGGGCGAAGGAGGGCACCGAGGAGTACGAGCACGGCAAGCCCGACGAGCAGCAGGGCGACCTGGACGAGCGACCACATCAGCGCAGCACTCCCTTCCCCGACCGCCACCTCGGCGAACCCGCCGGTGGAGGTCTGGCCCGGGACGAGATCGGTCGGCGCGCATGAGCCGGTGGGCGGGCGGCGACCTTGCCGCGCCCGGCGCCCGGGTGTCACGTCGTCTCGCGTACCAGCCTCACCTGGCGCAAGATCCGGTGACGCAGAGTTGTCACTGGTCCGACTCTTCGAGCCGTTCGACGGCGATGGTGGCGGCGGTCTCGAGGAAGTTGCAGGTGAGGCTCGGTCCGGGGGACGCGAGTGGCGACGACGGCGACTGACGCAGAGTGATCTCTTCCTGTTCTGGAGGCTAAGTCGCCGTACGGGGCCGGTCAAGGACGGTGGACAAGGGCGGCCGTCCGCCCGGGCCGGTCGAGCCGGGGCTCCGCCCGACCGAACGCCCGACCGAACGGCTGGCCGCCCGCCGGACCGTCCGCCTGACCGTGCGCCTGACCGGTACGGCTCGGCCTCAGAAGAAGTCGCGGGACCAGGGCAGGCGGCCGGCGAACACGCGGTCCAGTGCGGCCAGGTCGGCGGCGTCCGCGCCGGTGACCAGCCCGAGCCGGGCCAGCCGGTGCGGCGACGCCCAGCCGGTGTAGAGCGAGGCCAGCCGGCCGATACCGAGGCGTACGTCCCCTCGTCCGCCCGGCTCCAGGTGGCCGGCGCCGTCCTTGACCCGCAACACGTGCGGGCCGGTGTTCCATCTGGCCACCGGGTCGTCGAGGTGAAGATGGACCTCGGCGGTGACGTCCGGGGCGTACCCCCGAGCGGCGATCGCACCGGCCGCGTCCACCAACCGGGTCATCCAGCACCAGCCCCGGTCGGCCGGGCGCAGGTCGCGTTCGCCGACCAGCATCGGCAGCGCGGACTGCGGCGGCGTCACCAGCGTCACCGTGCCGGCCACGGGGTACTGCGCGGCGAGAACGCGCAGCAGGGCAAGCTCACTGGCCAGGTCGACGGCCAGCAACTGGAGCACGGTGATGGTGTAGAAGCCGCGGTCGTCGGCGGGGTCCGTCCGGCTGGCGACCAGCAGGCCGGTGAGGCGACCATTGGCCTCGGCGACGTACCCCTCCTGGATCCCGGGATGGCCGAGCAGCCGGCGGGCGCCGAACTCGGGACCGTGGGACAGGTTGCCCGGCTCCTCCCGCGACACCGCTTCGTGCAACTCGCGGATGGCGGGCAGGTCCGCCTCCGTGGTGGGCCGCACGTCGACCTGACCGTCCGGCCTGGGCAGAGGGGTGAGTGCACGCAGGTCCAGCCGCTGCTCGGGATAGCTGCCGGCGACCTCCCAGCCGTTGCGGCGGTAGAGGGTGTGGTTCATCGGATAGAGCGAAGACACCACTTCGCCCCGGTCGCGCATTGCCCGGATTGCCTCGTGGACGAGGGTGCTCGCGACTCCCCTGCCGCGCGCGTCGGGGGCCACGGCAACGCCGGAGACACCGCCCATCGGCACCCGACGTCCCCCGAACCACTGGCCGAGCTCCCACACCGCCAGCCGCCCCACGATCCGCTCGCCCTCGGTAGCCAGCAGCCGGCGGTCGAGCGGGTTCGCGCCCCGGTCGTTCGCGTCGTCGTAGGGAGCCGGACGGGCCGCGAACGCCAGTTGGCTGAGATCGTGGAGTGCCTGCCGGTCGTCGTCGCGGGCGGTCCGCACCTGAAGCGCCATGGCTGGCACGCTAGCGCCGACCTCGCGGCGGCGGTGACCCGGGCGGACCACCGGCCGGTTCAGGCCGTGGGCCCGGATCTACGGACCGGCGGTTTCCATCGAGTCGGCGGCACCGCTGAACTCTGCGACAGCGGCGCGGTGCTCCTCGTCGGACTCCCCCTCCAGCGCCTCCCGGACGACTCGCGCGGCGAGCCCCGGCGAGTAGCCTTTGCGGGCCAGCATCGCGGCCAGCCGACGGACCCTGGTGCGCCCGTCGAGTCCCCGGGTCGCGGCGAGCTTGCGGTCCACCAGGGCACGGGCGGTTTCCAGCTCGGTCTCCGGCGACAGCTGGTCGAGCGCCTCGCCGACCTCGGAGTCACCGACCCCCCGGCGGCGCAGCTCGTGGGCCAGGGCCCGTCGTGCCAGCCCGCGCCCGGTGTGGCGGGACTCGACCCACGCCCGGGCGAAAGCCGCGTCGTCGATCAGGCCAACGTCGGTGAACCGCCCGAGGACGGACTCGATGATGTCCTCGGGCACCTCCTTGCGGCGCAGCGCCTGTTCCAGCTCCGCCCGCGAGCGGGGCTGGCCGGTGAGCTGGCGCAGAACGATGGTGCGGGCTGACTGCTCGGGATCGGTCGCGGCCTGTTCCTGATCGTCGTCCGACCGCGACCTCGATGATCTCGACCTAGAGGATCTCGATGACTTCTGCCTCACCTGTTCGTCTGCTCCTCGGCGCTAGAAGTCCTCGGGCTCGGGCTCGGACTCGTCCGCGGGCTGGTCCACTTGCGGGCCGATACCGACCTTCTCCTTGATCTTCTTCTCCAGCTCCTCGGCGAGGTCAGGGTTGTCCCGAAGGAACTTCCGCGCGTTTTCCTTGCCCTGGCCGAGCTGGTCGCCGTCGTAGGTGTACCAGGCGCCGGCCTTGCGGACGATGCCGTGCTCCACCCCGAGGTCGATCAGGCTGCCCTCGCGGCTGACTCCTTCGCCGAACAGCATGTCGAACTCGGCCTGCCGGAAAGGCGGGGCCATCTTGTTCTTCACGACCTTCACCCGGACCCGGCTGCCCACGGGGTCCTGGCCGTCCTTCAGCGTCTCGATCCGCCGCACGTCGAGGCGAACGGACGCGTAGAACTTCAGCGCCTTGCCGCCGGTCGTGGTCTCCGGCGACCCGAACATCACACCGACCTTCTCGCGAAGCTGGTTGATGAAGATGGCGGTGGTCTTGGAGGAACTGATCACACCGGTCAACTTGCGCAACGCCTGGCTCATCAGCCGGGCCTGCAGACCGACGTGGCTGTCGCCCATCTCGCCCTCGATCTCGGCCCGTGGCACCAGGGCCGCCACCGAGTCGATCACGACGACGTCGAGGGCACCGGAACGGATCAGCATGTCGGCGATCTCCAGCGCCTGCTCACCGTTGTCCGGCTGGGACACCAGCAAGGCGTCGGTGTCGACGCCGAGCTTCTTTGCGTATTCAGGGTCGAGGGCGTGCTCGGCGTCGATGAATCCGGCGACACCGCCTGCCTTCTGCGCGTTGGCCAACGCGTGCAGTGCGAGGGTGGTCTTACCCGAACTCTCCGGCCCGTAGATCTCCACGACCCGCCCACGGGGCAGGCCGCCGATCCCGAGCGCCACGTCGAGGGCGATCGCTCCGGTCGGGATCACCTCGATCGGAGCGCGACCCTCCTGGCCCAGGCGCATCACTGCGCCCTTGCCGAACTGCCGCTCGATCTGCGCTATCGCGGTGTCCAGCGACTTGTCGCGGTCCTGAGCTCCCATGCTCGCCATCCCGGTCAGGTCGGGGGCTCGCCGTGAGCCCCGGGACTTCTTCTGCGTGGTCTTCTCGTTCATCACACCCGAGACGTTAGAGGTGACCACCGACATACCTGAATCCGGGCGGTGGAACCTGTGGACGCCACGGCCGTGAGCCGCATTGTGGACAAAACCCGCCGGCGGCGAGTGTGGCCCGTCAATGACACTCTACGACGATATGGCGAACACGCGTTCGAAGAGGTACGCCACGCCGAGTCGAGCCGTTCGGACCGGGAACGTCGGGCATGGGGCCGGCGACGTTCAGCGCTCCGACGGAGGAAGCTCCAGGGCCCGCCACACCGCGCGCCAGACGGTCTTCGCGTCGACGCCGGAGTCCAGCGCCTGCTGGGGAGTGCGGCCACCCAGCTCCGCAAGGACCTGGTCGCGTGCCCACGACCGGGCGTAGCCCGAGCCGAGGTGGTGTTCCATCCGTTGCCAGAATTCCGTCAGTCGCACCGGGCCAGTATGACCGTCGCCCGGCCCCGGACCGGCGGCGGTCGCGAGCCCAGCCGGCGTACTCACGGGTGACCGCGACGGCGAACGGGCCCGGCCGCCGCTTCGCGACCGGGCCCCGCACCGCATGGCGTGCCGACGAGCGTCAGCCGCGTCGGTGTCGCCGGCCTGCTCCGCACGCCGCGCACAGGTCGGGTACATGACGGTCGCCTCGTGCAGCTCACCCTTCATCGACTTCTCCAGGTTGGCCGCGTTGTCGCGCACCAGCCCGTACAACTCGGCCGCCTCGGCGAAGTGCTCCCCCAGCTCGACGGAAGTCGGGGGTCAGCTCGGACGGGACCAGCGAGCCACTTGCCGAACCACCTTCTTCAGCAGCTCCGCCTGCTCGTCGGGCAGTCTCCCCAGCAGGCGGTACGTCTGGTGGCGCAGCCGCTGGTCCCCGGCGAGCCGGCTCAGCAGCCGGCGCGGCAGGGCGCGGTAACCGATACCCCGCACTGCCACGATCCGCCCCTCGCGGACGACCGCCACGCCGATCGGGACGGCCGACCGCAGACCGGAGGAGTCGGTGCGCAGGGCGATCGGGTGCCGTCCGGCCGGCAGAACGGGCACGTCCTCCAACGCCAGCACCGCCGCCCCCGCCGGCTCGATCCGGCCCGGGAGCGTGCGCGTCCTGCCGGCGCGGCCGACCACCAGCTCGACCTCGTGGGAGCCCGCGTCCGGGCCGGTGCGTACCGGCAGCGAAAGCTGCAGGCGCGACCCGCCGAGCTGCAACGGCCTCACCCCCAGCGAGGCGACCGCGCCGGCGAGAGCCTGGTCGCGGTCACCCACCTCGACGGTCAGCCGCCCGGTGGGGAGCATCCGCCTGGGTACGACGATCCGGGCAGGGTTCCCGACCACCGCGGGCACCAGCGCCTGCTCCCAGTGAGGGCTGCCGTCCAGAGTGATCCGCAGCGAGCGACCGAGGCCGAGGATCTGGACCGACACCGACAGCTCGCAACGGCCGGCGGGAAGCGGCCCACCGCCGGCCAGCCGGTCCGGATCGAAGGAGAACTCGCCCGAGGCGACCACCTGGTAGCGCGCCTGCGGGCCGTCGTGCGCGACGCGCTCCAGCGAGCCCTTCAGGAGCTCGGGCGCGAACCACCACGTGTTGGTGTCGCGGTGGTGGACGCGCAGGTCGCCGTGCACGTGCCGGCACGGATCACCGACGTCCCACCCGTCGGGCACGGTGGGCAGGCCGGCGGTGAGCTCGTCGTCGAGGTAGTACCTCCCCGCGCGTTCGGTGACCACGACCGGGCGCCCGTCGGAGTGGACGAGGACTACGCGCACCCCGATCCGGAACGCACCGTCGCGCCAGCCCACCTCCTCGACCGAGAGTTCGGCGTGCACCTTCTCACACCGAGTGGCGAGCTCCCGCAGGCCGTCCAGCCGGTCGCGCAGGAGCAGTACCGCGCGCAGCCGCACTACCGGCGCCAGGTCGGAGACCACCCCGTCGTCCTCCCGGAAGCGTTCCAGCGCGAGCTTGCGAACCTCCTTGTAGCCCGCGTTGCGGTAGCCCTCGGAGTAGCGGTTCAGCTTCGGCTCGCGCAGCCGGCCCAACATCTCCGCCCGGAGGAAGCGCCGGAGCAGCCGGTCGCGCAAGTCTCCGGGCTCGGTGCCCTCCACGACGGCATCCATCACCTGCCGGAGGTTCTGGTAGTAGGCCCTGAGGTTGAGGGCGTTGCCGCTGTTGTTGCCCCCGTCGTCGCGCCGGGTCCAGTAGTAGCAGACGTAGTCGCCGACGATGGAGACCGACTTCGCGCGGGTGTACGCGCGAGCCATGAACAGCTGGTCCTCCAGGCGGACCTTCCCCTCCGGGAACCTGATTCCGTTGTCCAGCAGGAACGAGCGGCGGAACATCTTGTGGGGCGTGGCGCTGTCGATCAGCGGCGCGTCCGCGACGGTGCACGATGCCACCGTCCGCGCGAAGACGCTGCTGGGACCGGCCATCGTGCCGCCCACCTTGCCGAGGACGATGTCGGCGTCGTTGCTGGATCCCAGGGCGTACATGCGTTCCAGGGCCTCCGGCGCGAGCTCGTCGTCCTGGTCGACGAACTGGACGTACTCACCGCGCGCGAGGTCGACGCCGACGTTGCGCGGCTTGCCGGGCCAGCCGGAGTTCTCCTGGTGGTGCACCCGCACGTGCGGGTTCGCGGCGGCGAGTGCGTCGAGCCACCCGGGCGAGTCGTCGGTGGAGCCGTCGTCCACGAACACGATCTCGTACTCGTCGGGTGGGAGGCTTTGGCCCAACAGTGACTCCGCGCACTGCTGGAGGTACTTTCCGGGGTTGTAGACGGGCACGACGACACTGGCCTTGATCATTGACTCCCCCGTGCAGATTTGTCCCCGTGGCTGCTGCAGCGCGCACGTGTCGATGAGGTTCCCGGTTGCTCATCTGGACAAACGGCGTGGAACTGCGACGGGTTGCACGCGGAGTTGATCTTTCTTTGACGGCCCCGTGCACAGCAGGACCACGAGCCGGTACGGACAGGACCTGCTACCCGGTCGGACCGACCGGCTGCGCGGGCCCAGGGGCCGTCCCGGGCCACCTGGGCTACTACCCGGGCTATCGGGCTACTACCGGGCTATCCGGAGTACTACCCGGGCTGGCTCTCCCCCATCGCCTCCGGCGCCGGGCTGGGCTCCACGAACGCGGTGACCTGTTCCAGCTGCGGCCCGGCGCCGTGCTGGCCGTCCCACTCCAGGTCGGCCGCGGCCATCAGCGCGTCCGCAGCGGCGTTCCAGCGTTGCTGCGCGGGCGGCTCGTCGGGCCCGAGAAGGTAGGCGCGCGCCTGCACGCGGGCGTCCGCCTTCGGGTCGCTGCGCACGATCGTGTCCACGAGCTCGGCGATGTCCGCACCGGGGTTCAACAGGTAGGAGGAGTACGCGCTCGGGAACGCCGCGCGGAAGTCGTCGTCGGACAGTCCCTTGGGGTTGGCGACCACGCAGGGCTTGCCGGTGGCCAGGTAGTCCGACACGACGCTGGAGATGTCGGCGACCAGGACGTCGGCCTGGTTGTACGCGTCGAACAGGTTCGGCAGCGACCCCTCGACCAGGACGTGCCGCGTGCCCTGCGCGGCCCAGAACACCTCGTGCCACCGCGCCTGCAGGCCCTCGGCCTCCGCGACGGTCACGTCCTCGTCGGCCAGCCTTGCCTCCAGCTGGGCCAACTCGGCGGCAGCCTGCTGCGGCACCGGCGGCATCTCCCGGATCGCGGCCGTGATCGCCGCCTGGATCTGCCGGTCGGCCTCCGCCGCACGCCGGTCTCGGGTGCCGGTCAGCGGGTGCGGCTTGTAGATGATGCGGACGGGCAGCGGCGAGGCCAGCAGCCGGGTCACGAGATCCAGTCCCATCACCGTCAGGGACGTCTGGAAGTCGTCGTCTGTCCAACCCTCCCAGGTGGGAAGGTAGAGAACGGTCAACGGACGCTCTGGGGTGATCGGCGGCAGCAGGCCCGTCCGGCGTTCGATCACGTCCAGCTGGGGCCGTCCGACCTCGACGATCTCGTCGTCGCGGACGCCCACCTGGGCGCGGGCGTAGCGTTCCCGTCCGGCCGGGCCGGCCACCCAGATCTCGTCGTAGACCTTGCTGAACGGGTTGAAGCTCGCCACCTTGTCGCTGTCGCCGTGGCCGATGAAGACGTGCTTGACCCGTGGCTCGCGCAGCAGGTGGATGTTGTTGCCGACATTGGAGACGAACAACGCGATCCGGGCGTCGGCCAACGTGAAGTTCATCAGGTCGACCTGGTTCGGGATGCACACGATCGGCAGCGTGGTGCGCCCGAGATTGCGGATCGCGTGCCGCTGCCGTACGAGCACCACACCCTGGTGCGGCATGCGTTCGACCGTCCGCAGCCACATCTCGGCCTGGTAGAGCGAGGTGGCCGAGCCGCTGAAGTACAGCACGACCTCGGGGTGGTACTGATCACGCAGCGCGGCGCTCACCCCGTCCAGGAGCGCCTGGCGTCCGGGCCTCGCGCCGAGCGCGAACAACTGCCGCAGCAGCAGCAGGCTCCCCGCACCGACGACCAGGACGTAGAGGACCATCATCATCCCGAACGGCCGGAAGTCGTTGAGACGTACGCTGACCGCGCCCGCGAGCACCGGCAGGAGTCCCAGGGCGAGCAGCCGGGGCGTGAGGTTG
This sequence comes from Actinopolymorpha singaporensis, assembly GCF_900104745.1. NCBI lineage: Bacteria > Bacillati > Actinomycetota > Actinomycetes > Propionibacteriales > Actinopolymorphaceae > Actinopolymorpha > Actinopolymorpha singaporensis. The sequence goes on from NZ_LT629732.1 coordinate 5,606,003, forward strand.
TCCACGAGGATCCCCGGCGTGGAAGCCGGCCGCAGCTCCGGTGGCAGGTCGACGTTGCGCACCTCCACCGGCGGCTGGGTGCGCCGGCGCACCAGGGTGAGCAGGCCGAGGTAGCCGATCCGGCCGACCGGAACCAGCATCGCCACCAGGCTGACCACCAGGAGTTCCGAGCGGCTCATGTCGCGGTTGGCGTCGGTGATCGCGATCAGGAGCAGCAGCAGGAAGATCTGCACGAACGCGCGGTGGGAAATGCCGAACTGTGCCCGGCGCAGCAGGTACACCACGGGGCGGAACCTGCGTTCGACCACGATGTCCATCGCCGCGGCGACCAGCAGGAAGAACCCGAAGATCAGCGGGGTGGCCAGGACCGCGGTCACGACCAGCGCGGCGTAGCTCGCGACGAGTGCGAAGAGGACGCCGATCAGCGGTCCTCGGCGGACGAGCGTCTGCAGCACGGGTGGTTCTCCCAGGTGGTCGTGGACGGCGGCTGGTCAGCGGGCGGCCGGCCGCCCTGTGCCCTGTCGGCAGGTGGCAGATCGGCCGGTGGCAGGTGCGCCGGTGGTGGGCCGGCAGGGGACGGTGGTCAGGACCCGGCCACCGCCTTCCGCATGCGTTCAAGTGCCGGGGGCTCGGGCGGGCCGAGGAGCTCCGCGCGCAGCTTCGCCCGCTCGGTCGCGGCCGGATCGACCTGCCCGCGCCCGGCCGCCAGCAACCGGTCCAGGCCCGCGCCGTCGGCACCGAGCAGGTAGCCGCCGCGGCAGGAAGGGTACCGAAAAGTGAACTCCTCGTCGGGGAGACCGGCCGGGTTGGTGACGGCGTACGGCCGCTCGCCGGCCAGGAAGTCGGTGATCACGCTGGACACGTCGCACACCAGGACGTCGGCCGCGGCGAAGCAGGCATACAGGTTGAAGTCCGGTCCGGGGACAACGAGGTGGACCGGGGGGCCCGGCCGATCGGCGAGCTGGGCACCGGCCCAGGCCGCCTGGGCGGTGACCTCCTCCACCCGCGACGTGCCTGCCGGCGCCGTCACGACGTCCAGGTCGTCGCGCGGCACGGCCAGCCGCGCCGGGGACGCGGGCCGCCGCACCCTGCGGTCGCCCAGCAGCGTGACGATCTCGCGGTGCGCCCGGGCGACCGCCGGGTCACGGGTGCCGGCCAGCGGGTGCGGGCGGTACAGCACCCGGACGTCCGGCTCGGCCAGCAGGCGTTCGAGGAGTTCCCGGCCGCCGGCACCGAGCGAGGTCTGGTTCGGCTCGTCGCCGTACCCCTCCCAGGTCGGGGCGTACAGCACGGTCAGCCTGCCGGGCACCCGATCCGCCCCGCCCACGTCGCCGCGGCCGGCCACCTCGTCGAGCTGAGGCCGGCCGATCTCGACCACCCGGGCGGGGTCGACGCCGATCCCGGCTGCCGCGAACCGCTCCCGCGCGGCCGGGCCGGAGACCCACACCTCGTCGTACGCCTTGAGGAAGGGGTTGGTGGTGACCGGTTTGTCGCTGTCACCGTGCCCGATGAACACGTGCCGGACACCGCGACGGCGGAGCAGGTGCAGGTTGCTCACCGCGTGTGAGACGTACAACGCCACCCGCAGGTGCGGCAGCGGAAGCTCCATCAACACGGTGCCGTGCTCGACGCACAGCACCGGCAGGGTGGTCGGGCCGAGGTGGCGGAAGGTCTCCCGGTCGCGCAGGATCAGCAGGACCGACACTTCGAGGCGTTCGAGTGTCTCGACCCACATCTCCAGCTGGTAGAGCGTGTCCGGTCCGGAACCGAAGTGCACCGCGACCTCGGGCGCGGCCTTCGCCACCCCCTTGTCGACCGCCGCGCGCAGCCTCGCCCGGCTGAGCCGGCGCATCGCGGCCGCGGCGTACGCGAGCGCGGCGACTCCGGCCAGCACCAGCACCGCGGCGACCACCGCACCCGCCACCAAGGGGCCCTCCGAGCCGGCGAGGACGGCCAGCGCCGCACCGGCCGACAGCGCGACGTCCGGGCAGCCGAGCGTGGTGTCGGCGTGCCGGCCCAGCACGGGCGGCAGTGCCCGGGGCACCCGGAGTCTTCCCAGGTCGAGCCCACGGCTGAGCACCGGCATCCTGCGAGCCCGGTGCACCAGCTCGGCGAGCCCGGCGCCGGCGGCTCGCAGCGCGGCCAGGGCCAGCAACCCGGCCACGGCGACCAGGAACCAGCTCCGCGGCGCTTCGGAACGGACGAGGAACGCCAGGACGGCCACCGCGCGCAGCAGGCCGCGCCACTGGGCACCCAGGCCGATCCGGCCCAGGGCCCAGCCGACGAACGGCGCCCGCAGCGTGCCGGCAACCTCCAGGGCGGCCACCGCCAGCGCGGTCACCAGCAGGCCGGCCGCGGTGGGGACCAGGGCGGTGACCAGCAGGCCGGCGTACGCGAGGACCAGACAACCGGCCAGGCCGAGCGCCCGGCGCCCGGTGTCCGGCGCGGGTGCCCGCTCGGTGACCTGCACCAGACGTGTGGTCATCCGCGGCGCCGGTCGTTCCCGTCGCCCGTGCGGGTGCTGCCCCCGCCGTCCACCCGGTCCACGTCCTCCACCGGGTCCACGTCGTCCACCTCGTCGGCGTCGTCGGCGGCGTGTTCCTCCACGTGCTCGAGCGCGGTCGAGATGTCCCGGGCGTGGTCGTGGTCGCCGGGCGGTGTGGTGACCGGCGCCGGAGCGGGGTCGCGCCGGACGTCGACGACGTTGCCCGTCTGTTCGGACAACAGGACGTCGAGGGAGGCCAGGCCGACGTCACGCGCGGGCAGCAAGGTGCCCGGCGGCTCCTCCCCGAACGCGCGGGTGCGCATCGGCGTCTGGGTGCGTTCGGGGTTGACGCAGTTGACCTGGATCCCGTCGGCGGCCCACTCGTCGGCCAGCGCCTGGGTGAGGTTGACCACCGCCGCCTTGGTCGAGGAGTACAGGCTGTAGCCCGCCCGGCCACGGGTGTAGGAGCTGGACGTGAACAGCAGCAGGTGGCCGCGGCTCTCGGCGAGGTAGCGGTGCGCCGCCCGCGCGACGTAGACGGGGCCCAGGAGGTTGACCTGCAGGCTCTGGGCGATGAGGTCGTCCGGAGCATCGGCCAGCGGCACGGTGTGCAGCACACCTGCCGTCACCGCGACGTAGTCGATCCGGCCGGACTCCTCGTACGCCTGTGCCAGCGCGGCACGCACGTGCTCGGGATCCTCCACGTGGGTGCCCGTCGCGGACCTGCTGAAGCTGAACACCCTGGCGCCGAACTCGCGCGCGGCGTCCCCGATCTCGGCTCCGATGCCGTAGCTGCCGCCGAAGACGACCAGCGTCTTGCCCGCGAGGAGCTCGCCGACCTGCTCGGTCGGCACCGGGGTGGGCGGGGTGTGCGAGCCGAGCCGGAAGAGCTGGTCGGCGAGGAACACGTCGATCGGATAGGTGACCTTCATGTTGCGCTCGGAGCCCTCGACCACCGTGATGGGCACCTCGGGGAGGTAACGCAGCACGACCGCGCAGTCGTCGGTGGCGGCGAAGTTCGGGTCGTCCGCGGCAACCTCGTAGGCGCGGCGGATCGTGGACAGCCGGAACGCCTGCGGGGTCTGCCCGCGCCGCAGCCGTGCCCGGCTGGGGATGTCGGTGATGAGCCCGTCGTCGACGACCACGATCGTGTCCGCGGACGGGATCGCCACGTCGACCGCCGAGAAGGTGTCCAGCGCCTTCACGCAGTCGGCGATGATGCGGTGGTCCAGCAGCGGGCGTACGGCGTCGTGGAACAACACCTTGGCCTCGTCCGGCCCGACCGCCTCCAGCGCCCGGCGGGTGGTGTCGTTGCGGGTCTCCCCGCCCTCCAGGACGCGGGTGACCTTGCGGAAGCCGGCGTTCTTGATGATCTTCTCGGCGTCCTCGGTCCAGCCCGGAGCCATCAGTACGACGATCTCGTCGATGTCCGGCGAGGTCTCGAACACCTCGACGGTGTGCTCGAGGAGCGGCTTGCCGGCCACCTTGAGTAGCTGCTTGGGGAGGCGAAGGCCCACCCGGGTTCCCTGGCCACCGGCCAGCACCACTCCCACCGCGCGCAGGGGCTCACCTGTCGTCGGTTCGCCTGTCGCCGTCACCGCTGGCGTGGGCGTGGTCTCGGGCCTCGTGTCGGCCACGGTCGGGTCACATCCCCTCTGGTCGTCACTTTTCGTACCCGTCGACGCACGCGGTGCGTCCTTGTGTCCGGATCTGCCAGAGCCCGGCGGGGTCTCCACCCACTTCCGGCGACCGGGAACCGTCGGGCGCGGCTCCCAGGTCCGGTAGGTACGGTGCCAGGGATGGTAGTTGGCCGGTGCGCCAGGTGTCCGGTCGGCTGCCGTCTGCTGGACATCGGGTGGATGTCCAGCAAGCCGGCGCCGACTCCCCCGGCGCGGCCGGACGTCTGGCCGAACGCACTCCGCTACCCTCGCATTTCGGACCGACAGGCAAACGATCGACGCATTCGAGGCCCCGTGGGAGGGGCAGAGGACGGGGCTGATGACTGAGGAACTCAAGGTCAGCGTGGTCGTTCCGGTCTACAACCCCGGGCGCTACGTCGAGGACTGCATCGCGTCGCTGCTGCGGCAGAGCCTGCCGGCGGAGGAGTTCGAGGCAATCTTCGTCGACGACGGGTCGACCGACGAGACTCCGGCCCGGCTGGACGCGCTGGCTGCGGAGCACCCGCACATGCGGGTGATCCACCAGGAGAACTCCGGCTGGCCCGGCAAGCCGCGAAACGTCGGTATCGACGCGGCCCGCGGTGAGTACGTCTTCTTCGTCGACAACGACGACTGGCTCGGCGACCAGGCCCTCGAACGCATGTACGCCTTCGCCCGGGAGAACGACTCCGACGTCGTGATCGGCAAGATGGCCGGCAAGGGGCGCGGAGTCCCCCGGGAACTGTTCCGGCGTACCTACCCCAAGGCGACCCTGGCCACCGCGCCGCTGATCGACAGCCTGACCCCGCACAAGATGTTCCGGAAGGCGTTCCTCGACGAGAACAACCTCCGCTTCCCCGAGGGCCGGCGGCGGCTGGAGGACCACGTCTTCGTCACCGCGGCGTTCTTCGCCGCCAAGACGATCTCGGTGCTCAGCGACTACGTCTGCTATTACCACGTACGCCGGGAGGACTCCTCCAACGCGGGCTTCCAGCGGATGGACCCGCACGCCTACTTCGCCAACCTCAACGAGGCCCTGGACATCGTCGAGGCCAACACCGAGCCCGGCCGGCTGCGGGACGGCCTGTACCGCCGCTGGCTGCGGGTGGAGATGGTCGAGCGCCTGCGCGGCAGCCGGCTGCTGGCGGCTCCGCCCGACTACCGCCGCGAGCTCTTCGACGAGATCGCGGACACCTGCGAACGCTTCGGGCCCGGAGTGGCCGCCGGGCTACCGCCCAGCCAGCGGGTGGTCGCGGCCCTGATCCGCGCGCGCCGGCTCGACGACCTGGTGCGGCTGGCCCACTGGGAGAGCGGCATCAGGCACCACGCCGAGCTGGAGGACCTCGCCTGGCACGGCGGCACGCTGCGAATGTCGCTGACCTCGCAGCTGCGGGCCGGCCGGGAGCCGATGACCTTCCGGCACGTCGACGGGCGCGACATCCTCGACCCGCCACTGTCGGCCGAGGCTGCCGAGCTGGTCTCCGCGGCAGAGCTGGACGCCACCGACCGGCTGACGCAGAGCAAGGTGGACGTCATCCTCCGCTCCCGCGACAACGGCGCCGAGCACTATCTCCCCGTGACCTTCACCTCCGACCGGCCCGGGGTCGGCGCGGGCGACTCCACCTTCGCACTGGAGTTGCGCACGGAGGCCACGCTGGACGCCGACACCGCCGCCGGCGGCGCGCCGCTGGAGCGGGGCGTCTGGGACGTCGTCGCCAGGATCAGCTCCTGCGGCTGGAGGAAGGACACCCGGCTGGGTTCGGTCCGCACGGCACGAGCCGGCGCGCACCGTGCCCCGGCGGTGGCGGGCACGCCGCCTCGGGTGATCACGCCGTACTGGACGGACAAGGGCAACCTGTCCGTCGACGTCGCCCAGCGGACCTCCAGCGTCGGCAACGACCTGCTGATCTCCGGCGCGGCCACGCTGGGTCCCGCCCGCGCCGCCGCGGACTCCGCGGGTTCCGCCGACGGGGTGGGTGAGTCCGAACTCCTGCTCGCGCTCCCTCTTCGCACCGTGGTGGCGACCGAGATCGACGTGGCCGCCGTCCAGCTGCTGCACGAGGGCAGCGGCGTGGCGGTGCAGGTCCCCGGCCGGCTCGTCCCGTACGTCCATGACGGGATGGGCTGCTCGCGGCTGTCCGCGCAGTTCTCCCGGGACGCCCTCAGCGCCGGCCGCTGGTCGGTGCGAGTGCGCCTGGTCGCCGCCGAGCAGGGCACGTTCGTCCCGTTGCCGGTGACCGTGACGGTGCCGGCCGGCGGCGGCCTGCCGGCGTTGAGCGAGTTCGGCCGGCGGGCCGGGAGCAACGGCCACGTTCCCTTCCGGGACTCCGAGGACGGCGCGGGAACGACCGAGGGCCTGCGGCCGGAGCTGCTCGCCTGGCTGCGCACAGGTGGGCGCCTCGGCCGCCGAGCCGGTAGGAGCCTCGGCCGCCGGGCCGGCAGGTTGGTCACCACCCGGCTCAGGCGGGACCGCGGCTGACACCTGTGCCTCGCGGCCACAGCGGCCGGTGAACCGAGCTACTACAGTCTGACGACCCGAAGCGCGGACAGCGACACGGAACGAGGAGTGGAACGTTGCAGCCCCTGAGCATCGACGGCGCCTGGCTCGCCCAGCCGCCGGTCTTCCCCGACAGCCGAGGCCTGTTCTCGCCGTGGTTCTCCGGCGAGGAGTTCCGCAAGGCCACCGGCCACGACCTGGCGCTGCGCCAGGCCAACCTCTCGGTGTCCGCCCGGGGGGTGCTGCGCGGTGTCCACTTCGCCGACGTGCCGCCGAGCCAGGCGAAGTACGTCACCTGCGTACGCGGCGCCCTCCTCGACGTGGTCGTGGACATCCGGGTCGGCTCGCCGACCTACCGCCAGTGGGAGGCGGTACGCCTCGACGAGGAGACCAGGCACGCGGTCTACCTCAGTGAGGGACTCGGGCACGCGGTGATGGCGCTCACCGACGACGCGACGCTGCTGTACCTCTGCTCCGAAGGCTTCGCTCCCACCCGCGAACACGGCGTCCACCCGCTCGACCCGGCGCTCGGGATCGACTGGCCGGCCGACCTCGAGCCGCTGCTGTCGGACAAGGACGCGGCCGCGCCCACCCTGGCCGAAGCGGAGCACCAGGGCCTGCTGCCGTCGTACGCCGACTGTCAGGCCTATCGCGAGCAGCTGCGCTCCCAGGCCGGTTAGGGCCTGTCCCTGGGCGACTGCACGGAGGTTCGCGGCGTGCGGGCCACGAGGTCGTGACCCCGTGGCCCGCACGCTTCACCGGCATCAGTCGTGGTCGTGATGGCCGAACCCCTCCGGCGGCTGGTCGAGAAAGCCGGTGACCTCGGTGATCCGGCCCGCGTCGTCGAGGTGGAGTACGTCCGTCCCGGTGGCGAACGTCGTGCCGCCGACGACGATCTCCCACCGCAGGCGAGCCCGCTCGTGGTGGGTCTCCGGCACCTCGCGTGCCTGGAACCGGTAGTCCGGGAAGTGCTGCGCGAACTGGTCCCGGAACGCGACCAGCTCCTCGACTCCCCGCATGACGGCCACGGGCGTTCGAGAGCTCACCCCGGCGGCGAACGTCTGCGCGGCGAGCCGCTGCTGGTCCTCCGGTGCCGCCGCGTTCCAGAACTCGACGTACCGCTCGACTGCGTTGGCGGGGTGGGGCGGTTTGGTGGGATGGGCAGGGTTGGTGGTGGTGTCGGTCATGTGCAGGCTCCTCCGCTTCGCGAGGACGTGGGTGGCCGCACGGGTTTCGTGCGGCGGCTGTTCACAACGCCACCACGGTGACGCGGGCGGCGGCGGCGCGGCAATAACCTCGAAGGTCATTGCCCGGCCGGGCGGAAGCAGGCCATCGTGGCGGACATGACAGCCACAGCCGCCGCGCCGGAGGAGACGATCGGGATGATGGTGAAACGGTGGCGCGAACGGCGTCGCCGGTCCCAGCTGGACCTGTCGCTGGCCGCTGAGATGTCGACCCGGCACCTGAGCTACATCGAGACCGGCAGGTCCAACCCCAGCCCGGCGATGATCGAGCGGATCTGCGACGAGCTGGACGTACCCCTGCGTGAACGCAACCGCTTCCACCTCGCCGCGGGTTTCGCGCCGGCCTACCGCGAGCGACCGCTCACCGACCTCGGCGCCGCCCAGGACGCGGTGCGTGCGGTGCTCGCGGGCATGGAGCATCACCCCGCCGTCGCCGTGAACGTGCACTGGGACCTGCTGGCCGCCAACCAGGCGATGGAGGCGTTCCTTCGCGACCTGCCCGGCGAGCTGCGCCGCCCCCCGGTCAACATGCTGCGGGCGACCCTGCACCCGGACGGTCTGGCGGCGCGGATCATGAACCTCGGCCAGTGGCGGTCGCACGTGGTTCGGCGGGTACGCCGGCAGCTCGAACGCACCGCCGCCGACGGGCTGGCGGCGCTCCTCGCCGAACTCGAGGCCTACGGCCCGCCGTCCCCCACGACCGGACCGGCCGCGGACGGGACGACCGCCGACGACCTGGTTGTCCCGCTGCGGATGGCTACGCCGTACGGCGATCTCGCGCTGCTCTACACGGCCACGGTGTTCGGCTCACCCCGTGACGTCACCCTGGACGAGATCGCCATCGAGACGTTCTTCCCCGCGGACCAGGCCACCGCACAGGTGCTCCGGTCGCTCGCCGACCTGCGGACCGCTCCGCGAGCCGAAACACCCACCTGACCGGGACGGCGAGAAGCCCCCACCCAGCGCGGCTTCGCGCGGATGAGGGCTTCTCGGTGCTCTCGGTGCCGCCGGTCGGCGCGGAGCGCCTCAGCGGGCCGGGCGCGGAGCGCCTCAGCTGCCGGCGCGCAGGCTGCGGCGTACGCGGTTGCGGACGAGCTGGCGTACGTCGTCGGGCAGCCGGTCGACGACCCTCTTGCCCGCCGCGCGAACAGCCGGCTTTCCGGCCGCGCCGCGGATCAGCCGCTGGGACACGCTGGCCTGGCCGTTCCCGCCGGCCGGTGCGGCCGAGGCGGGCTTGGGGGCCGCCTTGGGCTTGGGCGCCGCCTTCGGTGCGGCCGGGCGCGGATCGGGCTGCCAGCCGGCGAGGGAGAGCGGTACGTCGGGCGCCTCACCGAGCACCTTCTCGATCTCGGTGCGTACCGCGGTCAGCTCCGCTGCGTCGCCGCTCTCGCGGGCGGCGATGAAGCGGGGCCAGAAGTCCGCCTTGAGCACGGTCTCCGGGGCCATCGCGACTCGCCGGTCGATCAGCACGTCGGGAACCTGCTGCGGGTCGGGCTGGATGTAGGCCTCGACGATCTCGTCGTACTTGTCGGCGAGCACGGTGTTGGCCGGGTCGAGACCGAGGACGACGAGCACACCGGTCGGCCCGGTGTCCATCAGCGCGAGGATCAGGTCGGGACGGTAACGCTGCAGCACCGGCACGATCTTGTAGACGTCACCGGTCCAGCCGCCGGTGTGCCGGTCGCGGGCCGCCTCGTCGACGTTGCGCGGCAGCATGTCGTCGAACACCACGACGGTGCCGGCGTGGGCGTGCCGTTCGGTGTTGATGAAGTCGCGGAGCGCGAACTCGAACAGGTGCATCCCGTCGATGAACGCCAGGTCGATGGCCGCGCCGTTCAGGTGCTCGAACGGCTGCTCGCGGGCGAAGAAGTCGTCACTGGTGGCCCGCACCATGTGCAGGTCGCAGCGAACCTCCTTCACGACCTTGAACGCCGGGTCGACGGCGACGGTGGGTACGCGGGACAGGGCGAGGCTTCGGCCGTCGTTGATGCCCACCTCGAAATAGGCACGCGGCCGGGAGACCTCGTGCAGCGTGCGGAGGAACTCGTGGCGAAGCACAGGAACACACTCCTCTTACGGACGGACGGTCGAACTGCGGGCCGGTCACGGTCTGAGCGAGTGACCGTAGCCTGAAACCGACAGTGACGAACACGGCCATGGCTGTGACCGCGTACTCGTACGGTCGCTACGCTTCGGCGTCGCACCCAGGTGGCCTCACCTTAGCGACGAAAACGCCGCTCGCAACGCATCCCGCCACTCTCGCAGTGGTGGGACTCCGATCTGGGCCCAGCGGTCGTGGCCGAGCACGCTGTACGCCGGGCGCGGCGCGGGCCGCGGAAACTTGTCGGTGGTCGTCGGCCGGACCCGCTCGGGGTCGGCTCCGAGCAGCCTGAACACCTCGCGGGCGAGCTCGCACCAGGTCGCCTGCCCCGCGCTGGTGGCGTGGAACACTCCGCGCGCCTCCGGGCGGGTGCCGAGCGCGACCAGAGCGCCCGCGACGTCGGCCGTCCACGTCGGCTGGCCGCGCTGGTCGTCCACGACGTCGAGGGTGTCCCGCTCGCCCTCGAGCCGGATCATCGTCCGGACGAAGTTGGCGCCGTGCTCGCCGTAGAGCCAGGCGGTGCGGACCACGGTCCCGGTCTCGGGCAGCGCGGCGAGGACGGCCTGCTCGCCGGCGAGCTTGGTGCGGCCGTACGCCGTCCGCGGCCCGGTCGGGTCGTCCTCGGCGTAGGGCCGGGTGCCGTCGCCGGCGAACACGTAGTCGGTGGACACGTGCAGCAGCCGGCCGCCGCGCTCGGCGCAGGCCCGGGCGAGCACCCGCGGCCCTTCGGCGTTGATCGCGTGAGCCGCGTCCTCGTGCTCCTCGGCGTCGTCGACCGCGGTGTAGGCGGCGCAGTTGACCACGACGTCGGGAGCGTGGTCGGCCATCGCCTTGGCCACCGCGGCGGCGTCGGTCACGTCGAGGTCGGCGCGGGTCAGCCCGAGGATGTCCGCGTCGTCAACGGCGTCGGCGCGGAGCCGGGACACGACGTCCCGGCCGAGCATCCCGCCCGCGCCGGTGACGAGCCACCTCACGCGAGACCCGCCCGCTGCTTCAGCGGCTCCCACCAGGCACGGTTGTCGCGGTACCAGGCGACCGTCTCGGCCAGCCCGGACTCGAAGTCGTGCCGCGGCTCGTACCCCAGCTCGGCGTTGATCTTGCGCCAGTCGACGGAGTACCGGCGGTCGTGGCCCTTGCGGTCCTCGACGTAGTCGACGCTGTCCCAGGTAGCGCCGCACGCGGACAGCAGCCGGTCGGTGAGTTCCTTGTTGGTGATCTCCGTGCCGCCGCCGATGTTGTAGACCTCGCCGGCCCGGCCCTTCTCCAGGACGAGCGCGATGCCCTGGCAGTGGTCGTCGACGTGCAGCCAGTCGCGGATGTTCAGGCCGTCGCCGTACAGCGGCACCTTCCCGCCGTCGAGCAGGTTGGTGATGAACAGCGGGATGACCTTCTCCGGGAACTGGTACGGCCCGTAGTTGTTGGAGCAGCGGGTGACGCGTACGTCCAGACCGTGGGTGCGGTGGTAGGCCAGCGCGATCAGGTCGCTGGACGCCTTCGAGGCGGAGTACGGCGAGTTGGGCGCGAGCGGGTCGGTCTCCGGCCAGGAGCCCTCGGCGATCGAGCCGTACACCTCGTCGGTCGACACGTGCACGAACGGGCCGATCTCGCGCCGGTGCGCGGCATCCAGCAGCGTCTGGGTGCCCACGACGTTGGTGACCACGAAGTCGGCGGCACCGGTGATGGACCGGTCGACGTGCGACTCGGCGGCGAAGTGCACCACCGCGTCGTGGTCGGCCAGCAGGCTGTCGACCAGCCCGGCGTCGGTGATGTCGCCCTCGACGAACGCGAAACCCGGCTGGTCACGCACCGGGTCGAGGTTGGCCGGGTTGCCGGCGTAGGTCAGCTTGTCGAGCACCGTGACCCGCGAGCCGGCCAGGCCCGGGTAGGCGCCCGAGAACAGGGAGCGGACGAAGTGGGAGCCGATGAATCCGGCGCCGCCGGTGACGAGAATGCGCGAGGTCGCGCCGGGTTGAGGCACGGTTAACTCCCCTGTGCTCGCTCGGTCAGGGACTCGGTGATGGACTCGGTGTTGGACTGGGTGTTGGACTGGGTGAGGGACTCGGTCATGAACTGATCTGGATCCGGCTGTGGTCGCCGAGGACCAACCGGTGTGCCTTGGGTACGCGAGGTGCCGGGGTGACCTCCACGTGGTGACCGACCAGCGACGCCTCGATCCGGCGTACGCCCGCGATCGAGGAGTCGTGCAGCACGATCGAGAACTCGATCTCGGAGTCGATCAGGTGGCAGCCGTGCTGGACGGACGTGAACGGCCCGACGTAGGAGTCGACGACCTTCGTGCCCGCACCGATGATGACAGGTCCGACGATGCGCGACCCGGAGATCTCCGCACCCTCCTCGATCACCACCCGGCCGATGATCTCCGACACCTCGTCCACGGTGCCCTCGACGCGGGGCTCGAGCGTCTCCAGCACGGAGCGGTTGACCTCGAGCATGTCCTCGACGTTCCCGGTGTCCTTCCAGTACCCCGAGATCACCGTGGAACGAACGTCGTGGCCGTTGTCGATCAGCCACTGGATGGCGTGGGTGATCTCGAGCTCGCCCCGCCGGGACGGCTCGATGCTGTCGACCGCCTCGTGGATGGCGTCGGTGAAGAGGTAGACGCCGACCAGGGCGAGGTCGCTCTTGGGCTGCTGCGGCTTCTCCTCCAGTGCCACCACGGCGCCGGCGGCGTCCAGCTCGGCGACCCCGAACGCGGTCGGGTTGGGCACCTTGGTGAGCAGGATCTGCGCCTCGGGCCGGTCGGCGCGGAACGCCTCCACCAGGGAGGTGATGCCGCCGACGATGAAGTTGTCCCCGAGGTACATCACGAAGTCCTCGTCACCGAGGAAATCCCGGGCGATCAGGACCGCGTGCGCGAGCCCGAGCGGCGCCTCCTGCGGGATGTAGGTGACCGAGATCCCGAACTGCGCGCCGTCGCCCACCGCCTCCTTGATCTCCTCGGCGGTGTCCCCCACCACGATGCCGACCTCGGTGATGCCGGCCTCGGCGATCGCCTCCAGCCCGTAGAAGAGGACGGGCTTGTTGGCGACCGGCACCAACTGCTTGGCCGACGTGTGCGTGATCGGTCGAAGACGTGTGCCTGCTCCACCCGAGAGCACCAGTGCTCGCATGAGTCGACACCATAGCCGTCCGCACTGGGCGTCGTCCGCCACGGCTCGGCGAGGGATGGGTACCAGCGTGAGTATCGGGACGGATGCGAAGATTTCCCGGAGCCGGGCAACCTACGGTGAACGGTCCTGCGTCCGAAGGCACGGACCGCCAGAGGCGAAGGGGAGCCGCGTGCGGCGCGAAGAGGAGGATGCGTTCGATGCGTTCGTTCGTGGGCGTATGTCCGACTTGTTGCGATTCGGCCACATGCTGACCGGCAACGCCGACGCCGCCGCCGACCTCGTCCAGGACGCGCTGGAGCGCACCCTGGCGGCTTGGCCGCGGGTGCGTAACCGCGACGACCCCGAGGGCTACGTACGCCGGACGATGGTCAACCGCAACGTCAGTGTCTGGCGACGGCGCCGCCGTGAGTACCTCACCGACGACGTGCCCGAGAGCGGCCAGCACGTCGACCCACCGCTTCCCGACCAGGAGCTCCAGGCCGCGCTCGACTCCCTGCCCCGCCGCCAGCGGGCCGTTCTCGTGCTGAGGTTCGCCGAGGACCTGTCCGAACGCCAGACCGCGGACATGCTGGGCTGCTCCGTCGGCACGGTGAAGAGCCAGACCTCCAAGGCGCTGGCGAAGCTTCGGCTCCGGTTGCCCGAGGCTGCCGGCACCACCACCCGCGCCGCCGCCGGCGGCGTGCCGCCACGTCCGGTCCGGACCACAGCCGCCGAGAGCCCGACCGAGTCCACCGTCGTCATGGAAACTCCGGCCGAACACCCCGCCGCCGTGGACCACCCGGCCAAGCGTCCCGCCGGCGAGGGAGAGAACACACGATGGACCCGCTAGAGGGCCGGCTTCGCGAAGCGCTGCGCGACGACGCGTGGCGGTTGCCGGCCGACACGGCGCTGCTCGACCGGGTACGCGTCAACGCTGCCGCGCGGCGCAGGCGTCACCGCACGGCCGCGATGACCGCCGTGGCGGTGTTCCTGCTGGTCGCCGGCATTGGCGGGGTGGGTTACATCCTCCGCGGTCCCGGCCAGACGACGGTGGCCGGAAAGAGCGAGTCCACCACGACCACGCTCGAACGGTCGGGTGGCGATGCCCGGAAACCGACCGAGGACCACGCCGCCGGCGCGCCGGCGTCCACCCGGCGCCCGACCCCGACGCGGACCCCGAGCCCCACCACCGATGCCCGCACCGCGTCTCCGTCCCCGACTCCGCCCGGGAAGTCCGCGACGCCGGACGTCGCGGCGGGCGGTGTGCCGGCGAAGTTCTCCCCGGTGTCCCTCACCGCCTCCAGCGACCAGAACTTCTGGGTCCTCGGCGAGTCCCCCACCGGCCCCGGCCGCGCCACGGTCGTGGTCACCCGTGACGGCGGGGACCGCTTCACCGCCCTGCCGGCGATCGCCGCGCCGGTCGTACGCGCCGCCAACAAGGTCACCGCGGACACAGTCCACGACCTGCGGTTCGCCGCCGACGCCAAGGACGGCTGGGCGTACGGCGGCGCGTTGTGGAGCACCCACGACGGAGGCCGGGGCTGGCACCAGGTGCGCGCGGTGACCGGTCTCGTCGAGCAGTTGGAGACCGCGAACGGCACGACGTACGCGCTGGTGCGCGACGGCTCCACCTGGACGCTGTGGCGCTCGCCCCGTAACGAGGACGCCTGGAGCCGGGTCGGCGTCGACCTGAAGACGCCCGCCAGCCTGGCGGTGACCAGCAAGGTGGTGGCCGTCACCGACCGGTCCGGCACCGACGCCTTCGTGCTGACCTCCGCCGACGGCGGCAGGACGTTCGACCAGCACCCCACGCCGTGCAACGCGGACCTCTCGGCCGGCCGGCTGTCCGCGACCACGGGGTCGATGTGGCTGACCTGCCCCACCGGAACCGCCGCGGAGGTGCACGTCTCCCGCGACAACGGTGCGTCCTGGTCGGCGGTGTCCTCCGGCACTCCCGCGATCTCGGGTACTGCGGCCGCACTCGGCGCCAGGAGTGCTCGGCAGGCGGTGGTGGCCGTACCCGGTAAGGCACTTCTCGTGAGCGGTTCGGACCAGCCGGCGCAGGCGAAGGTGGAAGGCCTGGGCACTCCGAGGTACGCCGGGTTCACCAGCGACCGGGTCGGCTACATCCTCGACGTGAACGGCGGGCTGTTCCGCACCGACGACGGTGGCGGCACCTGGCAGCCGGTCACGGTCAGATGATCTTGTCGATCCGCTGACGGGACGCGGCCGACCCGATCTGACCTGATCTGACCAATCTGACCCGACCTGGCCCGACCCGGCCCGACCTGCAGCTGACGGTCCGGTTCCCGGCCTACTTCCCCAACCGGGACGAACGCCGCTGACCCGGGCGGATGGCGCCCGCGGGCGGGGTTGTCGGTGGGCGGGGGCACGATGGAGCGGTGTCCGACGTTCTCGACCGCTTCTCCCCGGCCACCCAGGAGTGGTTCCGGTCCTCCTTCGCCGCGCCCACGGCGGCCCAGGAGGGCGCCTGGGACGCCATCAGCCGTGGCCACCACAGCCTGGTCGTCGCACCGACCGGCTCGGGCAAGACCCTCGCGGCCTTCCTCTGGGCGCTGGACCAGCTGGCCCGCGAGCCGGTCCCGGCCGAGCGCACCCGCCGGTGCCGGGTCCTCTACGTCTCGCCGCTGAAGGCGCTCGCGGTCGACATCGAGCGCAATCTCCGCGCCCCGCTGGCCGGTCTGCGGCACACCGCCGCCCGTCTCGGGGTGCCCGAGCCGCGGATCGAGGTGGCCGTCCGGTCCGGTGACACCCCGGCCGAGGAGCGCCGGCGGTTCGCCCGCACTCCTGCCGACGTGCTGATCACCACCCCGGAGTCGCTGTTCCTGCTGCTCACCTCCCAGGCCCGGGAGTCGCTGCGCGGTGTTGAGACGGTGATCGTGGACGAGGTGCACGCTGTGGCGGGCACAAAGCGCGGTGCACATCTGGCGCTGTCGCTGGAGCGTCTGGACGCGCTCCTCACCGAGCCCGGGACGGACTCCGAGGAGAACACCGGCGAGGACGCGACGGCGGCCGGCGCCGCGACCGCGACCGCGCCGTCATCGTCCCGTCGCCGGGCCCAGCGGATCGGGCTGTCCGCGACCGTACGCCCGGTCGAGGAGGTGGCGCGGTTCCTGGGCGGCGCCGACCCGGTGACGGTGGTCAATCCTCCGTACGCCAAGGAGTTCGACCTGCGGGTGGTCGTCCCGGTGGAGGACATGAGCGAGCTCGGCCGGCCGCTCCCGCCGGAGGAGCAGCTGGGCGCGGCAGCCGGCGCCGAACGCCGCGTCTCCATCTGGCCGCACGTGGAGGAGCGGGTCACCGACCTGGTGGAAGCCCAGCGGTCCACGCTGGTGTTCGCCAACTCCCGGCGGCTGGCCGAGCGGCTCACCGCCCGGCTGAACGAGATCGCCGAGGAGCGCGCCGAGGAGGGCACCCGGAAGGAGGCCGGAGACGTTTCCGGCGAGCTGTCCGACCTCTTCCCCGGCGACCTGGTGCCGCCGCGGGTGGTCGGGCGCCCCGCGGAGCTGATGGGTCAGGCGGGTGCGAGCGGAGGTGCCCCTCCCGTTCTGGCTCGCGCTCACCACGGCTCGGTGAGCAAGGAGCAGCGAGCCCTGATCGAGGACGACCTGAAGTCCGGTCGGCTGCCCTGTGTGGTCGCCACCAGCAGCCTGGAACTGGGCATCGACATGGGCGCGGTCGACCTGGTGGTGCAGGTGGAGGCGCCGCCCTCGGTGGCCAGCGGCCTGCAGCGGGTCGGGCGCGCCGGCCACCAGGTCGGCGCGGTGTCGAGGGGCGTGATCTTCCCGAAGTACCGCGGCGACCTCATCGCCACCGCGGTGGTGACCGAGCGGATGCGCACCGGCCTGATCGAGGCCACGAAGGTGCCGGCCAACCCGCTCGACGTGCTCGCCCAGCAGGTCGTCTCCGCCGTGTGCGTGGACGCCTGGCCGGTGGACGAGCTGTACGACCTCGTCCGCAGGGCCGCGCCGTTCCACACCCTGCCCCGGTCGGCGTTCGACGCGGTGCTGGACATGCTGGCCGGCCGCTATCCGTCCGACGAGTTCGCCGAGCTGCGGCCCCGGCTGGTGTGGGACCGAGTGGCTGGCACGCTCACCGCCCGGCCCGGTGCCCAGCGGCTCGCGGTGACCAGTGGCGGCACCATCCCCGACCGGGGCATGTTCGGCGTGTTCCTGGTCGGTGAGAAGTCCAGCCGGGTAGGTGAGCTGGACGAGGAGATGGTGTACGAGTCGCGCACCGGCGACGTCTTCACCCTGGGCGCCTCGTCCTGGCGGATCGAGGACATCACCCACGACCGGGTGCTGGTCTCGCCGGCGCCCGGACAGCCCGGGCGGCTGCCGTTCTGGAAGGGCGACGCACTGGGCCGGCCGGCCGAGCTGGGCCAGGCGATCGGCGCGTTCGTCCGCAAGCTCGGCCGCCAGGCACCGGACGACGCACGGGCCCAGGTGCGCGCGGCGGGGCTGGACGAGTGGGCTGCCGACAACCTCGTGTCCTACCTCGAGGAGCAGAAGCAGGCGACCCGGCACGTGCCCGACGACCGGACGATCGTGGTCGAGCGTTTCCGGGACGAGCTCGGCGACTGGCGGGTCTGCGTCCACACGCCGTTCGGTGGCGGACTGCACGCGCCCTGGGCACTGGCCATCGGTGCCCGGCTGCGCGAGCGCTACGGCGTCGACGTCCAGGCCGCGCACGCCGACGACGGCATCGTCCTGCGCATCCCCGACACCGACGAGGACCCGCCTGGTGCGGAGGTGGTGCTGTTCGAGCCCGACGAGATCGAGCGGATCGTCACCGACGAGCTCGGCGGGTCGGCGCTGTTCGCGTCCCGGTTCCGCGAGTGCGCCGCCCGCGCCCTGCTGCTCCCCCGCCGCGACCCGCGCCGCCGCACACCGCTGTGGCAGCAGCGGCAGCGCTCCGCGCAGCTGCTGGCGGTCGCCGGGAAGTACGCCTCGTTCCCGATCGTCCTGGAGACGGTTCGCGAGTGCCTGCAGGACGTCTACGACCTGCCCGGGCTGGTCGAACTGCTGCGCGGGGTGGCCGCCCGCCGGATCCGGGTGGTCGAGGTGGAGACCCAGGAGCCGTCGCCGTTCGCGAAGTCGCTGACCTTCGGCTACATCGCGGCGTTCATGTACGAAGGGGACGCCCCGCTGGCCGAACGCAAGGCCGCGGCGCTGGCCCTGGACAAGTCGCTGCTCGCTGAGCTGCTCGGCACCACCGAGCTGCGCGATCTGCTCGACGCGGAGGTGATCGAGCGGACCGAGGCCGAGTTGCAGCGACTGACACCCGACCGCCGGTGCCGCGACACCGAGGGAGTCGCCGACCTGCTGCGGCTGCTCGGCCCGCTGTCCGCGGCGGAGGTCGGGCAACGCTGCACCGAACCCACCCAGGCGGCCGGCTGGCTCGCCGAGCTGGCCCAGGCCCGCCGGGTGATCGCCTTCCGCGGGCCGGGGCTCGCCGGTGAGGAACGCTGGGCCGCGGTGGAGGATGCCGCGCGGCTGCGGGACGCGCTCGGCATCCCGCTCCCCGTCGGCGTGCCGGAGGCGTTCACCGAGCCGGTCGCCGATCCGATGGGTGACCTGGTGGCCAGGTACGCCCGCACCCACGGGCCGTTCCACGCCGGTGAGGTGGCCGCCCGGTTCGGGCTGGGGGTCGTCGTGGTCGCCGACACCCTGCGCCGGCTGGCCGGCGAGGGACGCGTGGTCGAGGGGGCCTTCCGGCCCGCGGGTGAGGCGTCGGCGGCCGGCGCGGGAGCGCAAGGGGCGAGCGGCACGGCAGGCGAGGAGAGCGCGGACGGGCCGGTCATCCCGGCCGCCCGGTCGGCGAACACCGGCCACGGCACGGAGTGGTGCGACGCCGGGGTGCTGCGTACCCTCCGCCGCCGCTCGCTCGCCGTCCTGCGCAGCGAGGTCGAGCCGGTCGAGCCCGCCGTACTCGCCCGGTTCCTTCCCGCCTGGCAGCAGGTCGGCGGCCGGCAGCGCGGCACCGACGGCGTGCTGTCGGTGGTGGAGCAACTGGCCGGGTGCGCCGTCCCGGCTTCCGCGCTCGAACGCCTGGTGCTGGCCACCAGGGTGCCCGACTACTCCCCCACGATGCTGGACGAACTGACCGCCTCCGGCGAGGTCGTCTGGTCCGGCCACGGCACCCTGCCGGGCACCGACGGCTGGGTGTCTCTTCATCTCGCCGACACCGCCGACCTGACGTTGCCCGACCCCGACCCGGAGTTCGAGCCGAGTCCGGTGCACACCGCGATCCTGGACGTGCTCGAGTCCGGCGGAGGGTTCTTCTTCCGGCCGCTGGCCGGGGCGGTCCAGGCCAGGATCGGCGAGAGTCCGGTGCTGGACGACCAGGCGCTGGTGACCGCACTGTGGGACCTGGTGTGGGCGGGCCACATCACCGGCGACACGCTGGCCCCGCTGCGGACGCTGGTGGGCAGCGGGTCCTCGGCGCACCGGAGCCGGCGCAGCACGCCCCGGGCGCGGTTCGCCGCCGGAAGGTCGGGGCTGCGCGGCCGCGGCCGCCCGGCGATGCCGTCGCGGACCGGCCCGCCGAATGCCGCCGGACGTTGGTCACTGCTGCCCGAACGCGATCCCGACGCCACCCGGCGCGCACACGCCGCGGCGGAGGCGCTGCTCGACCGGCACGGCGTGGTGACCCGCGGCGCCGTGGTCGCCGAGCGCATCCCGGGCGGGTTCGCCGCGGTCTACCAGGTCCTGTCGGCGTTCGAGGAGTCCGGCCGCTGCCGGCGGGGCTACTTCGTCGCCGGTCTGGGCGCCGCGCAGTTCGGTGCGCCCGGCGCCGTCGACCGGTTGCGTGGCATGGGTGCCCCGAACGCCGACACCGCGCCCGAGCAGCGCGGGCAGGCCGGACCGGGTGGGCACAGCGGGCAGGGCCGGCAGGGAGCCGGCCGCCCGTCCGCGGACGCGTCCGGCAGGACGCTGGTGCTCGCCGCCACCGACCCGGCCAATCCCTACGGCGCCGCGCTGGCCTGGCCGCCCAAGCCCGACCGCGCACCGGACGACCAGCACGGGCACCGGCCCGGCCGCAAGGCAGGAGCGCTCGTCGTCCTCGTCGACGGTGAGCTGGTGCTGTACGTCGAACGCGGCGGCCGCACGTTCCTCACCTGGTCGGAGGACCTCCAGGTGCTGCAACCCGCGGTCGATGCGCTCGCGCTCGCCGTCCGCGACGGGGTGCTCGGCAAGCTGACCGTCGAACGCGTCGACGGTGAGGCGATCCTGCGGCCGGCCAACCACCCCGACGGCACCACGCCACTGGCCACCGCGCTGGCCGCGGCCGGGTTCCACGTCACGCCGCGGGGGCTGCGGATGCGCGGCTGACCGCGCACCCGCGCCCGCGGCCGGCCGCTAGGCCGGTCAGCCGGCCGCCCGTCCGGTCAGCCCAGGGCGCGGCCCACCGCGAGCTTGCGGGTGTCCGGCGCGAGCAGCCGCTCGGCGTCGGCGCCCAGGTCGTCCGGCTTGGTCTGCGACTCGCGTTCGGCGGCCACCCGGGCCTGGTAGACCTCGACCTCGTTACGGGTGCGCGCCTCGTCCCAGCCGAGCACGTCCGCGACGAGTTCGGCCGCGGGCTGGGCGGACTCCGTGCCCCGGTGCGGCGTCTCGATGGAGATCCGGGTGCGCCGGGCGAGTACGTCGTCCAGGTGCACCGCCGCCTCGTGGGTGGCGGCGTACCTCGCCTCCACCCGGAGGTACTCCCCCGCGCCGGGCAGCGGCTCCAGCAACGTCGGGTCGTCCTGGGCCAGCGCCATCAGCTCGTCCACCATCGAGCCGTACCGGTCCAGCAGCCGCTGCATCCGCCACACCGGAAGCCCGCGGTCCTCGGCCAGCCGGTCCACCTGGTTGATCAGCGCGTGGTAGCCCTCCGCCCCGACCAGCGGGACGTGCTCGGTCACCGACGGCGGCAACGAGTTCCCGAGGTCGGGCCGGGCCGCGTCGATCGCGTCCTTGGCCATCACGCGGTACGTGGTGTACTTCCCGCCGGCGATCGACACCAGGCCGGGCAGCGGCCGGGCCACCGCGTGCTCCCGGGACAGCTGGCTGGTCTGCTCGGACTCCCCGGCCAGCAGCGGCCGCAGCCCGGCGTACACACCCTCGATGTCGTTGTGCGTGAGCGGCACCGACAGGACCTCGTTGACGTGGGCGAGGATGTAGTCGATGTCGGCCCGGCTGGCGGCAGGGTGGGCGCGGTCGAGGTTCCAGTCGGTGTCGGTGGTGCCGATGATCCAGTGGTTGCCCCACGGGATGACGAACAGCACCGAGCGTTCGGTGCGAAGGATCAGCCCGACCTCGGAGGCGATCCGGTCACGTGGCACCAGGACGTGCACGCCCTTCGAGGCCCGCACGCGGAACCGTCCCCGCCCGCCGGTGAGGCGCTGCAGGTCGTCGGTCCACACCCCGGTCGCGTTGATGACGGCCTTCGCCCGGATCGTGGTCGTCGCGCCGGAGTCGACGTCTCGTACTTCCGCGCCGACCACCCGGCCGCCCTCGTGCAGGAAACCGGTCACCTCGCTGGAGTTGCGGACCGCGGCGCCGTAGCGGGCGGCGGTGCGCACCACCGTCAGGGTGTGGCGGGCGTCGTCGGCCTGCGCGTCGTAGTAACTCACCGCGCCGACCAGCGCGTCCTGGCGGAGTCCGGGGCTCAGCTTGAGTGCGCCGGTCCGGCTGAGGTGCCGGTGTGCGGGCACCGACCGGCCGCGGCCCATGGTGTCGTAGAGGATCAGGCCGGCGCCGACGTACGGGCGTTCCCACAGCCGGTGCTGCAGCGGGTAGAGGAACCGCACCGGCTTGACGAGGTGCGGCGCGATCCGGGTGAGCATGAGTTCGCGTTCGCGCAGCGCCTCGGCGACCAGTCCGAAGTTCAGCTGCTCGAGGTAGCGCAGGCCGCCGTGGAAGAGCTTGCTGGACCGGCTGGACGTGCCGCTGGCGAAGTCGCGCGCCTCGACCAGCGCGGTGTTCAGCCCGCGGGTCACCGCGTCCAGCGCGGAGCCGGCACCGGTCACGCCGCCACCCACCACGAGTACGTCGAACTGCTCGGCACCGAACCGGTCCCAGGCCTCGGCGCGTTGCTGCGGGCCCAACTTCCCGGAACTACTCACAACCAACTCCTCAGGCGATACGTGGACAGCGGACTCAAACGGACACCTGCCGGCCCCGATATCCGGGAATCACGCAGGATCGCAGAAGTCGGGGAGTTTCGCGACAACCAGTGCGACGGCGGGCAGGATCGGGCCGGGACGGTCGGTCGGCTCGTGGTCCTCGAGCACCGCTCGGTCACCGCAGCTTGTCGCGCGCCACCGCCCGGAGGGGTCCATCGATGTGGACGATCGTCGTCTCGGAGACGCTGGGGACGATGATGCTGACCCTGCTGGGTTGTTCGGTGGCGGCGAACGTGCGGCTGAGGAACACCTTCGGTCATCAGGGCGGCTGGTTGCTGGTCAGCCTCGGCTGGGGCCTCGGCATCTTCGTCGGCGTGTACGTCGCGTTCGCCAGCGGCGCGCATCTGAACCCCGCAGTGACGTTCGGCATCCTCGTCGACGGTGCGCCGAGCTTCGCGCCGGGCATCCCGGTGACGCCCCTGAACACCCTCGCGTACCTGGTCGGGGAGTTCCTCGGCGCGTTCGTCGGTGCGGTGCTGTGCTTTCTGGCGTACCGGCTGCACTTCGAACACAGCGAGGTCGGAGCCGACAAGCTGGCGGTCTTCGCCACCGCGCCTCGTTATCGTGCCTACGCATGGAACGTCGTGACCGAGGCGATCGCGACCTTCGTCCTGGTCTACGTCGTTCTGGTGTTCGGGCGAACGCCGTCGGGGCTCGGCCCGCTGGCCGTGGCGCTGGTGGTCGTGGGGATCGGCGTCTGCCTGGGCGGCCCGACCGGCTTCGCGATCAACCCCGCCCGCGACCTCGGTCCACGCTTCGCCCATGCGGTTCTTCCTATCAAAGGCAAGGGCGAGAGCGACTGGCCGTACGCCTGGGTGCCGGTGGTGGCGCCGCTGGTCGGAGGCCTCGTCGCGGGGCTGCTCGCCCGGGCCGCGTCCTGACATGCCACCTCCCCACCAGGCCCCGGCCCACCTACGCCGGTTCTACGTACGCTACCCCCGCACCCTTCCAACCCAGTGGGAGCTCACATGACCGACTACGTCGCAGCGATCGACCAGGGAACGACCAGCACCCGGTGCATGATCTTCGACCATGCGGGCCAGGTCGTGAGCGTGCACCAACTGGAGCACGAACAGATCTTCCCGCGCGCGGGTTGGGTCGAACACAACGCCGAGGAGATCTGGCGCAACACCCGGCAGGCCGCGGCCGGCGCGCTGGCAGGCGCCGACCTCACCGCCACCAACGTGGCCGCGGTCGGCATCACCAACCAGCGGGAGACGGCCCTGGTGTGGGATCGCGCGACGGGCAAGCCGGTCTACAACGCGATCGTGTGGCAGGACACCCGTACCGACCGGATCTGTGAGCAGCTCGGGGCGCTCGGCGGCGGCGCCGAGCGCTACCGCGATCGCACCGGCCTCCCGCTCGCGACGTACTTCTCCGGTCCCAAGGTGCGCTGGATCCTGGACAACGTGGAGGGTGTCCGCGAACGCGCCGAACGCGGCGAGCTGATGTTCGGCACGATGGACAGCTGGTTGCTGTGGAACATGACCGGTGGCACCGACGGCGGCCTGCACATCACCGACGTGACGAACGCGTCCCGGACGATGCTGATGGACATCGCCACCCTGCGCTGGGACGAGAACATCGCCGAGGAGATGGGCATCCCGATGTCGATGCTGCCGGAGATCCGGCCGTCGTCGCAGGTGTACGCCGAGGGCCGGCGCGGCGGGTCGCTGCCCGGTGTGCCGATCGCCGGCATCCTCGGCGACCAGCAGGCGGCGACGTTCGGCCAGGCCTGCTTCGAGGTGGGTACGGCGAAGAACACCTACGGCACCGGCAACTTCCTGCTGCTGAACACCGGCACCGAACGCGTGATGAGCCAGAACGGCCTGATCACCACCGCCTGCTACCAGATCGGCGACAACGCACCCGTCTACGCACTGGAGGGGTCGATCGCGGTCACCGGGTCGCTGGTGCAGTGGATCCGGGACAACCTCGGCCTGATCAGCCGGGCGGAGGAGATCGAGACGCTGGCGCGTTCGGTGGACGACAACGGCGGCGCGTACTTCGTCCCGGCGTTCTCGGGGCTGTTCGCGCCGTACTGGCGTTCCGACGCCCGGGGCGCCCTGGTCGGCCTGACCCGCTACGTCAACAAGGGCCACATCGCCCGCGCCGTCCTGGAGGCCACGGCGTACCAGACCCGCGAGGTCGTCGACGCGATGAACGCCGACTCCGGCGTCGCCCTGACCGAGCTCAAGGTCGACGGCGGCATGGTGGTCAACGAACTTCTGATGCAGTTCCAGTCCGACATCCTCGACGTACCGGTGGTCCGCCCGCAGGTCGCCGAGACCACCGCGCTCGGCGCGGCGTACGCGGCGGGTCTGGCCGTCGGCTACTGGTCCGGCGAGGACGACCTGCGCCGCAACTGGCAGGAGGACAAGCGCTGGACGCCGAAGATGGACGTCAAGATGCGCGAGCGTGACTACGCGCGCTGGAAGAAGGCAGTCACCCGGACGTTCGACTGGGTGGACGACGAGGACTGATCCGCCGGCACGTTCTCCCCGGCACCCTCCGGCTGTCAATCCGGGGTTGTCGCGAGGCAAGGCGGGGTTGCGCCGCGGTCACCACCGGCCGCGGTGCACCACCTGCTCCGCACCGCGCCGGCCGCGCCGCAGCGACGGCGAACGCCGGTCCGGCGCGCGGTGCCCGAGGGCGACCACGCCGATCGGTTGGTGGTCCTCCGGTACGCCGAACTCCGTACGGAACGCCGGGATGCGTTCGGGCGGGATGCCGAAGAAGCAGGCGCCGAGGCCCTCGTCGGTGACGGTGAGGAGCATCAGCAGCGCGGCCATGCCGGTGTCGATGTGCCAGTACGGCACGGGCCACCGTGACTCGTCCTGGTCGGTCCAGCCCTTGTCGGGCTCGGCGTAGCGCTCGAGATAGGCACGCTTGCACGACAGCGGCACCACCAGCACCGGCGCCCGGCGCAGGCCCTGCGACCAGGAGTCGGTGCCGGCCCCCTCCGGCGTGGTGGCGGCCCAGAAGCGCTCGACGGCGGCCGGCTGGTCCAGCACCAGGAACCCCCAGCCCTGGCTGAAGCCGGCGGACGGGGCGTGCAGCGCGTTGTCCAGGATGCGTTCGACCACGGCCGGGTCCACGGGGCGGGGGTCGAAGTTGCGCACCATCCGGCGGCGGCGTACGACGTCTGCGAATTCCATGCCCGCCAGCATGGCCCACCCCGCCGGGCGCGCCGGACGAGGGCGTGGAACACGCCCTGGGGCCTCGACCCGCCCGGAGCGCGGTCGGGAAGAATGCCGCCATGACCGACCTGCGGATCAGTTTCGTCGGCGACTCCTACACCGCCGGGGTGGGCGACCCCGAGGGGCTCGGCTGGGTGGGGCGGGTCGCCCGGGAGACGTTGCGCAGGGGCCGGGACCTCACGTTCTACAACCTGGGAATCCGCCGGGACACCTCACGCGACGTCCAGGCACGGTTCGCCGGCGAGATCGGGTCGCGCCTGGCCGCGGGCTGTGACAACCGGGTCGTCTTGTCCTTCGGGACCAACGACACCGCGCCTGACGAACGCGGCGACGGGTCCGAGCGGGTGCCGAGCGCCGGCACTCTGGCCGTGCTGGCCGACCTGCTCGAGTGGACCCGGCGGCGGGGTCTGCTCACGTTCGTGGTCGGCCCGCCCGCGCTGACCGACGACACCCGGAACGAGCGGCTGCTGGCACTGACCGTGCTGATGGGGGAGCTCACCGCCCGGCGCGGCGTGCCGTTCGTACCCCTCACGCAGGCGTTCGCCGAGGACACCGGATGGCGGGCCGAGCTGGCCGCCGGCGACGGTGCCCACCCTCGTGCGGTGGGCTACGAACTGCTCGCCCGGACGGTCCTCGACTCGGGCTGGTGGGACTGGCTGGGCACCCCTGCGGCGGTGCGCGGTGCCTGAGGGCGACACCGTCTGGTTGACAGCCCGGCGGCTGGGGGTGGCTCTGGCCGGGCAGCCGCTGACGCACGCCGACCTGCGCGTTCCCCAGCACGCCACCGCCGACCTCACCGGCCGGACGGTGACCGAGGTCGTCTCGCGCGGCAAGCACCTGCTGATCAGGATCGAACCGGACCTGACCCTGCACACCCACCTGGGCATGGACGGTTCCTGGCGGCTGTTCCCGGCCGGTACGGCGTTCCCGGGCCCACGCGAACCCGTCCGCGTGGTGCTGGCCAACGCCCGTGCGGTCGCGGTCGGCCGGAGCCTGGCCCGGGTGGACCTGGTACCCACCGACCGGGAGGACACGCTGGTCGGCCACCTCGGCCCGGACCTGCTCGGCCCGGACTGGGACCAGGCCGAGGCGGTCCGCCGGCTGGCCGGCCAGCCCGACCGCACGATCGGCGAGGCGCTGCTGGACCAGCGCAACCTCGCCGGGATCGGCAACCTCTACCGCGCCGAGGTGCTGTTCCTGCGCGGGGTGTCGCCGACGGCCCCGGTGTCGGCGGCCGGTGACCTCGACCGGATGGTCCGGCTCGCCCGGCAACTGCTGTGGGTCAACCGCGAGCATCCCGAACAGGCCACCACCGGTGACCTGCGCAGGGGCCGCGGGCACTGGGTGTACGGCCGGGCCGGCGAGCCGTGCCGCCGGTGCCGGGCCCGGATCCGGCAGGGCGAGCTCGGCCCGCCCGGGCAGGAGCGGGTGACGTTCTGGTGCCCGCACTGCCAACCAGACCCCGCGACCTCCGCGCCGGGCTGAGGGCCGGACGACGCGCCACCAAGCCGCGCCTGCCGCCGCTACTCCCCCGTCACCCCGTCGGTCAGCTCCCGGACGATGTCGAGGTGGCCGTTGTGCCGGCACGTCTCCTCGATCAGGTGATGCAGGATCCAGCGAAGCGTGACGCCCTCCTCGCCGGGACGGCGCGGAGCGGCACGGTGGTCCAGGGAGAACACGGCGGCGATCTCCCGCGACCTCGCGACCTGCTTGTCGTACGCGGCGAGCAGGTCGGCGAGCGGCACGTCGTAGGGCGGGCGCCACTCGGCGTCGGGGTCGTCCGGGTCGAACGGCGCCGCCTCAGCCTCGCCGAGGAGCACGCGTTCGAACCAGTAGCTCTCCACCCACCGGAGGTGGGACACCAGGCCGGCCGCGGTCATCGACGGTGAGGTCGGCACCGGGGCGTTGTGGGCACCGGCCTGGGTCAGGCCGGCGCACTTCACCGCGACGGTCGCGCGGTGGAAGGCGAGCCAGGCGTCGAGCATGCCGCGCTCGTCCGCGGCGTACGGCGGATCGTCGCGATGCGGATCCTCGGACGGCGGCTCGGCCTGCGGCGGCTCGGCCTGCGGCGGCTCGGCCTGCGGCGGCTCGGCCTGCGGTGGCTCGGCCTGCGGTGGATCGGTGGGCTCCGGACCGGCCGCCATCAGGCGGCAACGACGACGTCACGGTGGGCGTCGGTCGGCTCGATCCTCGAGGTGTCCAGTCGGGGCCCGTCGATCCGGTTGGCGGCGATCCGCTTGGAGGTGACCTTCCTGATCACCTGCTGGCGCGGCGCTGCGGTGAGGACGCTGCGGGTCTGCGCCTTGTCGATCTCGTCGCTGACCTCACGCAACACGTCGGACAGCGGGACGTCCAGGGCGGTACAGATCGCCGCCAGCAGCTCGCTGGAGGCTTCCTTCTGGCCGCGTTCGATCTCGGAGATGTAGCCCAGACTCACCCGGGCGTCGAGGGACACCTCGCGGAGAGTGAGCCCGCGGCGAAGGCGCTGGCGGCGGAGTACGCCACCCAGCAGGTGACGAACCAGGACCATTGGTGGCTCCCCTCGGTGTCCCCTCGTTGTGGTGCCCGGCGTCGAATGGTCTGACACCCGGACATCCGGCTGTGGGCTGAACCCACCGTACCCGCCTTCGTACCCCGGTGACGACTCCGCACGCCGGGACACGGAACGGATTGATCAGCTGTTGTGCGGCGTGGCCCGGAGTACGTCCAGGAGGAGCTCCAGAGCGGCGGTCACCGTGGACCGGCGGATCTGCTCCCGATCGCCCCGCAGCCGCAGCCGTTCGCCCCGCGTACCCGCAGGTCCCGCGCAGGCCACGTCGACCGTGCCGACCGGCTGGTCGCCGTGCGGCTCGGGCCCGGCGACCCCGGTGGTGGACAGGCCGTACGTGGCGCCGAGCCGGTCGCGGACCCCCTCGGCCATCGCCCGGGCGGTGCTCGGGTGCACCGGTCCGTGTTCGGCCAACTGGTCCGCGTCCACGCCGAGCAGCGAGGTCTTCAGGTCCACGGCGTACGACACGACCCCGCCGCGGTAGGTGGCCGAGGAACCCGCCTGGTGGGTGAACGCCGCGCCCAGCAGTCCGCCGGTCAGCGACTCGGCGGTGGCAGCGGTCGCGTGCTGTCGGCGCAGGAGCTCGTGGCACCGGCCGGCCAGGTCCTCAGCCGACGCCGGACAGGTCCCGCTCGTCCACGCTTCACTCGTCCCGGCCCTGTTGGTACCGACACCGCTTTCGGACACCACCGGACAACCCCCTCGACGTCGGACGTCACGCGGACCGCGACCGGCGCGACCGCAGCACCTTCCACAGGTAGTCGACCCCGGTCACCACCGTGACCACCACGGCCGCGGCCATGACCACCATCGCCACGATCCGCACCGGCCCGTCGTAGGGCAGGAGGTACAGCGTGATCGCCACGGTCTGCAACACGGTCTTGGCCTTGCCGCCCCGGCTGGCCGCGATCACCTGCGACCGGATCACCAGGAACCGCAGCAGAGTGATACCCAGCTCGCGGACGAGCACCACGGCCGTCACCCACCAGGGCAGCTCGCCGAGGACGGACAGCCCGACCAGGGCCATGCCCATCAGCGCCTTGTCCGCGAGCGGGTCGGCGATCTTGCCGAAGTCGGTGACGAGGTTGTAACGCCGGGCGAGCTCGCCGTCGAACCGGTCGGTCAGCGCGGCGAGCAGGAAGACCGCCAGTGCGGCGAACCTGTAGGTGGTGTCGGCGCCGCCCTCGCTCAGCAGCAGCCAGCCGAACACCGGGACCATCACCACGCGGAGCGCGGTCAGGACGTTCGGGCCGTTCCACACACTGGGCGAGGCCTTCGGAACTTCGGTCACCGTACGCCTCCCCGAGACCTCAACGACCCGCACCTGCACCCGCACCTTGCAGGGCCTCGGCCACGAGGTCCACACCCTCGGTGTCCACCACCAGGGCACGGACGAAGTCACCGGCCCGGGCGCCGGACGCACCGACGACCCGGGTGGTGCCGTCGACCTCGGGACCCTGGTGGGCGGCCCGGCCCTCGACGGACCCGGCCGGCAGGTCGGAGTCGGCTCCGGTGGAGCCGTCCGGCTCGACGGACTCGACCAGGACGTCGACGACCTCACCGATCCGGTCCTCGGCCCGCTGCGCGGTGAGTTCCTCGGCGAGCTCGCCGACCCGGGCGGCCCGCGCGGCGATCTCGTCCTCGTCGAGCTTGCCGTCGTAGCCCAGCGCCTCCGTACCGTCCTCGTCGGAGTAGCCGAACACGCCCACCACGTCCAGCCGGGCCGCCTCCAGGAACTCGCACAGCTCCTCGACGTCCCTCTCGTTCTCTCCGGGGAACCCGACGATGACGTTGCTGCGGATGCCGGCCTCCGGCGCGACGGCGCGGATCTGCTCGATCAGGCCGAGGAAGCGTTCGGTGTCGCCGAACCGCCGCATCCGGCGCAGCACGGTGGGGCTCGCGTGCTGGAACGACAGGTCGAAGTACGCCGCGACGCCCGGGACGGTGGCCATCGCCTCGACCAGGCCGGGACGCATCTCGGCCGGCTGGAGGTACGACACCCGCACCCGCTCGATCCCGTCGACGGCGGCCAGCTCGGGCAGCAGGCTCGTCTCCAGCAGCCGCAGGTCACCGAGGTCCTTGCCGTACGACGTGGAGTTCTCGCTGACCAGGAAGAGCTCTCGGACGCCGTGCCCGGCGAGCCAGCCCGCCTCGGCGAGGACGTCCTCGGGCGGCCGGGAGATGAACGCGCCCCGGAAGCGCGGAATAGCGCAGAACGCACAGCGCCGGTCGCACCCGGACGCGAGCTTCAGCGGCGCCACCGGGCCGCCGCCGAGCCGCCGCCGGTGTACGCGAGGTCCCGACGCCGGCGCGATGCCGGCGGGCAGGTCGGGCGCGGCCGCCCGGGAGTCAGGTGTCACCAACCGGTGACCCGGGACCACCGCGCCGCCGGCACCGGTCGAGTCCGCGGCGGCCGAACCCCGCGCGGCGGGCGAGATCGGGAGCAGCTTGCGCCGGTCGCGCGGGGCGTGCGGCACGTGCGGAGCGCCGGTCAGGATCGTGCGGACGCGGTCGGCGATGTCGGGGTAGTCGTCGAAGCTCAGCACCGCGTCCGCCTCGGGGAGCTCGCGGGCCAGCTCCTCGCCGTACCGCTCGGCCAGGCAGCCCACGGCGACCACCGCCTGCGTACGCCCGCCGTCGGCCTTCAGGTCGGCGGCACCGAGCAACTGGTCCACCGAGTCCTTCTTCGCGGTCTCGATGAAGCCGCAGGTGTTGACCAGGACGGCGTCCGCCGACTCGGCGTCCTCGACGAGGGTGAAGCCGCCCTCGGCCAACCGGCCGGCGAGCTCCTCGGAGTCGACCTCGTTGCGGGCACAGCCGAGGGTGACGACGGCCACGGTGGTGGTGGCCTCGGCGGTCGGGTGGGCATGGGAAGGCGCAGTCATCGCGCCCCATCCTCGCGTACGGGAGCTCGACCGGCGATCCCGGCGTCCCCGCGCGCCCGTGAATCCGCCGCCGCGCAGCCTGGCGGCGGACTCGTCCCCGGCGTAGCTTATCGATTGTCGATGGGTCGTTCCCGGCAATCGGCCGCCTCGACGACCCTTCGACCGGCCACGACCCAGCACGCCATGCTCGACCGAGGGGGGATTTCAGCATGACCGAGCGTGTTCGCGACACCCGTACCAGAAAGGAGATGTGGTCGGTGCCGTGGTGGCGGATCCGGGTCCTCGGTGACGGCCGGGCGGGACTCACGTGGCTGTGCCTGGAACTCGGCGCGCTCGTCCGGTGGGCGTTCCTCGCCAGCGTCCAGAAGGATCACGCCTTCGACCCGCGAAACTCGCGGCGGTTCCGGATCCTCGCCCCGCTCGTCCTGGTCTGCGGAATCGGTGGCCCGCTGCTGGAGCGCGCGGCCACCAACGCGCCGCTCGCCCGCGCGGATCTGCCGTGGCCCCCGGCGTGACGGTCGGCGCACCCGCCATCGACTTCCCCCTCAGCCCGCTGCTCGTCGCCGGCGGGATGTGTGTACTGGCCGAGGTGTTCCGGCGGGGGCGACTGCTGAGCCGGGACGTGGAGGGGCTGGTGTGATGGCGCGCCGCGGCGGTGACCGTGACACAGACGCCGCCGGTGAGGGCGGTGTGGGCCATCGGGTCGAGTGCCGGCTGGACGAGCTCCTGGCCCGGCGCGGCATGACCGTCACCCAGCTCGCCCGCCGGGTCGGCGTCACCGTCGTCAACCTGTCCGTGCTGAAGAACAACCGGGCCAGGGCGGTGCGCTTCTCCACGCTCACCGCCCTGTGCGACGCACTCGACTGCCAGCCCGGCGACCTGTTCCGGGTCGTGCCCGGCAGGCCGGGTCAACCCACCGACAGGGCTCCGTCCCGATCCGCCTGAGCCGGCCTGGTGCCGGCCCGGCCGTCTCGTTCCACACCCTCCATCAGTCCACGGATGTAGCCGAGCGCGAACAGCCGCCCGTACAGCGAGTAGCCGGGGTTGACGTTGCTGTCGCCCTCGACCGTCGGCACGTGGTCGGGCCGCATCGGCCCGTCGAACCCGACCTCGCGGTAGGTGCGCAGGCATTCGTACAGGTCGGTCGGGCCGTCGTCGTGCCAGGTCTCCACGAAGTTCTCCACCGTGCCGCGGACGTCGCGGAAGTGGACGAAGAAGATCTTCCCCTGCTCGCCGAACTTCCGGATCGCGGCCGGGATGTCGTCGGTCATCAGCCGGAAGTTGCCCTGGCACAGCGTGATGCCGTTCACCGGACTCGGCACGAGGTCGAGCAGCCGCTGGAAGTTGTCCACGCTGCGCATGATCCGGCCCACCCCGCGGACCGGTGAGATCGGCGGGTCGTCGGGATGCATGGCCAGCTTGACGCCCGCCTTCTCCGCGACGGGAACGACCCGGCGCAGGAAGTACTCGAGGTTCTCCCAGAGTTCGTCCTCGCTGATCGGCCCGGCCTCCACGGGCGGCGCCTGCTGCATCAGCGCGTGGTCGTATCCGCTCACCAGCGAACCCCCGCGGGAGGGTACGGCGGTGTCGGTACGCAGCCAGTTGAAGTCGCTCATCCACTCGTAGCACCACACCGGGATGCCGAGCCGGCCCATGTTCTCCAGCAGGGTGCACACGGCGTCGATCTCGGCGTCGCGACCGTCCAGCCCGCGCTTGGCCCTGGCCAGCGGCGGCCGTGCCTCGATGACGGCCAGCCGCAGGCCGGCGTTCTCGTACCGCTTCTTCATCGACAGCAGCGGGAGGTAGTCCCACGGTGCGTCGGTGCCGCGCCGGTCCGCACCGACAGTCTGCGGCAGTCCGCCGACCGCCCACCCGACGCCGGCCTGGACCACGAGCCGGGCCAAGGGGGCGGCCTCCGGCGCGGACGGAACCATCTCTGCGAGCTTCATGCCAACCCTTCCGGTCATACGCCGATGTCCTGGCGGATCTGCGAGCCGTAGAGGAGGCTGGTCCACGCGCGCCGGCGTGTCACCCGTCGTGGGACCAGCCGAGCACCCTCGCGGCCTTGCCGCAGTCGTAGAAACCGTGCTGCCCGGACAGCTCTGTCCGGACCTCCACGTCGGGGTAGAAGCGGCGCCGCAACTCCGCCGACTCCAGTGCGCTGGTGGTGGTCGGTGCGACCACGAAGAACACCTCGTGCCCGGTGAAGTCGGCGGTCAGCCCGAGCAGGCATGCCCGGGACGCCGCCTCCAGGCTCACCCAGCCCCACAGGTGCTTGGCCTCGAAGGCGAGCCGCTCCTCGTCGCGCGGTTCCAGGCTCGGCGGCTGCGGGGTGATGCCGTGGAAGCGGAGGCTCGCGACCGTGAGGTCGGGTTCGCGGCGTACGAAGGCGTCCGCCTGCTGCTCTCCGAGCCACTTCGACAGGCTGTAGGCGTCCTCGGCGTACGTCGGGTGCGCCTCGTCGACCGGCAGGTAGTCGTAGTGCGCGTGCTTGCTGTAGATGCCGCCGATCGCGTTGATGCTGGAGGCACACACGACGCGGCGGATGCCGAGTTCGACCGCGGCGCGCAGCGCGTGGTAGTTGCCGAGCACGTTCGTGGCGTGCACGAGGTGGTCCGGCGTGCCGCCCGGGCCGGGAATCGCGGCGAGGTGCACCAACGCGTCCGCCTGCGCGGCGGTCAGGCGCTCGAGCAGGTTGTCGTAGTGGGTGACGTCGACGCCCTCGACGGGCACCGACAGCGTCCCGAACGCCGCCCGGTCGTCACGCTCGCCCTCGGCCAGCCCGGTGACGCGGTCCAGCGCGACGACCTCGTGGCCCTCCTTGAGCGCGGCGGCCACCACTCCCCTGCCCAGCCGGCCGTTCGCCCCGGTCACCGCAATGCGCACGCCACCACTCCTCGCGATCTCGCTGGTGGACCAACCGTCGTCGGTTGTCCTGGCGACATGATCGCGGGCCCGGGCGTCGCGGTGCACGCCGGGGCCCCACGTCGGTCGGCCGGGATCGGCACGCCGCCCTGACCGTGCCCGGGAGCGACGGGCCGGCGATTCATCCGCGGAGGAATGCCGCCCGACCGCGGGGCGTGGCCTACTCGGGCTCGCCCTCGCCGCGGAGGATCACCAGGAAGCCCTCGAGGTCCTCCGGCTTCACCAGCACGTCGCGCGCCTTCGAACCCTCGCTGGGCCCGACGACGCCGCGGCTTTCCAGGATGTCCATCAGCCGGCCGGCCTTGGCGAAGCCGACCCGAAGCTTGCGCTGCAGCATCGACGTGGACCCGAACTGCGTGGACACGATCAGTTCGGCGGCCTGCACCACGAGGTCCATGTCGTCGCCGATGTCGTCGTCGAGTTCCTTCTTGGCACCCGGCGCGGCGGTGACGTCCTCGCGGTACGTCGGCTGCAGTTGGGTCTTGCAGTGCTCGACGACCTTGTGGATCTCGCTCTCGGAGACCCACGCGCCCTGGATCCGTATCGGCTTGCTCGCGCCCATCGGCAGGAACAGCCCGTCGCCCTGCCCGACCAGCTTCTCCGCGCCGGGCTGGTCGAGGATGACCCGGCTGTCGGCCATGCTGGACGTCGCGAACGCCAGTCGGGACGGCACGTTGGCCTTGATCAGCCCGGTCACCACGTCGACCGACGGCCGCTGGGTGGCCAGCACCAGGTGGATGCCGGCGGCCCGGGCCAGCTGAGTGATGCGTACGACCGAGTCCTCCACGTCGCGCGGGGCGACCATCATCAGGTCGGCCAGCTCGTCGACGATCACGAGGAGGTAGGGGTACGGCGCGAGGACGCGTTCGCTGCCCGGTGGCGGGGTGACCTTGCCCGTGCGGACGGCCTTGTTGAAGTCGTCCAGGTGCCGGAACCCGAAGGCTGCCAGGTCGTCGTAGCGCCGGTCCATCTCCGACACCACCCACTGCAGGGCCTCGGCGGCCTTCTTCGGGTTGGTGATGATCGGGGTGATGAGGTGCGGGATGCCCTCGTAGACGCTGAGCTCGACCCGCTTCGGGTCGACCAGGATCGCGCGTACCTCGTCGGGGGTGGACCGCATCAGGATCGAGGTGATCATCGAGTTGATGAAGACCGACTTACCCGAGCCGGTGGCGCCCGCGACGAGCAGGTGCGGCATCTTCGCCAGGTTGGCGACGACGAAGCCGCCCTCGACGTCCTTGCCGAGCCCGGCCACCATCGGGTGGTGGTCGCCGCGCGCGACGTTGGACCGGAGCACGTCGCCGAGGCTGACGATCTCCTTGTCGGTGTTGGGGATCTCCACCCCGATCGCGGACTTGCCCGGGATCGGCGACAGGATCCGCACGTCGGTGCTGGCCACGGCGTAGGCGATGTTCTTGCTGAGCGCGGTGACCTTCTCCACCTTGACCGCGGGGCCGAGCTCGACCTCGTACCTCGTCACGGTCGGCCCGCGCGTGTAGCCGGTCACCTGGGCGTCGATCTCGAACTGTTCCAGCACCTCGGTGAGGCGGTCGACGATCGAGTCCGAGGCCTTGGTGCGCGCCTTGTGGGCGGACCCGGGGGCGAGCACGTCGTTGGCCGGCAGGGTGTACGTCACGTCGCCGGACAGGGCGAGCTGCTCGACCCGCTGCGGCAGCGGACTGTGCGGCGGCGGTTCGGTCTGCTTGCCGTCGCCGTCGTCTTTTGCGCCCGCACCGGCGGCACCGGCGGCCGCCACAGCGCCGGCGCCGGCATCGGAGGACTTGGCGTCGCCCGTGGGCTTGCCCTTGCCGCGCTTGCCGAGCTCGCGGCCCTCGAGCACCGGACTGTCGTACGGCGCCTCGCCGGCGAAGTCGGAGTCCTCGCCTGCGTCCTCGCTCTTGGCCGCCCCGATCCGCCGCCGGGATCGCGACCTGCGCAGCGGCTGGGTCGGCGGCTCCCCCTTCGCGTCGGCCGCGCCGCCGGTCCCCTCGGCGTCCTCGCCGGTCTCTTTGCCGCGTGCGCGGTCCCACAGGTCGTGGAACCGCTCGGGCAGCGCGTGCAGCGGCGTGCCGCCCACCACTACCACCCCGAACAGCGTCAGCAGGATCAGCAGCGGAATGGCGACGTACACGGTGAGCAGGTCTGCGGGCAGCGACGACATCACGAACCCGATGGCGCCGCCGGCGTGCTCCAGACTCCTGACGCCGCCGGTGGGGCGGGGCAGCCCGTCCTTGATGTGGACCAGACCGAGGACGCCGCCCAGGATCGCCGCCCAGCCGATCGCCTGCCGCCCACCGGGACCGTTGCGGTCCGGGTGGCGCAGCGTCCGCCAGGCGACCAGGGCGAGCAGGATCGGGATCGACCAGTCCAGCACCCCGACGGTGCCGGAGACCACACCTCGGATGGCCTTGCCGACGTCGTTGGGCATCCGCCACCAGACCGCGGCCGCGACCACGATGGCCAGGCCGACGAACGCCAGGCCGACGCCGTCGCGGCGAAGCTCGGGGTCGAGCTCACGTGCGCTCGACCCCATCCGCCGGACGATCCCACCGATGAGGTGGGCGATGCCGAGCCAGATGCCGGCGACGAGCCGGACGATCCCGGTGAGCAGCTGGCCGAGGACGCTGCCCACCGAACCCGAACTCGCTCCCCGCGACGGGCGCCTGGCCTGGGACTTCTTCGCCGGAGCCTTCTTGGCCGGGGCCTTCTTCCCGGACGCCTTTCCGGGCGCGCCGGACCTGTTCGTCCGCGCCGGCGCCGCGGACGCCGAACGGGTGCGCGTGTCCGGGCGTGCGGGGCCCGCCGTGCGCGATTGTCCCCGGCGTACGGGGGAAGACGTCCGGGCCATGGTCAACGAGCCTACGGGATCGCGTCGGCTCGCTCACGCCTCACACGCCGCGGCCGGCCCGCCGGCCCGCCCGGCGACCGGCCGGACGACCGACCCCGTGACCGCCCGAGCGCGACCGCG
This sequence comes from Actinopolymorpha singaporensis, assembly GCF_900104745.1. Lineage (NCBI taxonomy): Bacteria > Bacillati > Actinomycetota > Actinomycetes > Propionibacteriales > Actinopolymorphaceae > Actinopolymorpha > Actinopolymorpha singaporensis. Next base: position 5,642,814 of record NZ_LT629732.1, read on the forward strand.
CGGGCGTACAACCCGGCCGCGGGAAGTACGAGCAGACCGGTGAGTGCCAGCGCGGCGCGGATGCCGAGGCGCTCGCCGACCAGCCCGACCGGCGGGCCGCCGAGGATCTGCCCGGCCGCGTCGACCTGACCCGACATCGAGAACACCGTCGCCCGGGTCCGCTGCTCGGTGTTCGCCACCAGCCAGCTCGCCACCAGCGGATGGCAGACCGACCGCAGCAGGCCCACCAGCACGCTCGCCGCCGCGGCCAGCCAGAACGCACCGGCCGACGCGAACACCAGCACCCCCGCGACCACGCCGAGTTGGGCGACCAGCAGGCACACCAGGACCGGCCGGCCGCGCACCACCCGGGCACCGGCCACGAACTGGCCACGCATCGCCGCGAACGACCCGCGCTCGGCAGGCGCCGCCGGCTCGAAGGAACGCTCCGGCATCACGAACACCAGCGCGATTCCCAACAGCAACCACACCGTGGCGCCGGCGACGATCGGGAGGTTGAGGCCGATCCCGGCGAGCAGGACGCCCACGCCGATGCCCGCGACGGTGGCCACCTGGCCCACCTGGGCACCCCGGGTGAACACGCCGGGCGCACGATCCTCGCCGAGCTCACCGCTCACCCACGCCTCCTCGGCGCCGTCGACGCAGGTGGAGCCGATGCCCCACAGGACGTTGCCGACGACGATGGCGAGGAACGCGGGGACGAGCCCTTCGAGGAGGGTGCCCGCCCCGATGAGCAGGTAGCCGACGATCACCGAGAGCCGGCGGCTGTACAGGTCGGCGATCACCCCGGTGGGCACCTGCGCGAGGAAGCAGGTGACCTCCAGCACGGTGCCCACGAGAACGAGTTCGAGAGGACCGAGGCCGACGGTCTGGATCTGGTAGACGAGGTTGAGGGTGAACGCGCAGGCGCCGGCGAAGGAGCCGAGCCCGCGGATCAGGAGGTAGACGGCGTACGCGCGCATACGTGGAACTCCGGACGCGAGGACGGGACGGGAGGACAGCCCTCCGGCGTCGAGTGAGTCGACAGGGCGCGAGCGCGCGCGAACGCGGATGGCGAACGCGGAACGCGGGAACGCGGTCGGGCACCGGCAGGCGAGACGACTCGCCGCCGGTCAGGACGGAGCCCGGCAGGTCAGCGACTGGCCGCCGACGTACCCCTCGTCACGACACCGGAGGTCGAGGACGGGGTGCTGGCTCGCATGCGCTGGGTCCTTTCGTCCGGGGCTTCCGGGGCTTCCGGTGCTTCCGCGGAGTCGGGCCGCCCGGGCAGGCCGAGGATAGCGGCCCCGCCATCCGGTCGCATCCGGATTGCCGCGCCCGGCGGCCCGACCCACCGGCCATCCGAACGGTCGGACATTTCCTCCTCACGCAGGATCACGGGCAGGTGCTCGGACGTTCATCCTGTGCGGGGGCTCGGCAGGCGCCCCGGACCGCCGGTCGGGCCAGGTCATGCCTGGAGCTGCCGGGCACACGAGGGAGGACTCACATGACCAAGCCAGGAGTGGTCGGCTCGACGCGCACCGCGCCCACCACGGAGCTCACCGCGGAGTCGGGCGGCCCGCCGCCGGCGCTGGACACCGGCTACTTCCAGGATCCGGAGGCGGTCCACGCGGCGCTCCGCGAGGAGGGGCCGGCCCGCAAGGTCGTGCTCCCGCACGGCTGGGAGACCTGGATCGTGACCAGGTACGACGAGGCCCGCGCCGCGCTCGCCGATCCCCGGCTGCTGAAGAACGGCCGGGTTCTGGACCAGTACATGGACCCCGAGCAGCTCGGCGACGAGATGGTCTTCGCCGAGGCGCTGCGGGCGCACATGCTGAGCTCGGACCCGCCCGACCACACCCGGCTGCGCAAGCTGGTCAACAAGGCGTTCACCTCCCGCCGGGTCGAGGCGCTGCGACCCCGGATCGAGGCGATCACCGAGGAGCTGCTCGACGCCATGGCCGCCCGCGGCGCGGACGGTGAGCCGGTCGACCTGATCGACGCCTTCGCCTTCCCGCTGCCGATGACCGTGATCTGCGAACTGCTCGGCGTCCCCTTCGAGGACCGCGAGGACTTCCGCGCCTGGTCCGCGGTGGTGCTCGCCGACGACCCGACCGACGACGAAGTACGCACCGCGTCGTACGCCATGGCCGCCTACCTCAGCCAGCTGATCGCGGCCAAGCGCGCCAACCCAGGCGAGGACCTGCTGACCGGCCTGGTGCAGGCCCGCGACGACAACGACCGGCTGGACGAGAACGAGCTGATCGCGATGGCGTTCCTGCTCCTCGTCGCCGGGCACGAGACGACCGTCAACCTGATCGGCAACGGCGTCCTCGCGCTGCTGCGCAACCCCGACCAGCTCGACCGGCTGCGCGCCGACCCGTCTCTGGTGGGCGGTGCGGTCGAGGAGTTCCTGCGCTACGACGGGCCGATCAACCTCGCCACCATGCGGTTCACCTCCGAACCGGTGCGGCTCGGCGACGTGGAGATCCCGCGCGGGCAGTTCGTGCTGGTGTCGCTCGCCTCGGCCAACCACGACGAGAGCCGGTTCCCCGACGCCGGGCGGCTCGACGTCACCCGCCGGGGCGGCGGCCATCTGGCCTTCGGCCACGGAATCCACTACTGCGTGGGCGCCCCGCTGGCCCGGCTGGAGGCGGAGGTGGCGTTCCGCCGGATCCTCGACCGCTTCCCCGAGTTGTCGTTGGCGATCGAGCCCGGCGAGGTGCGCTGGCGGCACAGCAGCCTGATCCGGGGCGTGGAACGCCTTCCCGTACGCCTGTCCTGACAAGCGGCTGATCTTCGGTAGGGTCGGCTCGCGGCACACCAGGCCACCCGCCCGCCGCCGCGGTCGGCACGGGCACGGTTCCACGAGTGGCACCTGCGGAACGGAGACTGATGCGCGTCGCCGACATCGACGTCTGGGTTGTCAACGTCCCCTTGACGACCACGTTCGCCAGCAGTTTCGAGGCAAAGGCCGGCACCACCCGCACCGTGATCCGCGTCCGAGACCACGACGGGCTGGAGGGCTGGGGCGAGACCATGCACGGCCGGCCGACGGCGGCACTGGTCGAGCGGATCAGGGACCAGTTCGTCGGTGCCGACCCGCGGGCGAGCGCGGCCGTCCGGCGTACGTGCGCGATGGTGCCGTTCTTCTACGGCTACATCGGTTACTGCGCGCTGGCCGGGCTGGAGATGGCGTTCCTCGACCTTGCGTGCAAGGCCGCGGGGGTGCCGCTGCACCTGCACCTCGGCGGCGCGGTCCGCGACGTCGTACCCCTCACCGGCCTGCTCACCCGGGGCGCGGCCGGCGACGTGGCCCGCGCCGACCAGCCGGCCGCGCTGGCCGACGAGGCCGCCCGGATCGTGGCGAAGCACGGGTTCACCGCGCTGAAGTTCAAGGGCTCGACCGACGCGCGGTTCGACGTGTCGGTGATGGAGGCGTTGCGGGAGAAACTGCCCGACACCGCGCTGCGGGTGGACCCCAACGCCGTCTGGTCGGTGCCCGAGTCGGTGTGGGCGGGCCGCCGGCTCGACACTCTCGACCTGGAGTACCTCGAGGACCCGTGCGCGGGCCTGGAGGGGATGGCGCAGGTGCGCGCGCAGATCGCCACTCCCCTGTGCACCAACATGTGTGTCGTACGCGAGGAGGACCTCGCCCCGGCGGTGCGGATGGGTGCGGTCGACATCATCCACGCCGACGTGCACAAATGGGGTGGCGTCGGCCCGACGATGAACCTCGCCGCCACCTGCCGGACGTTCGGTCTCGGCCTGAACTTCCACAGCGGCGGCGAACTGGGTATCTCCACCGCATGCCATCTCCAGGTCGCCGCTGCCCTCGACCGGCTCGACCATGCCGTGGACGCGATGTACTACCTCGCCGACGGCGACGTGCTGACCGAGCGCATCGAACTGTCCCACGGAAGCCTGCCGGTGCCCCGGGGTGCCGGCCTCGGCGTCGACGTCGACCTCGACCGGGTCCTCCACTACGCCCGCCGCAACGAGAAGGAGGGCGACCACACGCCGTGAGGTCGCACCGCTCACCTTCCCTCCACACCGACCCGGAGCCGACGCCGTGACCCCGCCGCCGACCGAACCACTGACCGCCCTTCTGGAGCATGCCCGCGCGGACCGGGTGTTCTCCGGGGCAGCCTGGTCGGCCGGCACCGCCGACGGACCCGTCCGTCGCGGCCACCTCGGCACCCTCGCGTGGGACGGCGACCCGGTGGCCGAGGACACCGGCTGGGACCTCGCCTCGCTCACCAAACCCGTCGCGGGGCTGGTGGTGATGGCCCTGGTCGAACGCGGCCTGCTCGCGCTCACCGACACAGTGGCCATGCATCTGCCCGACTACGCAGGCACCGACAAGGCCGACCTCACCGTCTGGCACCTGCTGACCCACACCTCGGGTATCCCGGGCGGGCAGCGTCTCTACCGCGACCACCCCGACCGGGACGGCCTGCTGGCCGCCGTCCGCGACCTTCCGCTGCGCGGCGGGCCGGGCACCCGGGTGGAGTACAGCTCGCAGGGATTCATCGTGCTCGGCCTGGTCGCCGAGGCCGCCGCCGGCCGGCCGTTGGACACGTTGGTACGCGAGTACGTCGCGGAGCCGCTCGGCGCCGCCGACCTCACCTACAACCCGCCGCGGGAACGCTGGCGCCGTACCGCGGCCACCGAGGAGTGCGCCTGGCGCGGCCGGCTGATCCAGGGCACCGTGCACGACGAGAACGCCGAGGTGCTCGGCGGGGTCTCCGCACACGCCGGACTGTTCGCCACCCTCGCGGACGTCGAACGCCTCGGGCTGGCGCTCGTCCGCGGCGGCCGCGGAGAGTACGGCCGGCTGCTGGCGCCGCGTACGCTCGCGGTGATGACCAGGCCGGCGACCGACCACCTGAACCTCCGCAGATCCCTTGCCTGGCAGGGAAACGACCTGCTGTCGACACTCCCCGGCGACCTGATGAGCAGGTCGGCGTACGGACACGCGGGTTTCACCGGCACGAGCCTGTGGGTCGATCCCGAGCTCGGGCTCTACGTCGCCCTTCTCACCAACCGCGTCCACCCCGAACGCGACGCCAGCACGATGCCCCGGTTGCGGCCTCGCTTCCACAACCTCGCGGTGACCGCCGTCCTCGACGAACTCGGGGCCTGAGGCGTCAGCCGCGGCGGAACGCGAGGTTGGCGCTGCGGCACAGCGAACCCAGCTGCCAGGCCGAGACCACTCCGGTGGCCAGGGACAGCGCGACCGCGGGCGTCGAGCCGGCCAGCATCCACGCGATCCGCTCGGCGTTGGCGACGTTCATCACCACCGCGCAGACGGTCGAGACCAGCACCGCCCCGCCGCAGAGTAGGACCAGCAGGGCGAGGAGGAGCCGTACCGGAACCACCCGGCGCGCCGACACCACCAGCAGCGCGGCCAGGACGCAGCCTGCGACCCCGCCGGCGATACCGGCCCAGTCGGTGAGGTCGGACAGAACGCCCAGCCGCCACCGGTGACCGCCGGTCGGCACCTCCGCACTCCACGTCAGTCCCCAGGCAAGAACCGTCGCCGGCATGGACAGCGCGCACACCGCGGCCGTCCGCCGGCCCTGGACCGCCGCGAGCTCGGGTGCGTACGCGACCGCGACGTCCTCCACCGGCCCGCTCTCGCGGACCGCCCTGGCCTCCGCCTCCCGCGCGGGCATCCCCGCCTCGACGTAGGCGTCGGCGGCGTCCCGTAGCCCGTCGGCGAGTTCGGTCGTGACGTCCCGCCGGGCGCCGCGCGGACCGCGCAGGGCGTTGCCGAGGGCGGTGACGTACGCACCGATCGGATCGTCGTCGCTACGGCGCCCGAGGACAGTCGTCACCGTCCCACCCGTTCCACTCGTCCCACGTGCTCCATACCAGCCGGCGCGGGACCCGACGGCGTACGGGCGGCGGCGAACGCCGACCACAGCGACCGCACCAGTGACCGGACCAGCAGGCACGCGCAGACGACGGTGACCGAACCCACGAGGAGTCCGATCCAGGAGGTCGCGAACGCCTGGCCCGGCCCGTCGGCGTTGACGAGCATCATCGCCACCGAACAGCTCAGCGTGACCGTGAACGCGACCGCGCCGATGATTCCCACCGCACCGGTGAGCGAGGTGGCCGGGCGCTCACGCCGGGCCGCGAGCACCATGAGGAGGATCAGCACCACGGCACAACCACCGCCCAGCAGGTCGGTCGCGGTGACCACCCGGGACAACGCCGACACGACGCCGTTCGGCGGGGCGTTCCACGGGCCCGCGATCATCCACGGCACGTCCCACAGGAGGTTGAGGCCGGGCATGAGGACGGCGACGAGCATCGCCGTGTGCCGGCCCTGTACCGCGGTGAGTTCGGGCCGGCAGGCAGCTGCGGTGTCCTCGGCCGGTCCGCACTCGGCGACGGCCCGCGCCTGCGCCTTCTCCGCCGGGACGCCGGCTCGGACGTGGGCTTCGGCGGCGTCGTACAGGCCGTCGGAAAGCTCGCGCAGCATCCCGGCCCGAGCCGACGCCGGGCCGGGCAGGAGAGCACGCACCCGCCCGACGTATCCGTCGATCTGCGCGCTCATCGCGACTCCCCCAGGACATCGCCGATCGCCGCGGTGAACCGGCTCCAGTCGGCCCGCTCCCGGGCCAGCTCCTGCCGCCCGGCGCGGGTGAGCTGGTAGGTGCGCCGCCGGCGGCCGCCGACGATGCTCCACCGCCCGGAGATGTACCGGGCGCGTTCGAGGCGGCGCAGCGCCGGATAGACGCTTCCGGTGGGCAGGTCGAGCACGCCACCGCTGCGGGCCTGCAGGGCCTCGATGATCGCGTAGCCGTGCAGGGGCCCGTCGGCGAGGGTCGCGAGCAGCAGCGCGTCGAGGTGCCCACGCACGATGTCGGGCTTCACAAGTACGCAGCCTACTCATCCGTACCACTGTCGGACAGCTCCGCGGCACGGCCCTCAGGGGCGAACTCCGGTATTCCCCTGAGCGGATGCCGGGGTGGGGGCGGGCATCGAAGACCAGGGAACAACCCGATTCATATGTAGGCAGCCGACACATAGCCTGGGCGGGTTCGCATCCGACTCTCGAGGAGGTCCGTTGCCCTCCGCCGTCCTCACCGCCGGCCCCCGGCCCAGTCCGCCGGGGGCCCCCGCGGGCGGGCCGCGGGCCACGCTGTGGCTGCTGCGGTTCGTCGCGCTCGTCCACGCAGGCCTGGCGGTCGGCCAGCCCCTGCTCGCCGGGATCTACCTCAGCGGCCGCTTCGACGCGCTCGCCACCCACTCGCTCAACGCCGGCCTGGTGATGCTCGCCTGCATGTGGCAGTTCGGTGCCGCACTGCTCTACGTCTGGCCCGGCCGGGGGCGCGGCTGGCCCGTCCTGGTCACCGCGCTGCTGTTCTTCGCCGAGGGTCTCCAGATCGGCATGGGGTACGCCGGCCGGCTCACCGTGCACGTGCCCCTCGGCGTCGCGATCGTCACGACACAGGTGGTGTTCGCGGTCTGGCTGTTCCGGTCCGGTGCCCGCCGCTCCGGGCGCGGTCCGCGCGTTCGGGGTCGTTCCCGCACGGGCGCTGCCGAGCAGCCCGCTCCGGCCGGGTCCCACCCGAAGGCAGGTGAGCAGGCATGACCACCCTGACGGAGGCGAAACGGACGCCCGGAACCCGGCCGCGGCGATCCCTGCTCGCACTGCGGATCGCCGCGCTTGTCCTGACCGCGGCCATGTTTCTCCAGCCCGTGCTGGCCGGGAGCTACCTCACCGGGAACGTGGGCGCGCTCGGTACGCACGAGACGAACGCACACGTGGTCACCTCGCTGGTGTTCGTACAGCTGGCGGCCGCCCTGGTGTACGCGTGGCGGGGCGGCGGACGCTGGTGGCCGGCGGCGTTGTCGGCCGTGCTGCTGGTGGCCGCTGAGACCCAGGTGTTTCTCGGCTATGCCCAGACCCTGCTCGTGCACGTCCCCCTCGGTGTGGGCCTTGTCCTCACGCAGATCCTCTTCACCTGTTGGCTGACGGGTTCGCACGCACGCCGGGCCCGAGTGCGTAAGGAGAACCGTCGATGAGTACAGCGCTGTCAAGGCGAGGTTTCCTCGGTCTGGTCGGTGCGGCCGGTGCGGCGGGAGCCGCAGGGTCCTTCGGCCTGGCAGGCTGCGGCCGGGACACCACCGGCCAGACGGCCCAGCTGCTCACCAGCCTCGGCCCCACACCACGGCCGTACGCCGTTCCGCTGCCGGTGCCCGCTGTCAAGAAGCCCTTGCGCAGCGACGCCACCACCGACTACTACGAGATCGTCCAGCGAGTCGCCGACGTGGAGATCCTCCCTGGGCTGAGGACACCGATCCTCGGGTACGACGGCACGTTTCCGGGGCCCACGCTGGTGAGCCGCAGCGGGCGGCGGACCGTCGTACGTCACCGCAACACCCTCCCGGTGCCGACCGTGGTGCACCTGCACGGCGGGCACACGCCACCCGACCACGACGGCTATCCCGTCGACCTGCTGCTGCCGGCCGGCGGCTGGAATCCGGGTACGGGACACGGCCACGGCGCCGGTCACGGCGCGAGCCCGACCACCGGCTCGATGGCCGGCGACGTACGCAAGGGGGTGCGCGACTACGCGTATCCGTTCCACCAGCGCGCGGCGACGTTGTGGTACCACGACCACCGGATGGACTTCACCGGCGCGCAGGTCTACCGCGGCCTGGCCGGCTTCCACCTGGTGCACGACGACGAGGAGCAGGCACTGCCGCTGCCGAGCGGCGAGCGGGACGTGCCGCTGATGATCTGCGACCGGGCGTTCGAGGAGGACGGCGCGTTCCGCTACCCCGCGCTCGACCGGGAGCTCCGCTCGACGCCGGGCGTCACCTCCGCCTACATGGAAGGCGTTCTGGGCGACGTCATCCTGGTCAACGGCGCGCCGTGGCCGGTGATGGAGGTGGCCGCCGCGCGCTACCGCTTCCGGATCCTGAACGCCTCCAACGCCCGCCGCTACCGGCTGGCCCTCGATCCCGGGCCCAGGGAGGGCGCGCCGTTCGTCCAGGTCGGCGGGGACGGCGGCCTGCTCGAACATCCCCTGGACCAGGACACCATCGTCGCCGCCCCGGCCGAGCGCTTCGACGTGGTGGTGGACTTCTCGGCGTACAGGCCCGGAACGCTGGTGACGATGGTCAACCAACTGGGCAGCGGGCCGACCGCGCGGGTGATGCGGTTCCGGGTGACCGGCCGGGTGAAGGACGACAGCGCGATCCCGGCCAGGCTCGCCAGAATCGAGAAGCTCGACCCCGCGAAGGCGGTGCGCACGCGGGAGTGGCGGTTCTCCCGGGGCGACGTGCACGGCGAGAAGGGCTGGACCATCAACGGCCGGCCGTTCGACGCGCGCCGGATGGACGCCCGGCCACGGCTCGGCGACATCGAGATCTGGCGGTTCCAGGCCGACCTGCACCATCCTGTGCACGTGCACCTCGACCCCTTCCAGGTGGTCCGGCGCGGCAACCGTGGTCCCGGACGCTTCGACGCCGGCTGGAAGGACACCGTCGACCTGCGGCCCACGGAGTACGTCGACGTGGCGGTGCGCTTCACCGACTACACCGGGCCGTACCTCCTGCACTGCCACAACCTCGAGCACGAGGACATGGCGATGATGGCCGCGTTCGCCACCACCTGAGCCGGACCGCTGCCGAGCGAGCCCGCGCCGCCTCGAAGCGCCGACTACCTCGACGTGAACGCGCGGTGCACCTTGCGGACCGCGTGGGCGATGTCGTCCACGTCGGCGTCGGTGTAGCGCTCGTTCCAGGAAACCACCAGCAGCCGTTCGCCGATCAGGCGTTCGGCCTCCGGGCAAAGCCCGACGTCGTACGTGGGCTCGACGCGCGCGGGCGGTGAGAGGAGCGGGTAGCCGGAACGGCCGTAGGTACGGCGTTCGGTGAGTACCGGCGTCCGGTAGACGGGCCGGGTCAGGTAGCCGCCGTTGGCGGGGATGCCCTCCGCCGCCAGCGCCTTGCCGTAGTCGTGGCAGGTGCCGCCGGCCTGGCCCGGGTCGACGACGAGGGGGTACTGCCAGTAGCTCACGCCGCCCTCGTCCGGCGGAATCGCCAATCCCGCAAGGCCGGAGAGCGCGGCACCGAGCCGCCGCGCACCGGCCCGCCGGTCCGCCACCACGCCCGCGAGCTTGGGAAGCTGGGCGCGGGCCACCGCCGCCTGCAGTTCGGTCATGCGGTAGTTGGTGGACAGGAACAGGTGGGTGCGCTCGTCGGTGTCGCGCGGCCAGCCCTTGTCGGCGAACAGCCGCATCATCCTGGCCAGGTCGTCGTCACCGGTGATGCACAGACCGCCGTCGCCCGCGGTGATGTGCTTGGACTGCTGCAGGCTGAAGCACCCGATCTGGCCGACCGTGCCCGCGAGCCGCCCGTCGGAACAGCGGGTGAGGTACGCCTGGGCGCAGTCCTCGACCAGCAGCAGGCCGTGCGCGTCGGCCAGCGCCCGCAACTCCACCACCGGCGCCGGTGCGCCGAACAGGTGCACCGCGATGATCGCCCTGGTGCGCGGGGTGATCCGGGAGCGGACCGAGGCCACGTCGAGGTTGCCGGTGCGCGGATCGACGTCGGCGAAGACTGGAACGGCGTTCTGCATCAGGATCGGCAGCACGGTGCCTGCGTCGGTGATCGGCGTGGTGATGATCTCGTCGCCCGGCTCGGGGTCGACGGCGGCGACCGCGAGGTGCAGCGCGGCGGTGCCCGAACTCGACGCGACCGCGTGCGGGAGCCCGTAGTAGTCGGCGAACTCGCGTTCCAGTTGCCGGGTCTCGTCGCCAACCGTGCTGTTGAGCCGGCCGGAGGCCACCACCCGGGTGACCGCCTCGATCTCCTCGGCTCCCAGGGTGCGGCCCGCCGCGTTGCCCACGCTCGGGAAAGCTGCGGTGCGGACCGGCGTGCCGCCGTCGAGTGCGAGGGTCTGCTCGTCCGGCTGGCTCATGCGTACCTCACCATGCTTACCTCACAGGGGATCCGTCGCGCGTGCGTACTGTCCGGCCGAAGCACAATCTATACGGTCTTGACCTAAAGTCCAGTACGCGGCAAGCTCGCTGGGAACGCTTCAGCCTTTTCGCCGCACGTCCTCGCATGTCCCCCGCCCGGAGGAGACAGCAATGACCAGTTCCGGCCCAACCGACAGCTCCGCGCCCGGCGCCGTCTCCGAATCGCTCCCAACCGGTCGTGGCCCGCGCCGGCGTGACGTCCTCCGCCTCGCCACCCTCGGAGCGGTCGGTGCGGCCGGCGTACTCTCGCCTTTCTCCGGGCCGGAACGGGCCGCACCGGACTCGGTCGTGGGCCGCTACGTGTACGTCGACAACGACGGCGTACGCAACGCCGTCTACCGCATCGTCGGCGCCACCCGCCCGGACGCGCGCACCCTCGTCCTGGACGTCGGTGACCTCACCACGATCCGGGGGTACGTCGATCCGGAGGACTTCGAGAAGGGATACACCCACGACGTGGCCGAAGGTGCCGCCGCCCGCATCCCGCTCACCCGGGAGTGGTCGGCATGACGGCCCGCCACACCGTTCCAGGCTCCGTTCCACACACTGTCCCACTCGCTCAACCGCACCCCGAACCCCACACCGAACCACCCGACCAACCACACGAGGTGACCGCAGCCATGGCCAGCACGCTCGCCCTCCGGGGCGGCACTCCCGTCCGTACCCGACCCTTCCCTTCCTGGCCGGTGGCCGGCCAGGAGGTGGGCGCCGAACTGCTCGACGTCCTGGACTCCGGGAAGTGGGGCAGCACGCACGGCGAGCGGGTGGCCGCGTTCGAACGCGACTTCGCCGAATACCAGCAGGCGGCGCACTGTGTCTGCGTGAGCAGCGGAACCCTCGCCCTGGTCGCCGGGCTGCGGGCGGCCGGGGTCGGGATCGGCGACGAGGTGGTCGTTCCGCCGTACACCTTCATCGCCAGCGCGGCGGCTGTGGTGCTCGTCGGGGCGGTCCCCGTGTTCGCCGACGTCGATCCTGCCACCCACCTGCTGGACCCGGCGGCGGCAGCGGCCGCGATCACCCCGCGCACCCGGGCGGTGATGCCGGTGCACATCGCCGGCCGGCCGTGCGACCTCGACGCGTTCGCCGCGATCGGCCGCGAACACGGCGTGGCGATCGTCGAGGACGCCGCGCAGGCCCATGGTGCGGAGTGGCGGGGTCGCCGCGTCGGCGCGCTCGGCGACCTCGGGACGTTCAGCTTCCAGACGTCGAAGAACATGAGTGCCGGTGAGGGCGGCGCCATGGTGACCAACGACGACCGGCTCGCCGAACGCCTGTACGCCCTCGCCAACGTCGGCCGGGTCCGCGGCGGCGGGTGGTACCAACACGAGTACCTGGGCTACAACCTGCGGCTGACCGAGTTCCAGGCGGCGATCCTCGCGGGGCAGCTGCGCGACCACCCGGCGACCCAGGCGACCCGGGACGCCAACGCTCGCCTGCTCGGCTCCCTGCTGGGGGACGTGGAAGGCGTGCTGGTGGCCGCGGACGATCCGAACGTCACCGCCCACGGCCGGCACCTGTTCCTGATGCGCCTGCCCGCGCTGGGTGTCGCCGGGAAGCGGGACGAGTTCGTGCAGGCGCTTGCCGCAGAGGGCGTCCCCTGCTCGGGCGGTTACGTCGGGCTGCACCGCAACAACGCCCTGCGGGAGGAGATCGCCGCGATCACCAAGCGGCTCGACCTCCCGTACGACGAGCCGCGGGTTCCGGGCGCGGAGCAGGTCGCCGCCGACACCGTGTGGCTGCCGCAGCCCGCGCTGCTCGGCACCGAGGACGACGTACGCGACATCGCCGCGGCGGTGAGCAAGGTCCTCGGCCAGGCGCACACGCTCTGAGCACGTCGCTGCTCGGGCGGGCCGGGAAGTGTGGAGGCTTACGGGGGCTGTGACACCCTTAAGTCTCCACACTTCGGCAAGAACGGCGCGTGGATCGGGCATCGTCCGTCGGACAGGGCCTAGGCTCGTAGAAGACAGTAGGGCCGCCGACCTCCGCGGGGTGGGTCGGCAGCCCTACTGTCTTTTCGAGCGCTGGTGAGCCAACTGCGGTCGGCAGCCCTACTGTCTTTTCGAGCGCTGGTGGGCCAACTGCGGTCGGCAGCCCTACTGTCTTTTCGAGCGCTGGTAGGCCAACTGCGGTCGGCAGCCCTACTGTCTTTTCGAGCGCTGGTGGGCCAACTGCGGTCGGCAGCCCTACTGTCCGTCCGGGTATCGGGGTCAGCCGCGGCGGGCGTACCAGTTGAGGTTGGCCACACACAGCAGGCCCGAGCCGAAGCCCGGCTGAACCTGCCGGTCGTCGTAGATCGCCCGGGCGTTGGTGAACACCCGCTCGTCCCACCACGCCACCGCCATCCAACGAGGCGCCTGGAGGTACTGCCCGGACGCGGCAAGTCCGCCGCCTCCGTCGACCCGGGTGTACGTGGTGGCGATGCCGTCGGGTGTCGTGGTGGCGAGGTTGCGGGTGTACGTCGCGGCGAAGGCCGCCATGTCCGCACCGCGGAAGACCACCCCCGACCGGAACGCCCGGACCGCGAAGTCCACCTCGATCGCGCCGTGGCTCACGTCCTCGTACTGCTGGGCGCCGCGGCCCGCCGACCCGTACGCCGGGGTGTAGATCGACACGTCCGTTGCGGGGCTTCCCGTCTTGGCGTAGCCGTCGTACATCCGGCTCGTGGTCGGCCAGTAGTGCCAGGTCGCCGCGCCCCTGCTGTCAACCTCGAGTTGCGTGGCGAACATCCGCGCCAGCCGGCTCGCCCGGTCGCGGTAGGTCCGGTCCCGGGTGACCTCGGCGAGCGCGAGGTAGGTGCGGCCGAGTGCCACGCTCTGGTTGATGGGCTGGATGTTGCCGTCGTACGGGACCGGCATGCCCTTGGGCCACTGGAACCATCCGGTGCCGTCGGGGCCGTCGCGCCACTCCGCGTCGTGCACCGCGGCGGCGTCGCGTGCCGCCGCGGCGTACTCCTCCGCCTTGCGGGCGTAACGCGGATCGCGGCACAGGCGTGGGTCGGTGAGCACCGTGGCGGCGAACCAGGCGAACGGATAGCTGATCATCCCGGTGTGCACGGCGAACACGACCGGCGCGGAGGCGAGCGCGGTGTCGCCCGGCGCCGGCGGGTCGCCCGCCGCGGGCGCGGGCCGCAGGTCGCGGACGGTCACCATGGTCCCGGTGGGGTACGCGTCGTACACCCGGTCGACCACGTAGTCGGGACCGGCCGGGTCCATGGTCACGTCGGCGAAGGTGTCGGTCCGGCCGTACTGCGCGTTCGTCACCGAGAGGGTGAACCGCCCGCCCTCGCCCGCCCGCACGGTCGCGGTCGCCCGGTCGGCGTAGGCCAGCGCGCTGCGTACCTCCAGCACCGGCGCGCCGCCGGCGTCGCTCAGCCGGGCGATGCCCACGGTGTAGGGATTCGTCGTCCGCCACGCCGGCCGGGATCGTCCGGCGTAGTCGGTGACGCCGCGCTCGCTGTCGCGGTTGGCGAGCACCAGATCGGCGTTGTGCACGAACCGGTCGAGGTAGTAGGTGTCCCGGTAGGCGTCGTACATGCGCAGGAAGCTCGCCAGCACGTACGACTGGCCCCACGCCAGGCCGCCGGCCTCGTTCGGCTGGTCCGGCTGCCCGGAGCTCCCGCTCTCGTGGAAGGCACGGTCGAAGGTGTCGTACGTCGCCCGCGTGGTGTAGTCGTACGCCGAAGGTGTCGCGGCCAGGGCGCGGGGGGTCGGCGTCAGGGCCGGTACGCCGACCGCACCGACTCCCGCCGCGCCGAGCACCATCGCGGAGGTGCCGCACCGGCGCAGGAAGGCCCGGCGGCCGAGTTGCCCACTGCTCATGGTTGTCTCCCTCAGTCGGACCGGCCGGAGCGTCCGGCGGTCGGCCGGGCCGGCCGGCGCGTCCGGCGGCCGGCCGGTGGTCAGCCCGGCCGGCCGGTGGTCAGCTGGACCGGCCGGATGTGGTGACGGTGAACACCGACGTCCCGGCCGGAAGGTCGGCGGCGAGTTCGAGCAGCCGGCGCCCGTGCCGGGTCACCACGGCGCAGGTCGCGTCGCCGGTGAGCACCCGCGGCGTGCCGCCGGTGTCGGCCTCGCGCAGTCCGGGCACGGCGACCAGCACGCCCGCGCCCTTCACCGCCGCGGTCGCGGTGACCTCGATCCGCAGCTCACCGCTGCCGGCCCCGGGCTCCGCGGCAACGCGTACGCCGCGCCGGGCGCGTTCCCAGTCGTTGAGCTGTTCGGCGGTCCACCACTGCATGCCGAGCCGCCGGGCCTCCGCGGCCACGTCCCGGCAGGCCTGCGCGACGTCGGGCTTGGTGTGCAGGTGTGCGGCGTGGAACAGGAAGTGCGCGACACCGTGCAGGTCCAGCGCCTCGGTCAGAATGACGTCCCGGATGGCGGTGTGCCCGGCCCAGGCGAGGTCCTGGGTGTGCAGGGGAAGCTCGAGGACGTCGATCCGGCGGTTGTGCTCGCGTACGCCCGCGATCGGGAAGCTCAGGTGGCACGACCCGAACGGGAAGCCGACGTTGCCCTGCTTGCTCGGCCCGCGCGACTCGTCGATCCGGATGCCGATCCGCTCGCACCACAGGAAGAACTCGTCCCAGCCCTCCCAGCGGGTGTAGTGGTTCTTGTTGGACACGATGTCCTCGCGCCCGGTCATCGCCTGTGCCCAGGCGTACTGCGCACGCAGTTGCGGCCAGCCCCAGGAGGCGATGTCGGCGTCGCCCATCGCGTTGTAGTGCAGCGCCTGCTCGTGGCCGCGGGCCGCGATCTCGGCGACCACCTCCGGCCGGTAGCCGCCGGGGAAGCAGTGGCACCAGGTCACGTGCACGCCGGCCTGGTCGAACACCTCCAGCGCGCTCAGCGCCGCCTCGGAGTTGTTGCCGTCGGAGTCGTGGGACATGTGCGCCACCGCGGGCACGCCGGCCGGCCAGTAGTGCAGCCACGGTACGGCGATCCCGGCCGCCTCGGCGGCGTCGAACAGCAGGTGGAGGAAGTCCAGCCGGAGCCGGTCCGCCCTGGCCCGGTGGAACATCGGCGCGGCGGCCGGCGGCGGGTAGGTGTGGGAGAACGTGCCGCTCAGCTCGGGCTCTCCGGGCGGCATCGCCCGGTCCTCGTCGTAGGACAGCGCCAGACCGTCGTCGCACTTGAGGATGCCGTCGTCAACCGGGCACGACCCGTCCGGTGCGGGCGGTCCGTCCTGCTCGACCGGCGTGCCCTGCTGGATGGTGACGATGCGCTCCCACAGGTCGGCCGGGAACGCCGTCTCACCTGCCGGGCTCACGATCCGGCCCTCCGCCGGATGCACCAGCACGGTGCCGCCCGCGGCCAGCCGGGCGGCCGCCTCGTCCGGGTCGATGACGTCGTACGGCACCCGCAGGTGGTCCAGGACCTCCGTGGAGTACAACCACCACGCGTTCTCGCTCCGGGCATGCGCGGCGGCCCGAAGCTCCGGGTCGAGCACAACCGCGACGGGACTGGTGCCACTCACGTGACTTCCTCCTTCGGGCCGGTACGGAGGGACCTCCTCCGGCCGGCGTCAGCTGGCCGCGCGCTGTCCGCGGACGGGCAGGACAGCGCCCAGCAGGGCGCGGGTGTAGGGGTCTTGCGGCGCGCGGAAGAGTTCCTCGGTCGGCGCGAGCTCGACGACGCGACCCTCCCGCATCACCGCGACCCGGTTGGCGAGGCGTTCCACCACGGCGAGGTTGTGCGAGATGAACAGGCAGGTCAGGCCAAGGCGCTCGCGCAGGTCGTCGAGCAGGTTGAGGATCTGCGCCTGGATGGAGACGTCCAGCGCGGACGTGGGTTCGTCGCACACCAGCAACTCGGGTTCGAGTGCCAGAGCGCGGGCGATCGCGATGCGTTGTTGCTGGCCGCCGGAGAACTGCCGGGGATACAGGTCCGCAAAGCGCGGGTTGACACCCACCAGGTCCAGCAGCTGCTTCGCCCGCTCACGCCGGCTGTCCTTGTCGCCGATGCTGTGCAGCCGCAGCGGCTCGGCGACGTTGCCGGCCGCGGTGTAGTGCGGGAGCAGCGAACCGTAGGGGTTCTGGAAGACCATCTGCATCCGCCGCCGGACGGTACGCAGCTCCCGGCCGGGCACGCCGGCCAGATCGGTGCCGTCGAACAGCACCCGGCCCGACGTCGGCTCCTGCAGCCACATCAGCAGCCTGGCCACGGTGGACTTGCCGCTGCCGCTCTCCCCTACCAGACCGAGCGTCTCACCGCGTAGGACGTCGAACGTCACGTCGTCGACGGCGACCACGTCACCGGCCGGGGTGGAGAATGTCTTGCCGAGGTTCTCCGCGCGCACCAGTACGCCCTCAGGCATCGGGCACCACCTTCCAGCACGCGGCCTCCCGGCCGCCCGTGCCGCCGACACCGATCGGGAGCAGTGGCTGGTCGGTGAGGCAGCGGGGCGCCTCGGCCAGTCCGCACCGCGGATGGAACGCGCACCCCTGCGGCCGGCGGGCGAGGTCCGGCGGAGCGCCCTGGATCGGTGCGAGCGCCCGGCCGCGGTCCCCGATCTCCACACACGAGCCGAGCAGGCCGACGGAGTACGGATGCCGCGGCGTGTCCAGCAGCTCCGGCGTGGTCGCCCGCTCCACCACCCGCCCGGCGTACATCACCACCACGTCGTCGCAGAAGTACCGCGCGACGCCGAGGTCGTGGGTGATCATCACGATGCCGGTGCCGCGGTTCTTCACCTCCACCAGCAGGTCGAGGATCTGCCGCTGCACGGTCACGTCGACGGCGGTGGTGGGTTCGTCGGCGATCAGCAGGGCCGGCTGGGTGAGCATCGCCATCGCGATCATCGCCCGCTGGCGCATACCGCCGGACAGCTGGAACGGGTACGTCCTGATCCGGCGTTCGGGCTCGGGGATGCCGACGTCACCGAGCGCCCGCACCGCCCGGTCGCGGGCCTCGGCCTTGCCGCAGATCCCGTGCCAGAGCAGGTGTTCGGTCAACTGGCGTTCGAGGGTGAGGGTGGGGTTCATCGCCTCCATGGCGTTCTGGAAGACCATGCCGATGTCCCGCCCGCGTACCCTCCGCATCTCGCGTTCACCAAGGCGCAGCAGGTCGCGCGGGCCGGCGGCACCCCGGTCGCGGCGGCCGCGACCGCCCGGCCGTTCGCCCCTGCCCGCGTGCGGGTCGCCGTCCCGGTTTCCGGCGGCGTGGTTGAACCACACCTGCCCGCCGGCGATTCGCGCGTTGCGCGGCAACAGCCGCAGCAGGCTGCGGGCGGTCACCGTCTTGCCGCTGCCGCTCTCCCCCACGACGGCCAGCGCCCGGCCGGCGTGCAGGTCGAAACTCACGCCGTCCACCGCGCGCAAGGTCTCCTTGCCCCGGCGGAAGTGGACGTGCAGGTCGCGGACCGACAGCAGCGGCGCGTCCGGGCCGGAGCCGGGACCGGAGCGGGCGTCGTGTTCGGAGCGGCCTCGGCGGTCGTCCGCACGGTCCCGGGTCGGGGTGGTCATCGTTGCTCCGCCGTCGGGTCGAAGGCGTCCCGCAGCCCGTCGCCCACCCAGGTGAACGCCAGCAGCGTCAACGCGAACAGGGTTGCCGGAAAGACCATCACGTGCGGTGCGGCCAGCAGGTAGCGCATCCCGTCGGTGATCATCGCGCCCCACGAGGGCGTCGGTGGCTGGACGCCGAGTCCGAGCAGGGCCAGGCCCGCCTCGGCCGAGATCGCCGCCGGGATGGCGAAGCTGGTGGTGACCAGGATGGGCCCGATCGCGTTCGGCAGGATGTACTTCACCGCGATCGTGGTGCCGCGTGCCCCCATCGCCTTGGCGGCCTCGACGTACTCCCGCTGTTTCAGCGTCAGCACCTGCGCCCGGACCAGCCGGGCCTGGGTCACCCACGAGGCGATGCCGATGGCCAGGATCAGCGCGAACAGGCTGCGGCCCAGCACGGTCACCAGCACCACTGCGAAAAGGTAGCTGGGGAACGCGTACATCACGTCGGTGAGGCCCATCAGCCCCTGCTCGACCCGGCCGCCGCGGTACCCCGCGACCAGGCCGACGAGCAGCGCGAGCACGAGCGCGGTGAGCTCCGCGCCGAACGCCACGAACAGCGCCGTGCGCAGGCCGTAGACCAGGCGGCCGGCGATGTCGCGGCCGAGCAGGTCGGTGCCCAGCGGGTGGCCGGGCGCGCCGATCGGCGCCAGCCGTGCGGTGTAGTCGACCTCGGCGTAGTGGTGCGGCGCGACCAGTGGTGCGGCCAGCGCCGCCAGGATCAGCAGCGCGCAGAACACCAGGCTGCCGAGGGCGAGCCGGTTGGCCCGGAACCGGTCCCACGCCCGGGCCCACTGACCCCTGGGGCGCTCCTGTTCGATCAGAGTGCTTCCTGCGGTGAGATCCGCTGCGACGCCTTCCGAGAGCGCGATCGTCCCCACCCCCCTTCGGCCCGGATCCGTGGATCGAGTACGCCGTACACCAGGTCGACCAGGAGGTTGGTGACCATCAGGATGACCGCGAAGAACAACGTGCTGCCCATCAGCAGCGGCATGTCCCGGCTGGCGGCCGCGGTGGCGAAGTAGAGCCCCAGCCCGGGGATGCGGAACAGCGCCTCGATGAACACCGTCCCGGTCATCAGCCCCGCCAGCAGCGGGCCGACCACCGTCACCAGCGGGATGAGGGAGTTGCGCAGCGCGTGCCGGACGATGACCGTGCGGCGCGGGCCGCCCTTGGCGTACGCCGCCGTGACGTACTCCTCCCGCAACGTCTCCAGCATGCTCGACCGGACGTAGCGGGCGAGCACCGCGGCCGGCCCGATGGCCAGCGCGAGCACCGGCATGATCAGGTTGCGCGGCCCGGTGAACCCGCTGGAGGGCAGCAGGTGCAGCGTGGCCGTGAAGAACAACACGAGGAACGCCGCACTGAGGAAGCCCGGCAGCGCGTGCCCCAGCGTCACCAGGAACATCGTGCCGTGGTCGGCCGGGGAGTTCTGCCGCAGTGCGGCGAAAACCCCTACCGGCAGGGCGATGAGCAGCGCCAGCAGCACCGACAGCAAGGCCAGCGTGGCCGACACGGGGAACGCCTTGGCGATGATCTCCTGGACGTCCAGCGTGGGGTACTTGTACGACGGACCGAAGTCCCAGGTGACCGCGCCCTTCATGAAGATGAGGTACTGCTTCCAGACCGGGACGTCGGCGCCGTAACGCGCCTTGAAGGCGTTCGCGACGTCCTCGGTGCCGGCCGACCCGATGGTGCTGGCGCCGCTGCTGATCCGCTGGATGTCGGCGAAGTTGCCCGGCGCCAGCTGCAACAGGACGAACGTGATCAGCGACACCGCGACCAGCGACACCACCAGGCGCAGCAGCCGGCGGCCGAGGTACGCCACGAACCCGAACACGCTCAGTCCCCGGCGAGGACGGACGCCACGCTGACCCTGGCGCCGTCGCGTTCGGCCGACAGCACGCCGGCCCGCAGCACCGCGAGGAGCTCGAGGGTCTCCTCCGGCCTGATCGGGGGCGTGCCGGTGCGGGCCATCTCCACCGCGGCCCGCGCCTGGCCGGCGTAGAACCCGTCGAAGTCGGCGATCCGGACGGCGTGCATGTCCTGCGCGCCGTACATCGTGAGGTGGAAGCGGTACGCCGCGTCGCGCAACGTCTGCACCACCGCGGTCGGTCCGCCGTCGGCGTAGGACATCACCGCGACGTCCCGGTCGGGCCAGGTGAACCGCTGCACCCACTCCACGCCGCCACCGACGGCCGCGTAGAGCTGCTCGACGGCGTGGACGCCGTAGTAGTACCACTCGCCCGGGCCGACGCTCACCACCGACGACAGGGCGCCCAGCTCGGCGATCCGGTCCTTCTCGGCGGCGAGTTCGACGGCGTACCGCAGCGCCGACGAGCTGGTCACCGGCGTCCCCTTCGCCGTGGCCAGGTCGAACAGCTCCTTCGCCGCACCGAGGTCGACCGCCATCGGCTTGTCCAGGAAGGCCGGCACGCCTGCCTCCACGAACGGCCGGGCCAGCGGCACGTGGTTGGCACCGCCGCCGGTGTCGTCGACGACGAGCACCAGGTCGGTGTCGCCGATCCGGTCCGTGGGCTCGGCCACCACCTCGGGGATGTCGTACTTCGCGGCCAGCGTCGGCGCGTCCGGCTGGTCCGAACGCAGCTCACCGCCCCAGACCCAGGTCACCCGGGCGCCCGGTGCGACCTCGCGCTCGTTCAGCAGCCGCGCGAACGCCCCCGCATGGGAGGTGTTGACACCGACCAGACCGACTCGCAGTTCACTCATGCACTGCCCTTCCCGATGCTGATTCCCTTGAAGTAGAAGAAGTCCGGCGCCGCCCGCAGGTGCAGGTCACGCACCTTCGGCGCGACGGCGAACATCGCGGAGTTCCACAACAAGGGAACGTAGAGGAACTGCTGGTCGCGCAGCTTCGCGGCCTCCTTGAACAGCTTCAGCTGTTCGTTCTCGTCGCGGGTGGCCGAGGCCTCCTCGACGAGCTGGCCGAGCCGCTTGGACTCCGGACTGGCCTTGTCCGCCAGCATCGCGTCGAGCTGGGCGTTGCGCTTGGCCGGGCTGAGCTTGGTGTCGCTTTCCACCTGCTGGTACTTCGCCCAGTCGGCAGCGGGCAGGCTGAACTTCTGCACGTCCTTGGGTCCCCACAGGACGCCGACCATCACCGGCCAGGTGTGCAGGCCGGCGAACGTGCCGAAGTAGAAGCCGATGTAGTCGTCGGCCTGCACCGCCCACCGGCGCTCGACGTAGACGCCGGCCTCCACGATGTCGGCCTTGGCCTTGATTCCGAGGTTCTTCTGCCAGGCCTGGACCAGCGCGTCGACGATCGGCGACTGGACACCGGCGAGGATGCGGACGGTCGGCAGGCCCTTGCCGCCGGGGTAGCCCGCGTCGGCGAGCAGCTTGCGAGCCTGCGCCACGTCGTCCTTGATGGCAAGGCTCGAGTCCCAGCCGGGCACGTTGTCGACGACCAGCGAGGTGCCCTGCGCCATGCCCGGGCCGATCTTGGCCAGGTCGGCCCGGCCGGCAGCGAGCGACAGCGCCTTGCGCACCCGTACGTCGTCCAGAGCGGGATTCTTGCTGCGCAGCTTGGCGAGGTAGACGATGGAGTACTTCTCCACCGAGTGCACCTGCTTGGCCAGCGTGGGGTCCTTCTGGAAGCGGATCGCGTCGGCGTCGGCGATCCCCACCATGTCGACCTCGCCGTTCTCGTACGGCACGGTCGCGGTGCCGGTGGCCACCGCCTCCTGCAGGTTGATGTCGATCCGGGACAGGAACACCTTGCCCTTGTCCCAGTAGTGCTCGTTGGGCACCAGGACCATCGAGGCGTTCTGCGTCCACTTGGACAGCTTGAACGGTCCGTTGGAGACGAGGTTGCCGGCGTTCTGCCAGCCCTTCGGGTCCTTCTCGACGCTGTCCATGTGCAGCGGAAGCATCGACGGGTGGGTGAGCCCGAGCAGGAAGCCCGCGTTGGGGTTCTCCAGGGTGATGACGAGCTCGTGGTCACCGTTGGCCTTGACGCCGACCTTCGACCAGTCGGTCAGGCTGCCGGCGAGGAAGTCCGAGGCGCCCTTGATGCCGGTGGCGGCCTGGTAGGAGTTGGCGCCCATCGTCGTGCCGCCGGCCGAGGCCTGGCTCGGGGTGAACAACCGCTTGAGGGTGCGCTCGAAGTCCGACGCCACCACCGGGTCGCCGTTGGACCACTTGGCGTTCGTGCGCAGGGTGAAGGTGTAGGTGAGGCCGTCACCGGACATCGACCACTTCTCGGCCACCGCAGGGACGACGTCGGTGCCCTGGTCGTTCTGGGAGACCAGGCCCTCGAAGATGCCCCGTTGGGACAGCCACATGCCGTCGGTGATGACCTGCGGGTCGAGGACGGCGAAGTTGTTGAAGCCCAGCCGCAGCACCTGCTTCGGCTTGCTGCCGGCGGCCGCGTTGCCGGCGTCGGCGGCGTCGGCGGGTCCGGCGTCGGAGCTGTCCTGGAAGACCGAGCAACCGGTCAGGGCACCCGCGCCTGCGGCGAGGGTGAGGAAGCTGGCGCCGCGCAACAGGTCGCGCCGGGTGGGACCGGACACCGGCGCGCCGGGGGAGCGAAAACGCTCGAACATGGGTGCCCCCAGGGGGAAGGGATTCAGCGATCTTGGAGAATTCCGGTCCTGACCGTAGGACCCCCTCTCCGCCGCTGTCAATGGTCGAACCGAGCCGTAACGCAACTGTCGCGCGAGCAGGCCGGAGGGGAACGAGTTCGCCAGGACACGCATGTGGCGCCTGCGGGAGCCGGGAGGTGGGTGTCCCGGCGAGCCGCTGCGGTCCGGACGTTGACGCAGGAACCCGCTCTAGATACGGTCTCGACCGTAATGCCGGTGCAGTCCGGCGGCGAGGAAAGGAAGACAAACGGTGTTCGAGTCCGACGACGACCTGGAACGGCGGTTGGCCGAGCCCCCACCGCGGTTGGTCACCGACCTCGCCGAGCTGACCGGCGACCTGGTGGTGCTCGGCGCCGGCGGCAAGATGGGCCCCAGCCTGTGCCA
Organism: Actinopolymorpha singaporensis; assembly: GCF_900104745.1. Classification (NCBI taxonomy): domain Bacteria; kingdom Bacillati; phylum Actinomycetota; class Actinomycetes; order Propionibacteriales; family Actinopolymorphaceae; genus Actinopolymorpha; species Actinopolymorpha singaporensis. The sequence goes on from NZ_LT629732.1 coordinate 5,666,285, forward strand.
CCTCGCCCGGCGCGGCCTGGACGCCGCAGGACGCACCGACGTCGACGTGGTCGCGGTGTCCCGCTGGAGTGACCGCGAGGTCGAGAAGCGGCTGCGCGAGCGAGGCGTTCGTACCGTCTCCTTCGACCTGTCCCCCGACGCCGACCTCACCGACCTTCCCGACGCCGGCAACGTCGTCTACATGGTGGGTGCGAAGTTCGGCTCGTCCGCCGATCCCGCGCAGACGTGGGCGGTCAACGCCTTCCTGCCGGTGGCGGTGGCCCGCCGCTACGCCGGTGCACGGATCGCGGCGTTCTCCACCGGCAACGTCTACCCGCTGGTCCCGGTCACCGCCGGCGGCTGCACCGAGTCCGATCCGCCCGACCCCGTGGGCGAGTACGCCATGTCGTGCCTCGGCCGCGAGCGCGCGTTCGCCTACGCCAGTTCCCGGCACGGCACGCCGGTGGCCCTGCTACGGCTCAACTACGCGGTCGACCTGCGCTACGGCGTACTGGCCGACATCGCCCGCTCGGTGCGGGCCGGTGAGCCGGTCGACGTGACCACCGGGCACGTCAACGTCGTCTGGCAGGCGTACGCCAACGAGGTCGCCCTCCGCTCGTTGCTGCACGCGTCCAGCCCGGCGCTCACCCTCAATCTCACCGGGCCGGAAACCCTTTCCGTACGCCGGGTCGCGGCGAGGTTCGGCGAACTGTTCGGCGTCGAGCCACGGTACTCCGGCACCGAGGCGCCGACCGCGCTGCTGTCGGACGCGTCCCGCTGTCACGCCTTGTTCGGCTATCCGGAAATCTCCGCGGGTGCGCTGGTCGAGGCGCAGGCGGCCTGGGTCGCGGCCGGCGGCACCCTGTGGGACAAGCCGACAAAGTTCCAGCGACGGGACGGGCGGTTCTGATGGCGGCCACTCTCCCGGCCGCGCAGGCGCGACTGCTCGCCGAGGGCTGCGTGATTCCGGCGCACCCGCTGGCCCTCACCGCCGACCGGACCTTCGACGAACGCCGCCAGCGCGCCCTGACCCGCTACTACGCCGCGGCGGGTGCGGGCGGGGTGGCGGTCGGCGTCCACACCACGCAGTTCACGATCAGATCCGCCGGACTGCTCGAACCCGTTCTCGACCTGACCCGGGAGACGCTGGACGAGGCGGTCGCGGGCCGGCCGTTCCTGCGCGTCGCCGGTGCCGTCGGCGACGTACACCAGGCGGTCCGCGAGGCCGAGCTCGCCGCCCGGCTCGGCTACCACGCCGTTCTCCTCGGCCCCGCCGGGCCCGGCCTCGACGAACAGGACCTGCTGCTGCGGGCCAAGGCCGTCGGCGAGGTGCTGCCGGTGTTCGGGTTCTACCTCCAGGAGGCGGTCGGCGGGAGGTACCTCTCCCGCCAGTTCTGGCGCGACCTCGCCGACCTGCCGTGCGTCGTGGCCGCCAAGCTCGCGCCGTTCGACCGCTACCGCACGATGGAGGCGGTGCGCGGGATCGCCGAGGCCGACCGGGGCGGCGAGGTCGCGCTCTACACCGGCAACGACGACACCATCGTGACCGACCTGCTCGCGCCGATCAGCGCGCAGGTTGGCGGCCAGGTGGTGCAGCGCCGCATCGTCGGCGGCCTGCTCGGCCAGTGGGCGGTGTGGACGCACCGGGCGGTACGCATGCTGGAGCGGGTACGCCGGGCCTGGGCCGGCGACGACGCCGAACTGCGGGCGCTGCTCGCGGAGAGCACCCGGCTGACCGAGGCCAACGCCGCGGTGTTCGATGCCACCGGCGGCTTCGCGGGCTGCATCGCCGGTGTGCACGAGGTGCTGCGGCGGCAGGGCCTGCTGGCCGGCACCTGGTGCCTCGACCCGCACGAACGCCTCTCCCCCGGCCAGGCGGAGGAGATCGCCCGGGTGTGCGCGGCCTACCCCGAGCTCACCGACGACGAGTTCGTCGCCGAGCACTTGGACGACTGGCTGCGCTGACTCCTCGGGGCCCGGTCGGGGCGCCCGATCAGGCCCCCGGACCGGGCCGCCGGGCGGCCCGGTCAGCCCAGCTCGACGTGGTAGACGACCGGCGGGCGGCCCATCTGGCCCTCGTTCAGGGTGCCGACCGGGACCGCCGCGCCGGCGCGTTCCAGGCGCTTGAGCAGCCGGCGCGCACTGCGCTCCTGGATCTCGAACGCGAGGGCGAGTTCGGTCGCGGTGACCCGGCCCTCCTCGACGCCCTCCAGGAACTGCCGCAGCGACTGCAGGGTCGTCCGGCTCATCCCCAGCCGCTGAGCGAGCCGGCCCAGGTCGGTCGGGCCGGCCGCCTCTGCGGGTTCGCCCACGGCGAGGATGATGTCGGCGTCGTGCGGCGCGGCGAGGACGGCGGCGACGTCGCCCTGCGCGCGGGCGCGGGCCAGCGCGCGCGAGGCGTGTGCGGCCGCCTCTCCTGCCGAACGCCCGATGCCGAGCCCGACGTGCACGTGGTCGTGCCGTTCGGCCAGGCGACCGAGGAACGGCGCGGCCCGGAAGTCGTCGGTGACCCGCTCCAACGGACCGCGCGTGGTCACCAGCAGATAGCGCTCGGCGTCGATCCGGACCACCGCACCGCCGAGTTCGCCGAGGTCGCGTTCGAGCGCCGGGTCGGCCTCGTCCAGTTCCACGAACCCGAGCGCCACCTGCGCGTCGGAGTGGTGGACGTTCCTGGTCTGCAACGCGAGTTCGTCCACGGCGTCGCGGATGTCGCGCGGTGAGGGTGCGAGCCGGACCACCGGCATCTCCTTGCGGAGCACGTCGTACGCCGACCGCAGGCAGGTCACCGCAACCGTGGCGCCCTCGTCCTGCCGGGCCTGCCGATGGAACGCCACCACGTCCCGGGATCGCACCTCCGGCGCGTAGACCATCGTGCGGGCGGCGTCCTCGGCCAGACCCGCCTCGGCCAGCGTCTCGCGTACTTCCAGCGGGTCCAGTGTGTCGATGCTGATCCGGGTCAGGTCCCGTCCCTCGCGGCCGAGCCGGAACAGCGCCGCGAGCAGCGTGAGACCGCTGTACGACACGTGCCCGGCCGGCGCACCGACCGCGTGTTCGGCGTCGGCGATCGCGTGCGGCACCACGCCGGTGAACAGCCAGGCGTCCACCTCGTCGGCGTGCTCGCGCAGGATGCGGGCGGTCTCCTGCTCCTGGCGGTACGGCAGGCGTACTGCCTGCAGGGCGGGCGTCGCATCCACCACCGCGGCGACTCGGGGCACCAGGTCGGCAGGGCCCACCACGCCGAACAACAGGGTCCGGTCCGCCCGCGGCACCACGCGCCGGCTTCCCTGGTCGGGGCGCGCCGCGGACGGCCGCACGGTTGTCTTCATGGCGCGTAGGTTACGGCCTCGGCCGGAACACCGCCCGCACTCTCGGCCGGTGGGGGCGGCGTCCGGCGTGAAAGCGCCACACCACCCGCATCCGGACTCCGCCCCCGAACCCGGACAGGGCAGACTCGGGGACCATGACCAGCAGCCCAGGATCGCCCGGAAACCCACCGACCGGCCTGGCCGGCGCGACGGCGGCCGTCGCCCAGGTGCGCGACCTTCTGCGGGGCGGGCTCGTGGCGGCGACGCTCACGCCGTTCCGCCCCGACGGCACCGTGGCGCGCTCGGCCGTGGCACCGTACGCCGCCGCACTTGTCGACGCCGGTGCACGTGGACTGGCGGTCGGCGCGCACACCGGCCGCGGCGTCCACCTACCCGCCGACGACCTCACCTTCCTGGTCCGCGAGTGCGGGCAGGCGACCGGGGCGCCGGTCGTGGCCGGCCTGTCGCTGCCTGCCGGCACCGGCTCACCGGACGACCTCGTCGCGCTCGGCGCCCGGCTGCGCGATGCCGGCGCCAGGGCCCTGCTGGTGTCCCCCGTTCCGTACGCCGACCGGGCCGCGACGGTCGGCCTGCACGTCCGGCTCGGTGAGGAGGTCGGCCTCCCGCTGGTGGCGTTCGTGTTGTACGAGCGCGCGAGCCGCCTGCAGTACGACGTGGGCACGCTCACCGAACTCCTCGCCCTCCCCTGGGTGTGCGGTGTCAAGCTGGCCTTGCTGGACGACGCGATGGCCTGCCAGGACCTGCTCGAGGCGGCCACCGCCGCGGCGCCCGAGGCGCTGGTGTTCACCGGTGAGGACCGGATGTACGGACCGTCGCTGATGTGGGGTGCGCAGGCGGCGCTGCTCGGGATCGCAGCCGCGCTGCCGGCGTGGTCGGCAGCCGTCCTGGACTCCTGGACGCGCGGCGACCTCCCGGAGTTCGTCCGCGCCTCCGCACGGCTGGACGCCCTTGCCAGGTTGACGTTCCGCGAACCGATGGAGGGCTACGTCCAGCGGATGGCCTGGGTGGCGGCCTGGCAGGGCCTGCTGCCCGCCGACGTCGCGTTCGACCCGTACGCCCCGCCGCTGCCGGCCGGTGAACGCGCCACCCTGCTCGAACGGCTGGACGCCCTCGGCGGCTGATCCGGGACTCAGACCTCCACGACCACCGGAATGATCATCGGTCGGCGGCGGTGGGTGTCGCTCACCCACTTGCCGATGGTGCGCCGGATCAACTGCTGAAGCTGGTAGGTGTCGTCCACGCCGTCGCGACCGGCCCGGTCCAGCGCCTCGGAAATCTTCTCCAGGACGGGATCGAAGACCGAGTCGTCCTCGGCGAAGCCCCGGGCCTTGATCTCCGGTCCCCCGGTCACCTTCCCGGTCACCGAGTCGACCACCACGATGACGGAGATGAAGCCCTCCTCGCCGAGGATGCGGCGGTCCTTCAGCGACGTCTCGGTGATGTCGCCGACGGTCGAGCCGTCGACGTAGACGTAACCGCAGTCGACCTTGCCGGCGATCCTGGCGACACCGTCGATCAGGTCGACCACCACGCCGTCCTCGGCGAGCACGACGCGTTCCCGGGCCACACCAGTAGCCACCGCCAGGTCGGCGTTGGCCCGCATGTGCCGGATCTCGCCGTGCACCGGCAGGACGTTGCGGGGCCGGATGATGTTGTAGCAGTACAGCAGCTCCCCGGCGGACGCGTGGCCGGACACGTGCACGAGCGCGTTGCCCTTGTGCACGACGTTGGCACCCCAGCGGGACAACCCGTTGATCACGCGGTAGACGGCGTTCTCGTTGCCGGGGATCAGCGACGACGCCAGCACCACTGTGTCGCCGACCTCGATCCGGATCTGCGGGTGGTCGCGGGCGGCGATCCGGGACAGCGCCGACAGCGGCTCGCCCTGCGAACCGGTGGAGATCAGCACCACCTCGTTGGGCTCGTACTTGTCCACGTCGCGCACGTCGATCACGGTGTTCGGCGGCACCCGCAGGAACCCCAGGTCGCTGGCGATGCCCATGTTGCGGACCATCGAGCGCCCGACGTAGGCCACCTTGCGGCCGTGCTCGACCGCGGCGTCCATCACCTGCTGGACGCGGTGCACGTGCGAGGCGAAGCAGGCGACGATGATCCGGCGGTCTGCCCTGGCGAAGACCCGGTCGATCGTCGGGGTGATGTCGCGTTCGGAGACGGTGAAGCCGGGCATCTCGGCGTTCGTCGAGTCGACCAGGAACAGATCGACGCCCTCCTCGCCGAGCCGGGCGAACGCCCTCAGGTCGGTGAGCCTGCGGTCCAGCGGAAGCTGGTCCATCTTGAAGTCGCCGGTGTGCAGGACGGTCCCCGCACCGGTGCGGATGGCCACCGCCAGCGCGTCCGGGATCGAGTGGTTGACCGACACGAACTCCAGGTCGAACGGGCCGAACCGCGTCCGCTGGCGTTCGCGGACGACGTGGTGCGGAACGTCCTTCAGCCGGTGCTCGCGCAGCTTTCCGTCCAGCAGCGCCAGGGTGAGCTGGGAGCCGACCACCGGGATGTCGGGGCGTTCGCGCAGGAGGTACGGCACCGCACCGATGTGGTCCTCGTGCCCGTGGGTGAGGACGAGCGCCTCGATGTCGTCCAGGCGGTCCCGGATCGGCTCGAAGTCGGGGAGGATCAGATCGACGCCGGGATGCTTGTCCTCGGGGAAGAGCACGCCGCAGTCGACGATCAGCAGCCGGCCGTCGTGCTCGAAGACCGTCATGTTGCGGCCGATCTCGCCGAGACCGCCGAGTGGGATGACGCGCAGCGCGCCGGGAGGAAGCGTGGGAGGGGTGCCGAGTTCGGGGTGGGGGTGGCTCATGAGGTGAGTCCAGCCTCCCGCAGGTCGGTTCCCAGCGCCCGGAGCTGGTCCTCCGTGGCCGGGACCAGCGGAGGTCGGACGGTACGGCCGGGCAGAACACCCAGCACTTCGAGCGCGGCCTTCGCCATGATCGCTCCTTGGGTTCGGGTCATGATCGCCTGGAACGCCGGGACCAGGCGGCGGTCGATCGCCCGCGCGGTCGCGAGATCACCCGCGTCGACGGCGGCCAGCATGTCGGCGTACTCCCTGGCCGCGACGTGGGCGACGACGCTCACCACGCCGACAGCGCCGGTCGCGAGCAGGGCGAGGTTCCACTCGTCGGACCCGCTGTAGTAGGCGAGGTCGGAGCGCGCCAGCACCGCGGTGGTGCCGGCGATGTCGCCCTTCGCGTCCTTCACCGCGACGATCCGCTGGTGCTCGCCGAGCCGGATCAGCGTCTCGGTCGCGATCGCGGTGCCGGTGCGGCCCGGGATGTCGTACAGCATCACCGGCAGCCCGGTGGAGTCGGCAATGGTGCGGAAGTGCGCCAGCAGGCCTTCCTGCGGAGGCTTGTTGTAGTACGGCGTCACCACGAGCAGGCCGTGTGCGCCGGCCTTCTCCGCCTGTACCGACAGCTCGACGGCGTGCCGGGTGTCGTTGGTGCCGGTGCCGGCGACCACGGTCGCGCGGTCGCCGACCGCCTCCACCACCGCGCGCAGCAGCGCGTCCTTCTCCGCGTCGCTGGTGGTGGGCGACTCACCGGTGGTGCCGCTGACCACCAGGCCGTCGTTGCCGGTGTCGACCAGGTGGGTCGCCAGGCGCTGGGCGGCGGGCAGGTCGAGGTCGCCACCGGCGGTGAACGGAGTGACCATCGCGGTAAGGACGCGGCCGAGGGGGGCGCGGGACGCCTCGGCAGGCGTTGAGCTGGGAGCCATGGGACCTCACGCTACCGGTCCGGGGTGGATCGGCGGAGCCGGTGGCGGCACGAACGGCCGCGATCTCCGCTACGCTCGTGCCGTGAACTCCGCGTCGGTCCTGTTCAGCACGACGACGCCGCAGTCGCTTCCCGCGACGCGGCGGCCTCGTCCCGACGATCTTTTCGCAACGATCAGTCGATAACGGCCGCGCGGACGGCCCGGGAGCACTTCCCGGGCCCGTCGGCACTCGGGGTGCTCCCTCCCTCACCCGAAGGAGACGAACTCCCATGCACGCACCCCACTCACCGGCCGCTTCATTCCCCCACGAACCGGTCGAACCCGGCGAACGACTCGGTGGATCCCTCCGACAGGATGCCGTGGCCGCCGCGGACTCTCCGGCCGACCACCGCCGGCTCGGCCGCGAGCTCGACATCTTCACCGGCGACGAACTCGTCGGCGCCGGCTTCCCGCTCTGGCTGCCCGACGGTGCCGCCGTCGTCGCCGAACTCGAGCGCTACGTCCTCGACCTGGAGCGCCGGCAGGGCTATCGCCACGTGCGGACCCCCGCGCTGGGCAAGCGCGCGTTGTACGAACGCTCCGGCCACTGGCAGCACTTCGGACCGGACATGTTCCCGCCGTTCCGGGTGGGCGGTGAGGACCTCGTCCTGCGGCCCGTGCTGTGCCCGCACCACGCCCTGGTCTACCGCTCCCGGCTGCGCAGCCACCGCGAGCTGCCGCTGCGGATCGGGGAGGTCGGGTCGATGTACCGCATGGAGCGGTCCGGCGTGGTGGGCGGCCTCACCCGAGTCCGCGGCATCACCCTGAACGACGCGCACATCTTCTGCGCGCCGGAGCAGGCCGCGCGGGAGGCGGTGCGGGCGCTGGCGATGATCGACGAGGCGTACGACGTTCTCGGGATCCGCGCGGCGTACCACCGGCTGTCGCTGCCCGGTCCGCCGGAGGTGGGCAAGTCCTATGCGGGCGAGGCGCCGATGTGGGAGCGCGCCGAGGCGATCCTGCGGGACGCGCTCGAACAGCACGGCGTGGAGGTTCGCGCGGTGCGGGGCGAGGCGGCGTTCTACGGACCGAAGATCGACGTACAGGTGTACGACGCGCACGGGCGGGAGTTCACCCTCTCGACCGTGCAGGTGGACCTTTACCAGCCGGAGCGGTTCGACCTGGAGTACGTCGCTCCCGACGGCAGCCGGAGGCGGCCGGCGATGGTGCACCGGAGCGTGCTGGCGTCGATGGAACGCATGATGGCCTACCTGCTGGAGGCCTACGCCGGCGCGCTCCCGCCCTGGCTCGCACCGGTCCAGGTGCTCGTCCTCCCGGTGAGCCCGGCGCAGGCCGAGGCAGCCCGGACGGTGGCTCTGCGGGCCGAGGAGGCGGGCCTACGTGTCGACGTGGACGACCGCGACGAGAGCCTGGGCGCGCGGGTGCGGGCCGCGCGCCCGCGCCGGGTGCCCTATCTCGCGGTGGTCGGCGCGCGGGAGGCCGAGGCCGGCAGCGTGTCGGTCCGGCTGCGCGACGACCGCCGGCTGCCCGCGCTGCCGGTGGACGCGTTCGCCGATGGCGTGGCGGCAGTGGTCGCCGACCGCCGCCGCGACCTCGGGTTCGCCGGCTGACCCCGAACTACCAACCAGCGTTGGCGCCTGGGCGGGTCCCCCGCTCAGGGGGCGACCCGGCCGTTGCGCTGGAAGGCCGCGTGACTGAGCGGCATCAGGCGGGCCCACTCCTCCTCCATCCGCTCGGCCATCATCTCGATCTCGCGCTGGGGGTAGGAGGGGACCGCGGACTCCTCCCGGCTGGTGCGCAGCGACAGGATGTTCATCAGCGAGCGGGCGTTGACGGTGACGTAGGCCGAGGAGTAGATCGTGAGCGGCAGCACGATCCGGGCCACCTCGCGGGCGACGCCCGCCGCCAGCATGCGCTGGTAGGACGCGTAGGCCCGGGTGCACTGCTCACGGGTCTCGCGTTCGACCAGCGCATGCTGCTCCGGCGTGCCCGACACGAACTGGTAGTGCCCGGGCTTACCCTCCTGCACCAGCCTCCGCTCCGGGCCGGGGACGTAGAACACCGGCCGCAGCTCGCGGTAGCGCCCGGACTCCTCGTTGTAGGAGGCGATCCGGTGCCGCATCAGCTCGCGGAAGACGAAGATCGGCGCGTGGACGTAGAAGGTCATCGAGTTGTGCTCGAACGGGCTGCCGTGCCGGGACCGCATGAGGTAGTTGATCAGGCCGGCGGACCGCTGGGCGTCGGCCTCCACGTCGTCCAGGGACTGCTCTCCCTTGGTCGACACCCGGGCAGCGAAGAGCACGTCGGCGTCCCGGGCGGCCGACCGGACCAGCTCGACCGAAACGTCGTCGCGAAACTCCACTGCCGCGCCGTCGGGGTCCGTGGGCTCCACCGGCTCGCTCCCCTCGTCCCTCGCGGTCAGGTCGTCCGTACGCGCGTCCACGTCGGTCGCCGCCGTCGCACCACCCATGCCTGCTCCTCCCGGAAAGTCGTGTGCCGGATGTCGTGAAGTGTCCTGTTCGCACCCGACTCGCGTCAGCCTAGACGGCCGCACCGACAGGCCGGGGACCCGCGCCGGGGTGCCGACCGGCGCCCCGGCAGACCTCGCGATGCCGACCGAACCGCCGCTGACCAGGCCTTTTTGCGTGTCTGAACATTCACCGAACTGCAATGACTACTTTCCGGTTAACACTTGTCACTCTTCTCACATGGGAGTACCCAGAACGCAAGGCCCCGGAAGTCACCATCCCGGGACCCCTTGGAGGGCGTCCATGGAGACGTCGCAGAGCAGCGGGCCCGCACGCTTCGGCGGCCCACCGGGGAACGCCGTCGGTCGCGCCACGGCCTTCCGTGCTTGTCCCACCGGTCGTCCCACCGATCGTTCCGTCAGACAGTCCCACCAGACCGGCCGCCGGGCCCGCACCGGCGTACCCGCAGGCGACCGGAGTCCCCGATCCACCGGAAACGCCCACGGGGGAACCATGCCTGTTCACCAGCCCCTCGACCTGGCCGGCCTCGACCGGACGCTGAACTGCGCCGGTACGCCCTGGGATCTGGCGCGGAACCCGATGACGGCGCTGTCGGAGAGCGAGCGCGCCGACCGGGTCCGCTTCCCGCTGCCCAGGCCCCGCGCGGCCGAGGCCGGCCCCGGCGGGCCCCGGGTCACTGTCCCGGCGACGCCCGCCCCCGGGGCTCCCCGCCCCGGGGACCGGTCGAACCGAACGGGTGGCGACGCCGGTGAGGCGGGCCACTTCGACCTGCGCGACGTGGACGGCGTCGACTACACCACGCCGGTCAAGGACCAGGGGCCGTGCGGCAGCTGTGTGGCGTTCGCGACGCTGGCCGCTGTCGAGCACGTCGCCCGGTTCACCCGGCACATGCCCGACCTGCCGCTGGACCTGTCGGAGGCACACGCGTTCCACGGTTACGGCCGGTCCGACGGGGCGGGCGCGGACACCGGCTGGTGGCCGGGTCGGCTGCTGCCGTCGGTCGCCGAGTCCGGCGTGGCGTTCGAGGACTGCCTTCCGTACTCCCCGAATGACGCCGACGACACGGGGCTGGACCCCGGCTGGCTCGACCGGCGCGTCCGGGTCACCGGCTTCACCCGGATCGGAGCCGGTCCGGGTGCGATCAAGGAGCACCTGCGCACCTACGGTGCGGTCATCGCCTGCCTCGTGGTGTACCAGGACTTCCTCAGCTACCGGTCGGGCGTCTACCGGCACCTGACCGGGGCGGCGACCGGCGGGCACTGCGTCGTACTGGTCGGATACGACGACGCCCAACAGTGCTGGATCGCCAAGAACAGCTGGGGAACCGGATGGGGCGAGCAGGGTTTCTTCCGGATCGGCTACGGCGAGTGCGACATCGAGTCCTACCCCGGTCCGGGTGGTGTCGAGGTTTACGGCATCACCGGCGTCACCCTGCGCGCCCTGCTGCCGGAAATGACGGTTCTCGCCCTGTGGGCGGGCGAGGACGACACCCACGTGTGGGTGTACGGCGCCGTACGCGGCTGGCTCAGCCTCGACGGTGACGACCTGACGCCGGAGCATCCGCTACTGACGGAGCTCGCGACGTCGCAGGCCCTCGGACGGCCGGTCCGGTTGTTCGAGGACGACGGACGCATCACCTCGCTCCATCCTTCGTGAGGATCCACACCATGGCGACCACGTTCACCGAAGGAAGCTCGGCACGGGCTCCCGTTCCACGCACGACGGCGACCTCGACGGGCAGCGCGCCCGGCTCCCGCCCCGAGCCGCCGTTCACTCCCCCGCTGGCGCCGCCGCCGCGGCGCCGGGCGGGCGACCTCACCGAGGCCGACCTGGCCGCCGCGACCTGGGGTGCCCAGGTGGGCGCCCAGCCCGGCGTACGGCTCGGTCAGTGGCACACGAACGTCCAGGTCGAGGCGTACCGGCCGGCGGAGGGGCCGGGCACGCCGTGGCTGTTCCTGCGTGGGCCCGGCTGGCGCCGGTTGCCCCGCGCGGATGAACGCGCCGGCACCGCGCTGGCGTTCCTGGGCGCGCAGGCACACCGCACCGGCCGACCAGTTAGCGTCTGCGAGGACGCGGAGGGAGTGATCCGGCAGATCTACCTGTGGTGAACGGCTGTCGAACCGAGCACGTGGCCGGGCAACCGTCCGTGCTGGGCACTCGCGCGCCGGCCGGTCCCGGTGGTCGGGCCGTACGGCGGGCGGGTGCCCGAGGACCGCTGCGCTAGGAGGTCGCGGGCCGGGCGCGTATCTCGACCTCGAAGCGCTCCAGGAAGCTCGTCTCCCAGGAGCGGCTGAGGACGAGCTCGGCCGCGCCCAGGCCGGGCGCGACGACGGCGAGCCGGACCAGCCTCTGCCCACCCGCACCCGGCACCGGTGCCGCACCGGTGCCGGCGCCGGGCAGCGCCAGTTCCGACGACACCACCTCCAGCGGCCCGGACACGCGTTCGACGCTCCACTGGTAGCCCGTGGTGGCGTTCTCCGGCAACTGCACGAGGATCTCGTCACCCACGGCCGCGACGGTCGACGTTCCGGTCTTCGTGACCACGATCTCGGCGATGGCGTCCACCCCCTTGACTGCGAGGTCGGATGAGTCAGCTCGGCAGGTGCTGGCCCACGCCACGGATCGGCCGGGTGCCGTCGAACTGGACACGTCAATGGTTCCTTTGGCCGCTCACCATAGTGCTTGGCCAGGCGTGCGCGGCGGTTATCACCAGGCTCGTTCGACGGGATCCGGATCAGGCCCGGATCAGGCCCGGATCAGGCCCGGATCGGCCTTTGATCAGGCCCGGTCAGCCTCGCCGGTGGGCTGCCCGGGCGGCTCCGGACCGGGCGAGGTCGGCGACGCCCTCCAGCAGCCGGTCGACGTCGGAACGGTCGGTGTAGTGCGCAAGGCTGGCCCGGACGGCGCCGCCGGTGTCGCGTACGCCGAGCACCGCGGCGAGTTCCCAGGCGTAGTTGAAGCCGTTGGAGACGTTCACCCGAAGGTCCGCGAGGTGTTCGGCGACCTCCCGTGGAGTGTGGCCGGCGACGGTGAAGTAGGCGGTGGGAGTACGCCGGGCCGCCTTGCCGTAGGTGGTCACGTGCGCCATCGCGTCGAGGGCGCCGAGGAGGTATGCGAACAGGTCCGCTTCGTACGCCTCGACCACGGCCATCGACGCCAGCAGCCGCGCCCGCCGCGACCCGGCGGCGGCGCCGTCGAGGCAGGCCAGGTGGTCGACGGCGGCGACGGCACCGGCCAGGTCGGCGAACGGCAGGGTGCCCCGCTCGAACCGCCCCGGCGCCTCCTCCGGCGCGGGCAGCAGCCTGTCCGGGCGTACGCCGTCCAGCGCGACCGGATCGGCGATCACCGCGGCCAGGTGCGGCCCGGACCACTTGTAGGCGCTGGTGGCGTAGAAGTCGGCGCCGAGCGCGCGGACGTCGACCCGGGTGTGCGGGGTTGAGTGCACCCCGTCGACGTAGACCAGAGCGCCGACCGCGTGGGCGCGGCCCGCGATCGCGGCGACGTCGGGACGGGTGCCGACGAGGTTGCTCGCACCGGTGACAGCGACCAGCCGGGTGCGGGCGCCGAGCAGGTCGTCGTACTGCTCGACGGGCAGCTCGCCCGTCGCGGGGTCGACGTCCGCCCAGCGCACGGTCGCCCCGGCGCGTTCGGCGGCCTGGACCCACGGCCGGACGTTCGCGTCGTGGTCGAGCCGGGACACCACCACCTCCTCACCCGGTCCCCACTGCCGGGCCAGCGCGTCGGCCAGCCGGTAGGTCAGCGCGGTCATGCTGGGCCCGAGGACGACGCCCTCGGGTTCGCCGCCGACGAGGTCGGCCACCGCCCGCCGGCACTCGGCGACGATCCCGTCCGACCGCCGGCTGGCCGCCGACGCCCCGCCGACGTTGCTGAGCCCGTGGCGGTAGGCGTCCGCGATCGCGTCGACCACCGGCTGCGGCACCTGGGTGCCACCCGCTCCGTCGAGGTACGCGTGCCCGTCCGCGAGTGCGGGGTAGGCCGCGCGGATGCCGTCGATGCCGTAAACGTCGTTGGCCATCTACCCACCGTAGCGGTGCGCTGACGGACCGGACCCGGCTGGTCCGCTGTTCTCGTACGCCGCGCCGAGGTCAGGCGTCGTAGTCGACCACCAGGCGGTCGCTTGTCGGACGGGCCTGGCAGGTGAGGACGTAGCCGCGGGCGACCTCCTCCGGCTCGAGCGCGAAGCAGCGGTCCATCCGTACGCCGCCCTCGAGCACGCGTGCCCGGCAGGTGCCGCACACCCCGCCCCGGCACGCGAACGGCGCGTCCCCGCGTACGCCCAGAACGCCTTCCAGCACCGGCGGTCCCGGCACCGGCAGCCGGAACGACGACCGCCGGCCGTCCATCACCACCTCGACCTCGCAGCCGGCCGGTGCGGCCTCCGTCGTCGGTGGCGCGGCGACCGGCGCGGCCTCGACCGGAGGGCCGACGTGGAACAGCTCGGTGTGCACCCGGGTGCGGGGCACCCCGCGTTCGCGCAACAACCCGCGGATCTCCTCGACCATGGCCAGCGGCCCGCACAGGTACCACTGCTCCACCGACTCCACCGGCAGCAGCGTGTCCAGGAAGCCGCCCAGCTTCGCCGCGTCCAACCGGCCGCCCAGCAGGGCGATCTCGGGCAGCTCGCGGGACAGCACGTGCACCAGGTGGAACCGGTCGGGACAGCGGTCCTTGAGGTCGGCGAGCTCCTCCACGAACATCACCGAGGCGCTGGTCCGGTTGCCGTACAGCAGCGTCACCCGGCTGGCCGGCTCGACGGCAAGCACGCTGGCCACCATGGACAGGATCGGGGTGATGCCGCTGCCGGCGGCCACGAACGCCAGGTGCCGGGCCGCCGCCGGGTCCGGCACGACCGTGAACCTGCCGGTCGGCGTCATCACGCCCACCTCGTCACCCGGCGCCAGGTCGGTCAGCGCGTACGACGAGAAGCCGCCGCCGGCCACCCGCTTCACCCCGATCCGCAACCGCGCCGGCGGCCGCGGGCTCCACGGGGAGCAGATCGAGTAGCTGCGGCGCAGGTCGTCCCCCGCGCGCGGCGTCGAGACGTTCAGGTGCTGGCCGGGCACGAACCGGTAGTCCTCGGCGAGTTCGGGCGGCACCTCGAACGTCACCGCCACCGCGTCGTCGGTCAGCGGGTCCACCCGGGCGACCCGCAGCTGGTGGACGACCGCGTGCCGCCGGACGCCGGTGCGCGGGGTCCGCGGCTCGGCCTGGCCGGCGGCCGGGTCAGTGGGCGGATCCGCGGGCGGGGCGCTCACAGTGCCTTCACGTGTTCGAACGGTTCCCGGCAGGTCGCGCACGTACGCAACGCCGTGCACGCCGTGGGCCCGAACCGGCTGAGCTCACGGGTGGCCGTGGAGCCGCATTGCGGACACCGCACCGTGAGCGGAAGGTCGACCGGTCCGGAACCAGCCGCGCCGCCGTGACCCGCCGGGGAGGGCGGCGCGATGCCGGCCGCGGCCAGCTTGTCGCGGCCGGCATCGGTGATCCAGTCGGTGGTCCAGGCCGGTGCCAGCACCCGGCGTACGCGAACCCCGGTGGCGCCGGCCGCGCGCAAGGCGGCCTCGACGTCGGCCTCGATCGCTTCCAGCGCAGGACATCCGGCGTAGGTCGGGGTGACGTCGACCTCGACTGTTCCGTCCGGCTCGACCCGCACCGCGCGCAGGATGCCGAGCTCGGCGATGGTCACCACCGGCAGCTCGGGGTCGGTGACCGCGGCCACCGCAGCGCGGGCGGCCTCCGGAGCCAGCGTTCGCACCGGCATCACCACCTCGCCCCCGGATGCGAACGCACCAGGTGCTGCAGCTCCGCCAGCAGGTAGCCCATCGCCTCGGTGTGCACGCCGGAACGCCCGCCGGTGGCCGGTGCGGCCGCGGGCTCCGGCACGGTGAGGGTCGCACGCCTCAGCACGTCGTGTACGTACGTCTCCCACTCCGCACGCAGTCCCGGCCGGTCGACCGCGACGCCCTCCGTCACCAGCGCGCGTTCGAGGGCGTCGGTCTCGAACAGCTCGTCGACGTGCGGCCACACGCTGTCAACTCCGGCCTGCATGCGGCGGTGGCTCTCCGGTGTGCCGTCGCCGAGCCGCAGCACCCACTGGGTGGCGTGGTCGCGGTGGTAGGCGACCTCCTTGACCGCCTTGGCCGCGATCGCCGCCAGCGTGGGGTCGGCGGACGCCGACAGCCCGCGGTACAACGGCAGTTGGTACGCCGAGAACACCAGCAGCCGGGCCATCGCCTCACCGAAGTCGGCGTCCACGCGCTCCACCAGCGTGACGTTGCAGAATCCGCGCTCGTCCCGGCAGTAGGCCAGGTCGTCCTCGTCGCGGCCGAGACCTTCCCGCTCACCCGCGTAGGTCAGCAGCATCCGCGCCTGGCCCAGCAGGTCCAGTCCGAGGTTGGCCAGCGCCACGTCCTCCTCCAACTGCGGCGCGTTGGTGATCCAGCCACCCAGTCGCTGGGCCATGATCAGCGCGTCGTCGCCCAGCCGGGTGGCGTACACGGCGACCGGTGGACCCACCACCGCGCCGGCGAGACCCGGAGCGCCGGGCACCTTTCCCCGTACCGTCACAGGTGCGGCGCCCCTTCCGGTACCTCGTAGAACGTCGGATGGCGGTAGGCCTTGTCCGCCGCCGGGTCGAAGAACGCGTCCTTCTCGTCCGGGCTGCTCGCACTGATCGCGGCCGCCGGGACGACCCAGATCGACACGCCTTCCTGCCGGCGGGTGTACAGGTCCCGGGCGTTGCGCAGGGCCATCACCGCATCGGGCGCGTGCAGGCTGCCGGCATGTACGTGGGACAGTCCGCGCCGTGCCCGGACGAACACCTCCCACAGCGGCCAGTCCGCGCGGCCGCCGCGCCGGCCGGTGTCGCGGTCCTGGACGCCGCGATCGGGTTCGCTCATGCCGCTGGCCCGCCGTTCGTCTGGTTCGTCCCGTTCGTACGACAGGCCATGTGCCCGGACCCGCCGGTCGCGTGCCTGGCGGCGTACGCCGTGGCCGCCTCGCGTACCCACGCACCGTCCTCGTGCGCCCGGCGGCGATGCGCCATCCGCTGGGCGTTGCACGGCCCGGCGCCGTTGATGACCCGGAGGAGTTCGGCGTAGTCGGGCTGGGTGAAGTCGTGGTGGCCGCGCTCGGCGTTCCAGCGCAGGTCGGGGTCGGGGATCCGCACGCCCAGCACCTCCGCCTGCGGCACCGTCATGTCGACGAACCGCTGCCGCAACTCGTCGTTGGAGAACCGCTTGATCCCCCAGGCCGCCGACTGCGTGCCGTGGGTGGACTCGGCGTCGGGCGGGCCGAACATCGCCAGGCTCGGGTACCACCAGCGGTCCACCGCGTCCTGCGCCATCGCCCGCTGCCGCTCGGTCCCCCTGGTCAGTGCCAGCAGCAGGTCGAACCCCTGCCTTTGGTGGAACGACTCCTCCTTGCAGATCCGCACCATCGCCCGCGCGTAGGGGCCGTAGGAGCAGCGGCACAGCGGCACCTGGTTGGTGATCGCCGCGCCGTCCACGAGCCAGCCGATGGCGCCGACGTCGGCCCAGGTGAGGGTGGGGTAGTTGAAGATCGAGGAGTACTTCTGCCGGCCGGTGTGCAACTGGTCGAGCAGGTCGGCCCGGTCGACGCCGAGCGTCTCGGCGGCGGCGTAGAGGTACAACCCGTGGCCGGCCTCGTCCTGCACCTTGGCCATCAGGATCGCCTTGCGGCGCAGGCTCGGCGCGCGGGAGATCCAGTTGGCCTCCGGCTGCATGCCGATGATCTCCGAGTGCGCGTGCTGGGCGATCTGCCGGACGAGGGTCCGGCGGTAGCCGTCGGGCATCTCGTCGCGCGGCTCGACGCGCTCGTCGGCGGCGAGCAGTGCCTCGAGCGCGGACGCGCCGTCCGGCCGCCCCGCCACGTCGGCAACGGCGTCGGTGTCCGCACTGGTCCGGCCCCTGGCGACCATGCGCCCCAGCGTACCGCCGGATGTGACGGGTTCCCACAGATTCGGCGGGAAGGTGTCATATCCGCAGTGATCAGCCGGGCCGTCGGTTCGCCGGCCGCCGGGACGGAATGTCTGCACCGGCGTGCGGATTATGGTGGTGTCGAGGCGTCCGGCGGCCGGGCCGGGCCCCGGTGCCGAGGGCGCGGAGGGGGTGGGAAGGTGACCGAGCCGCCCGCGCACCGGGTCCCGCCGCCCGTGGAGCTGCTGCCCGCGTTCGTCAACACCTACGACGTCGACCTCGCCGAACCCGAGCAGCTGCCCGACCCGGCCGCGCTGACCGCCTGGTTGCGTTCCCAGGGCCTGATCGCCGACGGCACCCCGCCTGCTGCCGACGACGACGTCGCACTGGCCCACGAGCTCCGTGCGGGCCTGCGGCAGGCGATGCGCCAGCACCACGACGGCGACCTGACCACCGTCGTACCCGAGCTGGAGCGGGCGGCCGCCCGCCTTCCGCTGCGGGTGATCTTCACCGGCACGGCTCCCTCGCTCGCCCCGGCCGGTACGGGCGTCACCGCAGCCCTGGCCGCGCTGGTGGCCGCGGTCGCCACCGCCGAGGCCGAGGGCAGCTGGCAGCGGCTGAAGCTGTGCGCCGCCGAGGACTGCGAATGGGCGTTCCTGGACTCCTCCAAGAACCGCTCCCGCCACTGGTGCTCGATGGGTTCCTGCGGCAACCGCCAGAAGACCCGGGCCTACCGCGCCCGGCTGAAGGCGGCTGACAGGATGGACGGATGAGCCAGCCCACCGCCGACACCAGCGTCCGTATCGCCTGGGCCGCCGACGCCCCCGAGGTCGCCCGGGTCCAGGTGGCGGCCTGGCGGCAGGCGTACGCCGGGCTCCTCCCGCCCGAGGTCCTCGACCAGCTCGACGAGGAGGCCTTCGCCGAGCAGTGGCGGCGGTCCCTGGCGCAGCCGCCGGACGCCCGCCACCGGCTCCTGGTCGCGCTCGACCACCAGACCGTGGTCGGGTTCGCCGCCACCGGCCCCGCCGACGACCCCGACGCCGACCCGGTCGCCGACGGGACGATTGCCGCGTTCCACGTCGACCCCTCCCAGACCCGGCACGGGCACGGATCGCGGCTGCTGCAGGCCTGCGTCGACACCCTGGTCGCCGACAACTTCCGCCGGGCCGTCATCTGGCTGCTGGCCACCGACGACGTGCTCCGCGCGTTCCTCACCGAGGCCGGGTGGGGGCCCGACGGCGCGCACCGCGAGCTCGACCTGTACGGCGACGGGAGTGTCCGCGCCAAGCAGGTACGCCTGCACACCGCGCTCGTCGACGACTGACCATGTCCGTGTCCCGATCCGCTCCGGCGGTACCGGAGACCCGCCGCGCCGTGGTCCGCGACGCGGTCGCCATCGGTGTCGCCACCGGCGCGTACGGCATCTCATTCGGCGCCCTCGGCGTGGCCGGGGGCCTGTCGGTCGCGCAGACCTGCGTCCTGTCCCTGCTGGCGTTCACCGGCGCGTCTCAGTTCGCGTTCGTCGGAATCGTCGGAGCGGGTGGAGCGGGCCTGTCGGCCGTGGCGGCGGCGTTGCTGCTCGGCACCCGGAACACCTTCTACGGCCTGCGGCTGACCGACCTGCTCCGGCTGTGCGGTCTGCGCCGTCTGGTAGGCGCACACTTCGTCATCGACGAGACCACCGCGATGGCGGTCGGGCGGCGCTCGCCGGAACTCGGCCGCGCCGGCTTCTGGTACACCGCGCTGATCCTCTTCACCCTGTGGAACGCCGGGACGCTGCTCGGCGCGGTGGCAGGCGCCTCGCTCGGAGACCCTCGCACCTACGGGCTGGACGCCGCCGCTCCGGCCGCGTTCGTCGCCCTGCTGTGGCCGCAGCTGACCACGGCACGGACGCGGGCGGTCGCGGCGGGCGGCGCCCTGGTCGCGGTGGCGCTGGTGCCGCTGGTGCCGGCGGGCGTTCCCGTCCTCGCCGCCGGTGCGGTGGCGGTCGCCTTCGGACTGCGGTCCGCTGCTGCCTCGCCGGCGGGCGCCGAGCCCCCGCCCGACTCACCACCTGGCTCGCCGTACGACTCACCGCCCGGCACGCCGCCCGGCACGCCGCCCGACCCGCCGTACGAACCCGCACCCGAGGCCTCGGCCGGCACCTCCTCCCGGCCCGGCCGAGGGGACAGCCGATGACGCTGTGGACCGCCGTGCTGGCCACCGCCCTCGGCTGTTACCTGCTCAAGCTGGCCGGGGTGTCGGTGCCCCGGCAGGTGCTCGACCGGCCGGCCGTACGACGGTCCGCGGCCCTGCTTCCGGTCGCCCTGCTCGCCGCGCTCGTCGGGGTGCAGACCCTGAGCTCGGGCACCCGCCTAGTGGTGGACGCCCGGCTGGCCGGGGTCGCGGTCGCGGTGGTCGCGTTGCTGTTGCGAGCTCCGTTCATCGTGGTGGTGACCCTCGCGGCAGTCACGGCCGCCCTCGTGCGGCTGGTGTTCTGACCGCTCGCCGGCCACCGCCTGACCAGGCGCGGACAACCGTCTCGGAAACCGAGACCCGCGTACGAACCGGCGACGCGTCCGGCGCGCACGGACCTAGCGTCGCAGTAGACGAACGAATCACCGCGACGGACGGACTCTCATGGCTTCGGGCTACCAGGTACTCACCGACGAACAGGCACAGGCGTTCCTCGAACAGGGCTTCGTGGTCATCCACGACTGCTTCACCCGCGAGGCGGCCGCGGAGTACACCGACCAGGTGTGGACCCGGCTCGGATACGACCCGGACGACCAGTCGACCTGGAAACAGTCCTCGATCCACATGCCCACGCACCGCCGGATCGACGTACGGGAGTTCGCGCCGAAGGCCTGGCAGGCCGCCTGCGACCTGCTGGGTGGCGAGGACAGGGTGGCCAAGCCGTACTCCTGGGGCGACGGCTTCATCGTCAACCTGTGGGAGGGCGCGGACCGTCCCTGGCAGCCCACCTCGGCTGCGGCTCCCGGCTGGCACAAGGACGGCGACTTCTTCCGCCACTTCCTCGACTCGCCCGAGCAGGGCCTGCTGACGCTGGTGCTGTGGTCCGACGTACGCCACCAGGGCGGCGCGACGTTCGTGGCCGCGGACTCCGTGGGACCGGTGGCGCGCTACCTCGCCGAACGGCCGGGTGGTGTGCTGCCCACCGAGTTCGACACCCCGAGCCTGGTCGGGCAGTGCCAGAACTTCGTGGAGGCAACCGGCCGGGTCGGCGACGTCTTCCTGCTCCACCCGTACGTCCTGCACGCGAAGGCGCAGAACCTGCTGCGCCTGCCCCGGCTCATCACCAACCCGCCGGTGCACCTGGCCGAGCCGATGCGCTTCGACCGCGAGGACCCGGCCGACTTCTCGCTGGTGGAGCGGGCGGTGCTGCGCGGGCTGGGTGTGGACCGGTACGACTTCACCCCCACCGCGCCGCGGGAGGCCGTCGTCCCCGAGCGCGTGCGCCGGCAGGAGCGGATGAAGGCCGAGGAGGAACGCCGGCTCAGCGCGCGCCGGTGAAGCCGTAGGGGCGACGCGGGGAGTGTTCAGTCCAGGTCGAGGTAGTGCTCCAGCCCGACCGTGAGGCCGGGCCGCTCCCCCACCATCCGGGCACCGAGCACGACGCCCGGCATGAACGACGTACGGGCCATCGAGTCGTGCCGCAGCGTCAGCGTCTCGTCCTCGCCACCGAACAGCACCTCCTGGTGGGCGACCAGGCCGGACAGCCGGACGCTGTGGACGGGTACGTCGGCCACCCTGGCGCCGCGCGCACCGGCCACCTCCTGGGTGGTGGCGTCCGGCACCTCGCCCAGGCCCGCCTGCTGCCGGGCGGCGCTGATCAGCTCGGCCGTCCGCGCGGCCGTGCCCGAGGGCGCGTCCGCCTTGCGCGGGTGGTGCAGCTCGATCACCTCCACGGACGGGAAGAACCGCGCGGCCTGCTCGGCGAACCGCATCATCAGCACGGCACCGACGGAGAAGTTGGGGGCGATCAGCACCCCGACCTTTGGCGCGTCTGCCAGCCAGCCGCGCACCTGGTCCAGCCGCTCCGGCGTGAAGCCGGTGGTGCCGACCACGGCGTTGATGCCGTTCTCGATGCAGAAGCGGAGGTTGTCGAGCACCGCGTCGGGGTGGGTGAAGTCGATCACCACCTCCGCACCGGCGGCGCGCAGGTCGGCCAGCTGGTCGTCGACGTCCAGCCCGGCCACCAGGTCCAGCCCGTCGGCGGCCTCGACCGCACGACAGGCCTCCGCGCCCATCCGGCCACGGGCTCCGAGTACGGCAACCTTCACCACGTACGACTCCTCCCCTGCCGCGCCGGCGGCGAACCACCGACCCTCAGCCGACCGACCCTCAGCCGACCGACCCTCAGCAAACCAGCACTCGGCGAACCAACACTCAGCGAACCGCGCCGGCGAACCGGTCGGCGTCCTCGAACGGCCCGACCACCGCCAGCGTCGGCGCCGCCTCCAGCAGTTCCTTGGCGATGTGGCGAACGTCGTCCGGCGTCACCGCGTCGATCCGGCGCAGGACCTCGTCCACGCTGAGCAGCTCGCCGTACACCAGGTCGGCCTTGGCCAGCCGGCCCATCCGGGAGCCGGTGTCCTCCAGACCGAGCACCAGTGAACCCCGCAACTGGCCCTTGCCCCGCTCGAGCTCCTCGTCGGTGAGCCCGGAGGAGACGACCTTCGCCAGCTCGTCGCGGCAGATGTCGAGCACCTCGTCGATCTTGCTCGGCAGGCAGCCGGCGTAGATGCCGACCATGCCGGAGTCGGCGTAGTGGGAGGCGAACGAGTAGACGGCGTAGGCCAGCCCGCGCTTCTCGCGTACCTCCTGGAACAACCGGCTGGACATGCCGCCGCCGAACGCCGCGTTGAGCACGCCCAGCACGAACCGCCGGTCGTCCGAGCGCGGCAGACCGGGAACGCCGAGCACGAGGTTGGCCTGCTCGGTGGGCCGGTGAGCCAGCCGGACCGAGCCCCGGGCAGCCGTGGCGGCCGCGGCCGCCGACGCCATCGCCCTGCTCGGGTTGCCGGACCGTGGCGGCGTCGGGTCGCTGACCTGGCCGTTGAGCCCGCCGGCCTGCTCGAACGCCTGCGTCACCAGCCGCACCACGGCACGGTGCTCGACGTTGCCGGCGACCGCCACCACCATGGACTCCGGGCGGTAGCGGCGGCGGTAGTAGCCGTGTACCTGGCGCCTGGTCAGTGCCTCGATCGACCCCGTGGTGCCGAGGATCGGCCGGCCCAGCGGCGAGTCGCCCCACAGCTCCTCGGCGAACAGGTCGTGCACCGCGTCGGAGGGGTCGTCGTCGTGCATGGCGATCTCCTCCAGGATCACGCCACGCTCGCTGTCCACGTCGGTGGCGGTGATCAGGGACGAGGTCACCATGTCGCAGATGACGTCCACCGCCAGCGGCAGGTCGGCGTCCAGCACCCGCGCGTAGTAGCAGGTGTACTCCTTGGTGGTGAACGCGTTCATCTCACCACCCACGGCGTCCAGTGCGGAGGAGATCTCCATCGCGTCCCGGCGCCGGGTGCCCTTGAACAGCAGGTGTTCGAGGTAGTGGCTGGCGCCGGCGAGCGCCGGGGTCTCGTCGCGCGAGCCGACGCCCGCCCAGACCCCGAAGCTCACCGAACGCACCTGTGGCATGGCCTCGGTGATGATGCGCAGTCCGCCCGGCAGAACCGTACGCCGGACCACTCCGCCGTCGCCCTCCTTCAGGAGGGTACGAGTCGAGCCGGACGGCTGGCTCCCCGCAGCCAGCCGCGCCAATCGCCGGCTCACTTCTCGGGCGACTTCTCGGAGTCCTCGACCACCGGCACCAAGGACAGCTTGCCCCGGTCGTCGATCTCCCCGATCTCCACCTGCAGCTTGTCGCCGACCTTCACGACGTCCTCGACGTTCTCGACCCGCTTGCCGCCGGACAGCGCCCGCAGCTTGGAGATGTGCAGCAGGCCGTCCTTGCCGGGAACCAGCGAGACGAACGCACCGAAGTTGGTGGTCTTCACCACCGTGCCGAGGTAGCGCTCGCCGACCTCGGGCATCGTCGGCGTGGCGATCCCGGCGATGACCGCGCGGGCGGCCTCCGCGGAGGGACCGTCGGCGGCACCGATGAAGATCGTGCCGTCGTCCTCGATTGCGATGTCGGCGCCGGTGTCGTCCTGGATCTGGTTGATGACCTTGCCCTTGGGCCCGATCACCTCGCCGATCTTGTCGACCGGGATCTTCATGGTGATGATCCGCGGCGCGTACGGCGACATGTCGCCGGGCGCACCGATGGTCTTCTCCATCAGGGTGAGGATCGTGAACCGCGCCTCCCGCGCCTGCTGCAGGGCGGACGCGAGCACCGACGCGGGGATACCGGTCAGCTTGGTGTCCAACTGCAGGGCGGTGACGAACTCACGGGTGCCGGCGACCTTGAAGTCCATGTCGCCGAACGCGTCCTCCGCGCCGAGGATGTCGGTCAGCGTGACGTACTCCGTCTTGCCGTCCACCTCGTCGCTGATCAGGCCCATCGCGATGCCGGCCACCTGCGCGCGCAGCGGGACACCGGCGCTGAGCAGCGCCAGCGACGACGCACACACCGAGCCCATCGAGGTGGAACCGTTGGAGCCGACCGCCTCCGACACCTGGCGGATGGCGTACGGGAAGTCCTCGCGGCTGGGCAGCACCGGGTGGATCGCCCGCTCGGCGAGCGCACCGTGCCCGATCTCGCGCCGCTTCGGGGAGCCGACGCGGCCGGTCTCGCCGGTGGAGTACGGCGGCATGTTGTAGTTGTGCATGTAGCGCTTGGTCGTGTCCTCGGCGAGGGTCAGACCGATGCGACGCTCCAGCGACAGCATGTTCAGCGTGGTGATGCCGAGGATCTGCGTCTCGCCGCGCTCGAACAACGCCGAGCCGTGGACGCGCGGGACGACCCCGATCTCCGCGGCCAGCGGCCGGATGTCGGTGAGGCCGCGGCCGTCGATGCGGACCTTGTCGCGGAGCACCCGCTCGCGCACCAGGGTCTTGGTCAGCGAACGGAACGCCGCGCTGATCTCCTTCTCCCGGCCCTCGAAGTCGGCGCCGATCCGCTCCAGCGCGAGTTCCTTCACCTCGTCCAGGCGGGACTCGCGGGTGGCCTTGTCGCCGATGGTGAGAGCCTCGGCCAGCTCACCGCGCACAGCACCGGCCAGCGCCTCGAGGACGTCCTCCTCGTAGTCGCGGAAGACCGGGAACTCGGTGGTCGGCTTGGCTGCCTTGGCGGCGAGGTCGTTCTGCGCCTGGCAGAGGGTGCGGATGAAGCCCTTGGCGGCCTCCAGCCCCTCGGCGACGATCTCCTCGGTCGGCGCCTGTACGCCGCCGCGGACGAGCTCCCAGGTGTGGTCGGTGGACTCGGCCTCGACCATCATGATCGCCACGTCGCCGTCGTCGAGCGCGCGGCCGGCGACCACCATGTCGAACACGGCGTTCTCCAGCTCGTCACGACGCGGGAACGCCACCCACTGGCCGTCGATCAGCGCGACCCGCACACCACCGATCGGCCCGGTGAAGGGCAGGCCGGCGATCTGGGTCGACGAGGCCGCGGCGTTGATCGCGAGCACGTCGTACAGCACGTCGGGGTTGAGCGACAGGACGGTGACGACGACCTGGACCTCGTTGCGCAGGCCCTTGACAAACGACGGGCGCAGCGGGCGGTCGATCAGCCGGCAGGTGAGGATCGCGTCCTCGCTGGGCCGGCCCTCGCGGCGGAACACCGAGCCGGGGATCTTGCCGGCGGCGTACGCCCGCTCCTCGACGTCGACGGTCAGCGGGAAGAAGTCGAACTGTTCCTTCGGGTGCTTGCCGGCCGTCGTGGTCGACAGCACCATGGTGTCCTCGTCGAGATAGGCGACGACGGAACCATTCGCCTGGCGGGCCAGGCGTCCGGTCTCGAACCGGACCGTGCGGGTGCCGAAGCGGCCGTTGTCGATGACGGCTTCGGCGGTGTGAATTCCGGGACCCTCCACTGGGCTCCCTCCTCATGGGATCAGGGAGCGATCTGCCGCGGGGTGCGTGGGGGCAGGATGTGCCGGTCTTCGATCGAGGCTCTCGGGTACGTCTTGGGTGATCTCGCCCGGGGGACTCCCGGAAGCCACTACCGAGGACCGGCGGACCTGGCTACCGCCTCACGCGGGGACCGCTCCGGTCCTTGTTGTGTACCGGGAGCGGCGCCACGAAGGCGGCCGCTCCCGGAGATTGCCCAGCTATCGGCGCAGGCCGAGCCGCTCGATCAGGGAGCGGTAGCGCTGGATGTCTTCCTTCATGACGTAGTTGAGCAGCCGGCGGCGCTGACCCACCAGGAGCAGCAGACCGCGACGGCTGTGGTGGTCGTGCTTGTGGGCCTTCTGGTGCTCGGTCAGGTGAGTGATCCGATGCGTGAGCAGCGCCACCTGGACCTCGGGCGAACCGGTGTCGCCCTCCTTGGTCGCGTACTCGGAGATGATCTTCTTCTTGGTCGCAGCGTCGAGCGACACGAGGCTCCTTTCGGGATCCGTTGCGCGGCGCGCCAGGGCGGGTTCACCTGGGCACTCTTTGTCCGCGGCCGGCGTACGGCAGTGGTCAGGTTACCAGCCCGCGGGTCGGCGGACGGTCAGCCGGGGCCGCCGGCGCCCTGGTCCGGCACCTGGCCGGTCGCCCTGGTCCGGCACCTGGCCGGCGGCGTGGCCGGTTTCCGGCGGGTGTGTGGTCCGCCCGGTCGGCCCTGATCAGCCCCGATCAGCCTGGATTGGCCCGATCGGCTCGATCGGCTCGATCGGCCCGGTCGGCGGCGAGGAGGTGGCGTACGTGCTCCACGTCGGCACGAATCTGGGTGACGAGGGCGTCCACCGAGTCGTACGTCTCCTGCCCGCGCACCCGGTCGACGAACTCCACGGCGATCGGCCGGCCGTACAGGTCCAGATCGTCGCGATCCAGGACGTACGACTCGACCCGGCGCGGCTCGTTGCCGAACTGCGGGTTGGTCCCCACCGAGATCGCCGCCGGCAGGACCTGCGGACCGGGCGCGTCCACGTCGGCGACCCGTAGCCATCCGGCGTACACGCCGTCGGCGGGCAGGGCCAGGGCGGTCGACGCCGGCACGTTGGCGGTGGGGAACCCCAGCTCGCGTCCCCGGTGGGCGCCCTCGACGACCACGCCGTCCACCCGGAAGGTGTGCCCGAGCAGGGCGCGGGCGCCGGCCACATCGCCGGCCGCGAGCCGGTCCCGGACCGCGGTGGAGGAGACGGCGTCGACGGGTACGTCGGCGGTCGCCGCGTCCATGGGCGCGGCACCTCCCGGCGCGGGGTCGGCGGGATCGGTGGTCACCGCCGCACTCCCGCCGGGAGCGGGGGCCGGAGCCGGGTCGGCGGTCGACGGGACCTTCGCCGCGCGGGCGAGCCCCTCGACGGCGAACCCGAGCTCCCCGCCCAGCGTGCGGAGCAGGTCGACGTTGCCGGCCGCCTTGTGCCCGAACCGGAAGTCGTCGCCGACCACCACCGCCACCGGGCGCAGCGCGCGGACGAGCTCACGGACGAACTCCTCGGCGGGCTCGCGGGAACGTTCCTTGTCGAACGGCACGACGACCACACCGTCCATGCCGTACGCCTCGAACAGCTCCAGCCGGCGCTCCACCGTCGCCAGCAGCGGCGGCACCGCCTCCGGGCGGACCACGGAGGCCGGATGCGGGTCGAACGTCACCACGACGGAGCGGGCGCCGTGCGCGCGGGCCAGGTCACGGGTGCGGGAGAGCACCCTCTGGTGACCGCGGTGTACGCCGTCGAAGACGCCGATCGTGACGACCGTCGGCCCGAACCGCGGGTCCACCCCGGCCAGGTCTGTCCAGCGCTGCATCGTGTCCTCGTCGCCCTTCCGTCCCGATACCTGCCACCGACCGCACAGCCCGCCATCCGAGCCCGCGCAGGGGTCCCGCAAAGAGGGGCCGCGCGGAGAGCCCGCCTCAAAGGGTGCCAGACGGGCGTCCGCCGGCCCTCGGTCCGGTCCCGGCATCCGGCACAACGCAGGGACCTCGGCCCCGTCCGGACCGAACCGATCCCCGGCCAGGCCCCGCGATCAGCTCGCGAACACCGCGAGCGGCCGGGCGCCTTCCTCGACGTCCTCGTACAGCGCGAGGAAAGCACCGTCCGGGCCGAAGACTCCCACCGGGCCGCCGCCCACCCGCACGCCGGGCAGCTTCTGCCCGAACGAGACCAGCCGCGCCGTGTGCTCGTCCACGTCGAACGTGGGGAAGGTCCGGGCCGCCACGTCGGCGATCGGCACCACCTCGAAGTCGCCCTCGAGCTGGTCGATCCTGCGGGCCTGCTCCAGGCCGTAGGCACCGACGCGGGTACGCCGCAGCGCGGTCAGGTGGCCGCCCACGCCCAGCCCCGCACCCAGGTCACGGGCCAGCGCCCGGACGTAGGTCCCGCTGGAACACTCGACCACCACGTCGACGTC
Organism: Actinopolymorpha singaporensis; assembly: GCF_900104745.1. Lineage (NCBI taxonomy): Bacteria > Bacillati > Actinomycetota > Actinomycetes > Propionibacteriales > Actinopolymorphaceae > Actinopolymorpha > Actinopolymorpha singaporensis. The sequence goes on from NZ_LT629732.1 coordinate 5,694,218, forward strand.
CACGACCTCGCCCATCGGCCGGACCTCGGTCACCTCGAACCTGCGGACCGTCACCTGACGCGGTGCAAGCTCGACGTCCTCACCTTTGTGCACCTTGCGGTAGGCGCGTTCGCCGGCCACCTTCACCGCCGACACCGCCGAGGGCACCTGGGAGATCTCGCCGGTCAGTGCGGCGATCCCCTCCTCGATGTCCGCCCGGCGTACCTCCCGCGCGGACGTCTGGGCGGTCACCTCTCCCTCCGCGTCGTCGGTGCGGGTGGACACCCCGAGCCGGATCGTCGCGTCGTAGGCCTTCTCGGTGAGGGTGAGGTAGCCGAGCAGCCGGGTGGCGCGTTCGATGCCGAGGACGAGCACACCGGTCGCCATCGGGTCGAGGGTGCCGGCGTGGCCCACCCGCCGGGTGTGCGCCAGCCTGCGGACCTTGCCCACGACGTCGTGGGAGGTCCAACCGGCCGGCTTGTCCACGACGACGATGCCGCTCGGGCTCACGCCAGGTCGGGCCGCGCCAGGTCGGGCCGCGCCAGGTCGGGCCGCGCCGGGTGGGGTCGCCTCAGGTGGGGTCGCCTCAGGTGGGGTCACGTCAGTCCTCGTCGGCGAGGTCCTCGTCCGTGCGCGGCACGCGGTACGGATCCGCCTCGCCGGCCGGGCTCGCCTGCGCGGCCCGACGGGCCACCTCCGCGTCGGAGTCACGGGCGCGGCGCAGCAGGTCCTCGATGTGCTTGGCGTTCTCGGGTACGGCGTCGGCGACGAAGGTCAGGCTCGGCGTGTGCCGAAGCCCGAGCCGGCGGCCGACCTCGGAGCGGATCAGCCCCTTCGCGCTCTCCAGCGCCACGGCGGTACCCGTGTGGTCCTGGTCGCCGCCGAGCACGGTGTAGAACACGGTGGCGTCGCGCAGGTCACCGGTCAGGCGGGCCTCGGTGACCGTCACGAAGCCGAGCCTGGGGTCCTTCACCCGGCGCTCCAGCATCTCCGCGACGATCACCTGGATCCGGTCCGCGAGCTGGTTCACCCGTGTCTGGTTCATCGCCATCCTCTCCTCGGCCGGCGGGCGACCCGGCCGGGGTCGCCCACCGGTCCGGGTTCGCGTGCTTCGTGCCGGCTCACTTCGGTTCCACCCGATACCACTCGGTCCTGCTGGTCCGAATCGTGTCGCCCGATCGGTCTCACCGGGTCCTCACGGTCCCGCCGGGAACCGCGCGGGTACTACTCGTCACTATCGTCACTGGTCGGTACTACTCGTCGTCATCGGAGAACAGCTGCCGGCGTACCTGCAGCAGTTCCACACCCGGGCGCTCGGCGAGCATCCGCTCCACCGCGTCCAGGACGTCGCGGCAGCGCACACTCTCGCCACTCACCACGGCAACACCGATCTCCGCCCGACGGTAGAGGTCATGGTGCCCTGTCTCGGCGACGGACACGGCATGGCGGCGTGCGATCTCCGCCACGATCGGCCGGACCACCGAACGCTTCTCCTTCAGCGACCGCACGTCGCCGAGCCGCAGGTCGGCGCACAGCGTCCCGGTGAACATCGGCTCGCCCATCCTCCGGAAGTACGACATCGACGACTGCGACCGGCCCGGGCCGCAGCGGCGGCTCGCCGGCCGCACCCGGCCCGCGGCACGCCTCGGCACGCCGCAGCACACAGCCAACCACTCTCGTGGCGCCCCGGTCGCGACCGGGGCGCCCGGGCCGAAACGAAGCCCCGAAGCCCTCCGGCGAGGAACAACACAGGCGTGCTGTGGGTCCCCTCCGGAGTCGCTCCGGGGCTTCGTCGACGGCGAGTCCCGATCGGCCGGCCTTGTGAACGCCAGGCCGGCCGACGGGGATCGGGGTCAGCCGCGCGGCTTCTCCCGCATCTCGTACGTCTCGACCACGTCACCGACCCGCACGTCGTTGTAGTTGTGCAGGGTGAGGCCGCACTCGTACCCCTCGCGGACCTCGGTGGCGTCTTCCTTGAACCGGCGCAGGGACGCGATGTCGCTGCTTTCCACGACGACCGCGCCGTCGCGGAGCAGCCGCGCCTTGGAGTTGCGGCGGATGGTCCCGCTGGTGACCAGACAGCCGGCGATGGTGCCGAACTTGCTGGAGCGGAACACCTCCCGCACCTCCGCGGTGCCGAGCCGCGCCTCTTCGTACTCCGGCTTCAGCATGCCCTTCAGGGCTGCCTCCACCTCTTCGATGGCCTGGTAGATCACCGAGTAGAACCGGATCTCCACGCCTTCGCGGTCGGCCAGCCGCTCCACCGACCGGCCCTGGGCCCGGACGTTGAAGCCGATGATGATCGCGTTGTCGATCGTCGCAAGGTTGACGTCGTTCTCGGTGACCGCACCCACACCGCGGTGCAGGATCCGCAGGTCGACCTCCTCGCCCACGTCGATCTTGGCGAGCGCGTCCTCCAGGGCCTCGACCGACCCGGACACGTCACCCTTGATGACGAGGTTGAGGGACTGGCGCTCCTCGAGCAGCTTCGACAGGTCGTCGAGGCTGACCCGCTTGGTGCGCTGGGCGAACGACGCGTTGCGCTCGCGCGCCTCGCGCTTCTCCGCGATCTGCCGGGCCATCCGGTCGTCGGCGACGACCATGAAGGTGTCACCGGCGCGTGGCACGGCCGACAGGCCGAGTACGAGCACCGGTCGCGCGGGCGGAGCATCCTCGACCGGCTTGCCGTTCTCGTCCAGCATCGCGCGCACCCGGCCGTACGCCGGACCCGCGATGATCGAGTCGCCGACCCGGAGCGTGCCGCGCTGCACCAGCACCGTCACCACCGGACCGCGACCCTTGTCCAGGTGCGCCTCGATCGCGAGACCCTGCGCGTCCTGGTTGGGGTTGGCCCGCAGGTCCAGCGCGGCGTCGGCGGTGAGCACGATTGCCTCGAGCAGCCCGTCGAGGTTGGTCCGGGCCCGTGCGGAGATGTCGACGAACATCGTGTCGCCGCCGTACTCCTCGGGGACCAGGCCGTACTCGGTGAGCTGGCCGCGGACCTTCGCCGGGTCGGCGTCGGGCACGTCGATCTTGTTGACCGCCACCACGATCGGCAGGTTGGCCGCCTTGGCGTGGTTGAGCGCCTCGACGGTCTGCGGCATCACGCCGTCGTCGGCCGCCACCACGAGCACCGCGATGTCGGTCGACTGCGCACCACGGGCACGCATGGCGGTGAACGCCTCGTGGCCCGGGGTGTCGATGAACGTGATCTTGCGATCCTGTCCGTCCACCTCGGTGGCGACCTGGTAGGCACCGATGTGCTGGGTGATGCCGCCCGCCTCGCCGGCCACGACGTCGGCGTTGCGGATCGCGTCCAGCAGCTTGGTCTTTCCGTGGTCGACGTGACCCATCACCGAAACGACCGGCGGCCGGGCGATGATCTCGGCGTCCTCGCCCTCGTCCTCACCGAACTCGATGGAGAACGACTCCAGCAGCTCGCGGTCCTCGTCCTCGGGCGAGACCACCTGGATGTCGTACTCGAGCTCGGCGCCCAGTAGCTGCAGCGTCTCGTCGCTGACCGACTGCGTGGCGGTCACCATCTCGCCCAGGTGGAACATCACCTGGACCAGCGACGCCGCGTCCGCACCGATCCGCTCGGCGAAGTCGGTGAGGCTGGCGCCTCGCGGCAACCGGACGACCTGACCGCCGCCGCGGGGAACCCGCACGCCGCCGACGGACGGCGCCTGCATGTTGTCGAGCTCCTGGCGCTTCTGCCGCTTCGACTTGCGGCCACGGCGCACCGGTCCACCCGGACGCCCGAAGGCACCGGCCGTACCGCCACGACCGCGCGCGCCACCGGGACGGCCGCCGAAGCCACCGCGCGGCGGAGCACCGGCGGGAGCACCGGCGCCGCCACCACCCGGGCGACCGGCACCGCCGCCGGGACGACCGGCACCGCCACGACCCGGCGCGCCGGTGCGGCCACCGGGACCACCGGTACGGCCGCCAGGGCCGCCGGGGCGGCCACCGGGACCGCCGGTGCGGCCGCCGGGACCGCCCGACCGTGGGGCCGGACGCGACGGCATCATGCCGGGGTTCGGACGGGGGCCACCCGGACGGTCGCCGGAGCTCTCCGGCCGGGTCGGCATCATCGCGGGATTGGGCCGCGGAGCGCCGGGGACGCCGCCGCCCTGCTGACCGGAACCGCCGCCGTCACGACGCGGACCACCCTGGCCGGGTCGCTCCGAGCGCGGCCCACGCATGCCGGTGGTGGAGGTGAAGGGGTTGTTGCCCGGACGCGGAGCCCCACCCTGACGCGGGCCGGACGGACGCTGCCGGGTGTCGCCGCCCTGACCGCCGCGACCACCGGGGGCGCCGCCGGGACCACCGGGACCACCTGGTCCGGGCTGGCGCGTGGGGCGCTGCCCGGGAGGAGCCGGCCTCGCGCCGGACGGACCCGGACGCTCTGGACGGTCCGGCCGGTCGGAACGTTCTGGCCGGTCGGTACGACGGCCACCGTCGGGCCGCGGGCCCGGACGGGGCGTCTGCGGCTGGGGCGCCGACCGCTCGGGTGCCTGGGGCGCCGGGGCGCTCGGCTGGGCCGTGGCGCTCGGCTGGGCCGCGGCCGCCGGGCGCTCGGTCACCTCCGGCGCGACCTCGCGAACCACCTCGGCGGGCGCGGGGGAAGGCTTCGCCGGAGCCGGCCGCGGCGGCGCGGGCTTCGCGCCGGGGACCGGAGTTGGTTTGGGTGCCGTCGGGGCCGCAGCGCCCGAAGCGGCCTGCGCCGGGGACGCCGGTGCGGCCTGCTTGCTCGCGGACTTGCGCGCCGATCCCCGTCCGCCGGCCTTGCCACCGGTTTCGGTCGCGAAGGACTCCTTCAGCTTGCGGACGACGGGTGCCTCGACGGTTGACGAAGCGGAGCGAACGAATTCACCCAGCTCCTGAAGCCTGGCCATGACGGCCTTGCTTTCGATGCCGAACTCTTTGGCGAGTTCGTAGACCCGGACCTTTGCCACTGCTCTCCTTTGCCGGCCCGGGCCCCTCGTGGGTCCAGGCCGCTAGTAACCAGGCGTGCTCATTGCTCGGTTCTCATCGAGTGCTCATGAGCCGCTCGACCCACTTTCTTTGCCTGGGCGGCGCCCCTGGTCGCGCTGGGCGTCGCCGGTGTTCGGTGCGTTGCTGGCCAGATCGGTGGCATCCGCCTGGCCGGTGTCGACTGGATCCTGCTGCTCGACATGGCGCCGGAGCGGACCGACGTCGATCGGGGTTCGCGCACGCAGGGCGCGCGCGAACGCTCGTCGGCGTTCGGCGAGTCCGAGGCATTCTCTCGTGGGATGCAGATGCGCCCCACGCCCCGGCGCGTGGCCGGTGACGTCCGCGACCAACCGTGTGGCGGTCTCGTCACGTGCGAGGACGACCCGGAGCAGGTCAGACTTTGCCGTACGTTGCCGACACCCCACACACGTGCGCACCACGTGCGGACGCGTGTTTGGTTCCAGACCTGTACGACCCACCTCGTGAGAGTGTACCCAGACCGCCGGACTCGGCGAGCGCTGGATCTCTTGATCCGGATCGGAGAAGGGTCCGATTCCGGCCGGATCTCCCGGATTCGCCTGGTCAGCAGGGGTCGGACCAGTCTGGTGCCGGACGGGCCGACGCCGACCTCGGTGCCGCCTCCTGGTCGGTGGTGTGCCGGCCCCTTCCGGAACGAGCCTACCTACTGCTGGTCGCCGGCCTGCTGGTCGCCGACCGCGCCCGCGCCGGCCGGGTTCGGCGGCTCGGCAGAGCCCTCGCCCGCGGCAGTGGTGCCCGGTGCCGGCTCGGCCTCGGCCGTGTCGGACCGGATGTCGATCCGCCAGCCGGTCAGCCTGGCGGCGAGCCGGGCGTTCTGGCCCTCGCGTCCGATGGCGAGGCTGAGCTGGTAGTCGGGCACGACCACCCGAGCCGACCTGGCCGCGGCGTCGACGACCTCGACGCTGCGCACCCGCGCCGGCGACAAGGCCTGCTTGACGTACTCCGCCGGGTCCTCCGACCAGTCGACGATGTCGATCTTCTCACCGTGCAGCTCGTTCATGACGTTGCGTACGCGCGAACCCACCGGGCCGATGCAGGCACCCTTGGCGTTGACCGACGGGTTGCGGGAGTGCACCGCGACCTTGGTGCGGTGACCGGCCTCGCGGGCGATCCCCCTGATCTCGACGGTTTCGTCGGCGATCTCGGGAACCTCCAGCGCGAACAGCTTCCGGACGAGGTTCGGGTGCGTGCGGGACAGGGTGATCTGCGGGCCGCGGAAGCCCTTGCGGACGGCCACCACGAAGCACTTGATCCGGTCGCCGTGGTTGTAGCGCTCACCCGGCACCTGTTCCTGGGGCGGCAGCACGCCCTCCACCCGGCCGAGGTTGACGTAGACCAGCCGGGGGTCCTTGCCCTGCTGGATCACCCCGGAGAGGATGTCGCCCTCCTTGCCGACGAACTCGCCGAACATGTGGTCTTCCTCGGCGTCGCGCAGCCGCTGCAGGATGACCTGTTTCGCCGTGGTGGTGGCGATCCGGCCGAAGCCCGTCGGGGTGTCGTCCCACTCCCGCGCCGGCTTGCCCTCGTCGTCGAGCTCGGTGGCGTAGACCGTCACGTGCCCGCTCTTGCGGTCGAGTTCGACCCGGGCGTGCTGCTGGGCTCCCTCGGTCCGCTGGTAGGCGATGAGCAGTGCCTGTTCGATCGCCTCGCAGACGGCCTCCAGAGGGACGTCCTTCTCGCGCTCCAGGGCGCGCAGGACCGCCATGTCGATGTCCATGGACCTATCCCTCCTTGTCCGTGCCGTCGTACCTGTCGTACGTGTCGTCGCTGTCGTGGTTGTCGTGGTTGTCGTCGTCGTCCGGAAGGTCGGTGTCGTCGAGCTCCTCGCCGGACTCGGCGTCGTCGGCCGGCGCCATCTTCGCGAACTCGACCTGCACCCGCGCCTTGGCCACCCGGGCGTATTCGACCTGGTGGGGGGTTCCGTCGACGTCCAGCTCGGCACTCCGCTCGTCGGCCGCGGTGACCCGCCCGAGCAGCTGGCTGCCGTCGGCGTGCACCACCTTGACCAGGCGGCCGACGTTGCGCCGCCAGTGACGGGGTTCGGTCAGCGGGCGGTCGACGCCCCGCGAGGTCACCTCGAGGGTGTAGGAACCCGCACCCATCACGTCGCCGGCGTCGAGCAGCTTCGCCACGGTGCGCGAGATGTCGGCCAGCTGGTCCAGAGTGACGCCGCCGTCGGCGTCCACCACGATCCGCAGGACGGTACGGCGGCCGGCAGGGGTGAGGTCGACGGACTCCAGGTCGAGTCCGGACTGGGCGAGCACCGGCGCGAGGAGGTCGGCCACCTGGTCACGAGCAGCAGCGCCGCTTGCCACGGGTGCCTCCCTCTCTAGTTGTGCGGTCGGTGCGGGCGCGGTGCCACCCGGTGTCGGGTGCCGCGGTGAGCGGCGCCGTCGCGACCACCTGGTTGCCGGCCCGGCCGCCCCGCCGACTGGTGCGGACCTGGTGCGAACTGGTGCGAACCGAGGGCCGACCGGAGTGTCCTGCGGTCACCTCGACCCGGCCTCGGCGTGGTCAGCGTACCCGGCACCGGAATTGCCCTTCAAACGGCGCCGCGCGCCGCGCCGGAGCGCCGTTCGATCTCCGCGGCGGAGGGCTCCGGCGGGCCGGAATTCCCCAGGTCGGAGAAGGGGGACGTAACGCGCCGAGGCCCGAATTCGCTCGGGTAACGTCACGCTCGTGAACGCGCCCACCAACGCTTCGTCCCCTGCGCCTCCGCCGTCTCCGGCGTTCGCCGAGGTGTCGCCGACCCGGCGTGGAGTCCTGCGGACGACCCTGGGAGCCGGCGTCCTCGGCCTGACCGGAGGCCTTCTCGCGGCCTGCACGACCGGCCACGACACCGGGCCCGGGTCGTCCAGGGGCGCCGGACACGGCTTGGATGCGGCGCCCACGCCCGACCCGGATCTTCCGGTGCTCACCTCGGCGCTGACCGAGGAGCGGGCGTTGCTGGCCGCCTATGCCGCGACCGTGGCCAAGCACCCCGACCTGCGAAAGCAGCTGTCGGGATATGTCCGGCGGCACGAGGAACACCTCGCCGCAATCACCGCGCTGACCCGGCGTGCCGGCGGGTCCACGGCCAGTCCGTCCCCGACCCCGGGCCGCACCGCGAGTCCCGGGCCGACCTCCCCGGTCGTCCCCGACGCGGGCGGAGACTCGGTCACCGCCCTGCTCGCTCTGGAGAAGGCCGCCACCGCCGCGCGCCGGACCAACGTCCGGGTGGTGCGCGATCCCGAGCACGCCCGGATCCTGGCCTCGATCGGTGCCTGCGAGTCGGCCCACGTGCTGACGCTGGGCGCGGGGAGCTCTTAGATGTTTCGACGACGCTCGACGAGTTCGGCGGGTGCGAGGAGTTCGACGCCGCCTCCGGGGAGGCTGACCGATGAGTGACCGTGAGGTCGCCGGCCTGCAGGAAGCGCTGGCCGGTGTGCACGCCGCGATCTGGGGGTACGGCGTGCTGACGCCCCAGCTGGGTTCGGACGACCGGAGCCGGGGCGAGAGCACGATCGAGCTGTACCGCGAGCTGCGGGAACGCCTGCGGACGCTGGTGCGTGCACGGCACGCCACACCGGTCGCCGGCGACGCGGGCTACCGGCTGCCGTTCCAGGTGACCGGTGGCAGGAGCGCCCGGCGGCTCGCGGCGTACCTCGAGGACGGATGCGCCGGCGTGTTCGCCGACCTGGTGGCTGCCGCGACCACGTCGAGCGTGCGCACCATTGGCGCCGACCTGCTCGCCGACTGCGCCCGCCGGCGCCTGGAGTGGGGCGCCGACCAGGTGGCGTTCCCCGGTGTCGCCCATCCGCCCGGTGCGGCGCCTACGCCCACGCGTCCGGCGTCGCCGTCGGCGTCCCGCCGCGTCTCCGGCGCCGGTAGTCGACAGCGGTAGCGAACCCGGCACGGTCGCCGCGTGCTCAGCCGAGGTGTTGCCGAACCAGCGCGTAGAAGGTGTGCGCGTCCACGAGCTCCACCGCCGCCTCCCGCGCCTGCGCGAGCACCATGTCCACCACCTCGCGGTGCCACGAGGGGCTTTCCAGGATGGTGCGCACACAAAGGAACCGAGGCGCCGCGGGCGGCCCGGCCAGGTCGCCGTCGAGCGCGTCCCGTAGAGCCCGGGCCGCGGTCGCCGGGTCGGCGCGCGGCAGGTCGGGGCCCATCCGGACGAAGGGGGTGGTGCCGACGAGTCCCATGGGTTCGATCTTCTGCGCGGCGAACCCGTCGGGTGAGAAGTCGGCGTACGCCGCCCTGGTCTCGGCGTCCATGCCCGGCGCGTAGCCGTCGATCACGAAGCCGGTCACGGTGAGGTCCCATCGGGCGTAGCGCGGCCGGCAGTGCCGCCTCCACGCGGCGACGCCCGACGGCAGGCCGGAGAACTCGCGCGGCTCGGCCAGCATGCCCGGGTTGACGTAACCAGCGCCGCTGTCACCGGCCACGAACGTGTCGGCCGAGGTCGCCGTCCGCCGCGCGAGGTCCAGCGCCACCGGCATCCGCTCGGCGAGGTTGGGATTGAACGCCCAGTTGAGCGGGACCTTGCCGCGGGCGGCGTCGTCCCAGACATAGGGCATCACCTGGTACAGCCAGGCGGCCGAGTCGTAGTCGCCCACGTAGAACATCACGTAGCGGCGCGGGGCCACCGCACCCGACGCGTCGACGAAGCCGCGGGCCCGCAGGTCCGCGGTGGTCGGGCGCGGGCGTTGCGGGTAGGCCGACCGCAGCGGGGCGTGCCGGAACACCGAGGCGTTGGCCATCGCGTCGAGGTTCTCCGCGTCGGCGTCGAGGTAGGCGTTGTAGGCGGAGGCGACCTGCACGAAGCGCCACTCGGTGGCCACCGGTTCGTGGTGCCCGCCGGCCGGGTCGACCGTCGTGTACTTGTAGCCCCACGGGACGAACCCGTGCACCGGGACCATCGCTCCGCCCGCCCGCTCGTAGGCCACCCGCAGGATCTCCTCCAGCGTGGCCTGGTCGGTGCCGACGGGCTGGTTCGGATCGTCGACAGGAGCCTCGTCGTCCCAGGGCAGCAGGTCGAAGAAGAACCCGCGCCGGCTGACGAGGTAGTCGTGGTTGGTGAGCAGGGCCTGCTGCAGCTTGCCCTGAGGCCGGCATAGCCAGTAGCCGTCGAGGTAGTAGCCGAGATCAGGAGTGGACCGCCCGGTGCGGAGATAGTGCTCGACCGCCCAGACGTACGCGTCGCACTTGGCGCTGCCGGTCGACTCGCGCCGGGTGCCGGGAATCGGCCCCCGGCCGGTGAACAGCGAGCTCCCGTCGTCGCGTACGAGTCGTACGACGGCCGGCAACCGCAGTGGTCCGTCGGCCGCGTCGCGGATGCCGACGTAACGGGTGTACAGCGAGTCCGGTGAGGGGTCGTACCGAACGGCCACCAGGTCGCGGGCGCCCGCCACCGTCGACGCGACGTCGGAGGTGGCCGGCACGTTCGGGTCCCACACCACCGCGCCTCGGAGCGAGCGGCGGAAGGTCGTGACCAGATCCTCGAGGGTGCCGAGGTGGCGAAGCGGCCGGTCGGCGAGCAGGCCTCCGTCCCGGCGTAGTACGGCGAGCCAGTAGTCGTCGATGTCCTTGGTGCCGAACTCGCTGTGGTCGACAAAATGAACGTAGAGCCGGGGATGGTCGCGGTTGACGATGCCCTGCAGGGTGGACACGAAGTGGAGTTCGTCGTACGCCCGGGCAGCCTGCTCCGGATCGGCCAGGTCGAGGGTGTACAGGTGCGTCAGGTCGTAGTGGAACACCGGCTCGGCGGCCGCACCCGGGGGCGCGGGGCGCGCAGTGGCCAGCAGCGAGGCGCCGGCAGCGAGGCCGCCCAGGCCTCCGACGAAACCGCGGCGGTCGATCTCGGGCATGGCGGGTCCTCCCCGTACGACTGTCATCGGCGTCGGCCGATCTCCTCCTGAGCCGTGGCCCAGGACATCGGCCCGAGGTGTGTGCTGAGCGCAATGGCATCGCTACCGGACGGCGGGGTTCAACCGCCGCGACCGGTAACGGCTGGCCGGGTCGGCTCAGCAGCGGTAGCCGACCCGGATCGCCAGCCGTCCACGAGCGGGAGGATGTCGGCCAGTCGCTGGACCACCGCGTCCGGCTCGCCGTCGGTGTGCCCACGCTGCAGGGCGGGAATCTCGCTGTGCGGCACGTGGACGGCCCGCATCCCCGCCGAGCGCGCACCGTGGATGTCGTCGAAGAGCCGGTCGCCGACGAAGACGCAGTGCTCCGGGCGGTCGACGCCGACGGCCGCCATGGCGGCGCGGAACGCCTCCGGGTGTGGCTTGGTGTGTGCGATCTCGCTGGTGTAGACGGCTCCGTCGATGAGGTCGAGCAGCCCGTCGCGGGCGAAGACGAGTTCGTGGTCGTCGCGTGGCCAGACGGTGTTGGACAGCACGCCGACCCGGATTCCCCGCTCACGCAGCGCCCGGAACAGCGGTGCGGCGTCCGGGTCGGACAGGGTGTGCGGCTCCCACCAGGCGCGATAGGCCTCGACCCCGCGCTGGTGCGCCGGACCGGACGGCTCCAGCCCGGCCGCCCGGACGATCGTGTCGAACGCGGTCGCGCGGTGCTCCTCCCTGGACCGCCGCCAGGCCTCGTCCTCGGCCGCCCGCAGCGCTGCCGACACCTCGTCGCCGTGCGCCGGGTCGTAGGCCCGGGCGTAGTGCCGCCACTGGTCGTGCAGGTCGACCGTGTGCCAGGGCGTGAGAGTGCCGCCCCAGTCGAAGATCACCGCGCTCACTGTCATGCCGGGATGGTGCCAGCGGGCACCGACAACCGGGCTGCCGTTCGCACCTGCCGCCCGCACCCGCTGTCCGCACTCCCCGTCGGCCGGCGATCGGCGGTGCCGGGACCGGCATCGCGGCCGCCGGACGGCGTACACGCGTTAGGGTCGGGCGCACCGCCGGTCGCGCCCGCACGTCTGCGTCGCCGTGCCCGAGACCGCCGGCCGGCTTCCTCCTTCGACGACGAGGACGGTTCATGACGTTCACCACCCGCCCGACCCTCCGGGGCACCTTCGGCATGGTCGCGTCCACGCACTGGCTGGCGTCGCAGAGCGCCATGAGCGTGCTCGAACGCGGCGGCAACGCCTTCGACGCGGCCGCCTGCGCCGGCTTCGTCCTGCACGTGGTCGAGCCGCACCTGAACGGCCCGGGCGGTGAGGTCCCCGCCGTGGTGGCCACCGCCGGCGACCCCGCGCCCAGGGTCCTGAACGGGCAGGGACCGGCACCGGCGGGCGCCACCATCGAGCACTTCCGCGACCTGGGCCTGGACCTGGTCCCCGGCTCCGGGCCGCTGGCGGCCACCGTCCCCGGAGCGGTGGACGCCTGGCTGCTGCTGCTCCGCGACCACGGCACCTGGCGGCTGCGCGACGTGCTCGAGCCGGCGATCGGGTACGCCCGCGCGGGTCATCCGCTGGTGTCCGGCGCGGTGACGACGATCGCCACGGTCGAGCGGTTGTTCGCCGAACACTGGCCCACCTCGGCGGCGCTGTGGCTGCGCGACGGAAAGCCACCGGCGCCGAACGCGATGTTCGCCAACCCGGCGTACGCCGGCACCCTGGAGCGGCTGGCCGCCGAGGGCGAGGCCGCCGGCACCGGCCGGGAGGCCCAGATCGACGCCGCCCGCCGGGCCTGGCGGGAGGGGTTCGTGGCCGAGGAGGTGGCGGCGTTCTCCCGGCAGGCGCACCGCGACGCAAGCGGCGCCGACCACGCCGGCGTGCTCACCGGTGACGACCTCGCCTCCTGGTCGGCGTCCTGGGAGGAACCCGCGACTTTGGAGTGGAACGGCCTGACCGTGGCCAAGACCCGGGCGTGGGGTCAGGGGCCGGTCCTGCTGCAGTCGCTGGCCCTGCTGGACGCGCTGGACGCCACGGCCGACATCGACAGCACAGACGGCAGCGGTGAACTCGGCGTCCACCTGACGGCGGAGGTGCTCAAGCTCGCCCTGGCCGACCGGGAGGCGTGGTACGGCGACCTGCCCGACTCCCCGCTGCCGGCGCTGCTGTCCAGGGAGTACGCCACCGAACGCGCCGCGCTCGTGGGCGACCGGGCTTCGGGCGACCTGCGCCCCGGCTCGCCTGAGGGACGTACGCCGAGGCTGCCGGCAGCGCACGCCGACCCGGAACGGACCGCCCCGGCCGGCGGACGCGGGACCGGCGACACCGGCGAACCCACCGTCGACCTCACCGGCCGTACCCGCGGCGACACCTGCCACGTGGACGTCGTCGATCGCTGGGGCAACATGATCTCCGCCACGCCGAGCGGCGGCTGGCTGCAGAGCTCGCCGACGATCCCCTCGCTCGGGTTCTGCCTGGGCAGCCGGGCACAGATGTTCTGGCTGGAGGAGGGGCTGTCCTCCTCGCTCGTGCCCGGTCGGCGTCCTCGTACGACGCTGTCGCCGACGCTGGTGCTCGCCGACGGCCGTCCGGTGCTCGCCTGCGGCTCCCCCGGTGGTGACCAGCAGGACCAGTGGCAGCTGCTGTTCCTGTTGCGGCACCTCGGCGCGGGGCAGGACCTCCAGCAGGCCATCGACGCGCCGGCGTGGCACACCACGAGCTTCCCCGGTTCGTTCTACCCGCGGACGATGGAGCCGCGCGGTCTGGTGGTCGAGGACCGGCTCGGCGAGGAGGCGATCGGTGCGCTGGAACGCCGCGGCCACGTCGTCACGCGGTCGGGCCCGTGGAGCCTCGGCCGGCTGTGCGCGGTCGCCCGCGACCCGCGGACCGGTGTGCTCTCCGCGGGCGCCAACCCACGCGGGATGCAGAACTACGCCGTCGGCCGGTGAGGAGGACCGGTGGACGAGGACCGGTGGACAGGGACCGACCGTCGACGGGGACCGTGTGAACGACCCCGTGGACCGGTGACAGATCGCCGGGGTGTCGCCTAGTCTGGCCCCGGCGCCCTGCCGCGCCCAACCTCCGCGATCCACCCCAGCGGGATCTGCCAGGGAGGCAAAGGGGAACCGACCTCGGCAGCGGGCATGATCACCTGTCACCGCTGTCGTGCTCGGCTCCGCTGGGGGGCGCTGGCACGGCACGAAGGGACAGGTCGACATGACCCGAGACGCCGCGTTCAAGCGCCGTGTCCGCGCGCGGATGGCCAGGACGGGTGAGCGGTACGCCGCCGCCCGCGCACAGTTGGCGGACCGGACCGCCCCCGAGCCCGGAGACGAGCCGGCAGCCGGGATCGCCCCCGAGACCAGAGCAGAGACCAGAGCAGAGACCAGGGACGACCACACCAGGGACGTCCTGCACGTCACCAACGGCGACTGCGCCGCGGAGGTGATGCGGGCGGCCGGGCTCACCGAGCCGATCCTGCCCTGGCGGGACGTACTCCACGACGGCCCGGTGCCCGGCGGACTCACCGACGCCGAGCTTCGTGCCGTACGCGCGGACTTCATCGCCGGAGAGGGGCTGGATCCGGCCTCGGTGCGTGCCGACTTCGATGCCCGCGACGCAGCCCTCGCGGCCCACCGTGGTGGCCGGGTTGTGCTGTGGTTCGAGGCCGACCTGTACGACCAGCTCCAGGTGGTGCAGATCCTCGACCAGCTGCACCGGGCCGGTGTCCCACCGGAGTCGGTGTCGCTGGTGTCGGCCGGAGAGTTTCCCGGGATAGCGCACTTCGGCGGACTGGGCGAACTGGCGCCTGCGGACCTGCTGCGGTTGCGTGCGGACGAGCTCCCGCTGACCGCCGAGGCGTTCGACCTCGCGATAGCCGCCTGGGGGGCGTTCACCGCTCCCGACCCTGGCGGACTGGCCGAGATCGCGCGGTCGGCCTCGCCCGTCCTGCGGCACCTCCCGGAGGCGTTCGGCCGGTTGGCGCAGGAGTACCCCGCGCGCTCGGACGGACTCTCCCTGACCGAGCGCAGGATCCTCCTTGCCGTCGACGGTGGCGCGGGCACGGCAGGCGCGGTCTTCGCCGAGGTGCGGCGCCGCGAACGCCGGCCGTTCCTCGGCGACACCTCCTGCTTCGACCGCATCGCCGAGCTGGCGGCTGCCCGTCAACCGCTGCTTGCGGTGGATGGTGACACAGCCGACGGACCGTACGCCGAACGTCGGGTGGCGCTCACCACGGCTGGACGGGACGTCCTCGCCGGCCGGGCCGACCACGCCGAGCTCAACGGCGTGGACCGCTGGATCGGCGGTGTCCACCTGACCGGTACGCATCCGGCCTGGCGTTACGACGAACGGCTGGAGAGGCTCCTGCCGGGCTGAGCGGCTCGGCCTGCTGACGTACTGCACCGAGCTGACGTACTGCGTGCGCCGGCTCTATGGTCGGTGCATGCAGTACGTCAGTCGGGCGCCGAGTGCGGCGCTAGCGCCGTTCGTCCGTCACCTCGGATACGCCGAGGGCATCGCGGGCAACGGCCGCGAGCGCGCGTTGCCGACCGGCGTTCCGCAGCTGCTGGTCAACCTGGCCGAGGACAGGTTCCGGGTGTACGGGGAGGCCGGCGACGCGCAGGCAGCGGAGTTCGTCGGCGGCGCAGCCTTGTCCGGACCGCAGTCCGGCGTCCGGGTGATCGACACAGCGGACCAGCGGGAGACCGTGTGGGTGGCGTTCCGGCCGGGCGGCGCGGCCCCGTTCTTCGCCGGGCCGGCGGACCGGACCGGTGAACGGCTGCTCGACCTCGACGCGCTCTGGGGCGACCACGCGGGCGGCGAACTTCGCGAACGCCTGGCGGCGGCGGCCACACCGGGGGCGAAGCTGGACGTGGTGGAGCAGGTCCTGCTGAGCCGGGCGGTCCGCCCCCTGCGGGCCGACCCGGGACTGGAGTTCGCGGTGGGCGAACTCCACCGGGGCAGACCGGTCGCGCAGGTGGCCGAACGTTGCGGGCTGACCGGCCGGGCGTTCACCCGGCGGTTCGCTGACAACGTGGGGTTGACACCGAAACTCTTCGCCCGCGTACGCCGCTTCCAGCGGGCGCTGGCGGCGATCCCCCACGACCGGCCGGTCGACTGGGCCGAGATCGCCCACCGGACCGGCTACTTCGACCAGGCCCACTTCGTCAAGGAGTTCCGGGCGTTCACCGGCCTGGCGCCGTCGGCGTACCGACCGCGCTCGGCGACCACCCGCAACCACGTACCACTCGGCTGACCGGTCGACGGACCGGCCCGGAAGCACAGCGGGTCAGGAAGCGCAGACCTCCACCAGATGGTCGACGACCTCGGCGATCGGCAGATCGATGCGTTCGCTGGTACGCCGGTCCTTGATCTCCACCTTGCCGTCCACGATCCGCCGCCCGCAGGTCACGATCGTGGGGATGCCCAGCAGGTCGGCGTCGTTGAACTTCTCCCCCGGGCTCGCCCCGCGCCGGTCGTCCAGCAGCACCCGGATGCCCCGGGCGTCCAGCTCGGCGGCGAGTCGCTCGGCGGTCTCGAACGGCGCGTCGTTCTTGCCGGTGGCGATGACGTGCACGTCGGCCGGGCTGATCTCGCGGGGCCAGATCAGGCCCTTGGCGTCGTGGTTCTTCTCCGCGATCGCGGCGACTGCCCGGCTCACCCCGATGCCGTACGACCCCATCGTCACCACGACCTGCCTGCCGTTCTCGTCCAGCACCGTGAGACCGAGCGCCTGCGCGAACTTGCGGCCGAGCGCGAAGACGTGCCCCATCTCCATGCCCCTGGCCGAGGCCAGCGCGCTGCCGCAGCGCGGGCACGGGTCACCGTCGCGTACGTCGGCGGCATGGATGGTGCCGTCGGGGGTGAAGTCGCGGCCGGCGACGAGGTCCACCACGTGTTTGCCGGGTTCGTTGGCGCCGGTCACCCAGCGGGTGCCCGACGCGACCCGTGGGTCCACGAGGTAGCGAACCCTGGCCGGCTTGTCCGCACCCAGCGCGGCGGGTCCGATGTAGCCGCGCACCAGCTCCGGCCTGGCCGCGAAGTCCTCGTCGGTCGCCGCCTGGACGGTGGCCGGGTAGACCTGGGCCTCCAGCCGCTTCAGGTCCACCTCCCGGTCACCGGGTACGCCAACGGCAAGGAGTTCGCTGTCGCCGCCTGGTTGGACGACCTTGACGATGACGTTCTTCAGGGTGTCGGACGCCTGCCAGGGACGGTCGTCGCGACGGAGCTTCTCCCGGCCGTTCAGGAGCGCGACCAGCGACTCGATCGTCGGGGTGTCCGGCGTGTCCTCCACGTGCGCGGCGGGCAGGCCGGCGTGCGGCACCGGCTCGGTGGCGGGCACTTCCACCGCCTCGGTGTTGCTCGCGTAGTCGCAGGATGTGCAGCGGACGTAGGTGTCCTCGCCCACCTCGGTGGGGGTGAGGAACTCCTCGCTGAGCGAGCCCCCCATCGCTCCGGCCATCGCCTTGACGATCACGTGGTCGAGTCCGAGCCGGTCGAACGTACGGACGTACGCCTCACGGTGCCGGTGGTAGGAGCGCTCCAGGCCGGCGTCGTCGACGTCGAAGGAATAGGAGTCCTTCATGGAGAACTCCCGGCCCCGCAGGATGCCGGCCCGCGGACGTGGCTCGTCGCGGTACTTCCACTGGATCTGGTAGATCGACAGCGGGAGGTCCTTGTAGGAGGAGAACAGGTCCTTCACCGCAAGGGTGAACATCTCCTCGTGGGTGGGGCCGAGAAGGTAGTCGTTGCCCTTGCGGTCCTTGAGCCGGAAGATGTCGTCGCCGTAGTCGGTCCACCGGCCGGTGCGTTCGTACGGCTCGCGCGGCAGCAGCGCCGGGAAGTGGACCTCCTGGAACCCCGCGGCGTCCATCTCCTCCCGGACGATCCGCTCGACGTTGAGGTAGGTGCGCCAGCCCAGCGGCAGCCAGGAGTAGATGCCCGGTGCGACCCGCCGGATGTAGCCGGCGCGCACGAGCAACCGGTGGCTCGGCACCTCCGCGTCGGCCGGGTCCTCGCGCAGCGTGCGCAGGAACAACGTCGACATCCGCAGGATCACGGGGAAACTCCTCCGAGGAAGGGACGGCGGCGTCACCACCGCCGGGACCGAGGCGAGAATACCGGCTGTGCGTGACCAGGCCCCTGCTCGGCCCGAGGCGTGCCACGTCGCGAGGCGGCCCCGAGCCACAATTTCTCCACAGCCAGCGGATCGGTCGCTCACCCGGATCTCCTTGTGGACAACGGGTTGGATGGCGGTCGCCATCGCTAGAGTTCGAACATGTATTCGACAACCAAGGATCTTCCCCGCGGCAGGGGCAGCGGCACCGTTGCCCGGTTGAGGGCTGCGCTCGGCATGTTCGGGGCCGGCATGGACCAGGCCCGGTCGACGCCGACCCTGAAGCCCGCACCGGCCGCGAACGACGAGGCGGCACAGGGCGACGCTCCGATCGAGGGACGTTGTCCACAGCTTGTCGATCACGTCCGGGTGGCGCCCGAAGTGTGGGCTAGAGTCGCTCAGCAGCGGAGATCCCGCACACCGGGGCATTAGTGCGGGACGACAACGGGGAGGCGGCCGTGGCCGACGTCAGCGCCAACGACTTCGACCGGCTGTTCGACGACGCCATGGCGGCTCTGCGGCCGCTGGCCGGGCAGCCTGACCCCCACGCTGACAGCGCTCCCGGGGCTGAACAGGGCGCCGCCGACGGCGGCGCCGAACCCACCGGGCCGGTCCGCGGTGTCGGCGAGGCACTCGACGGCTACGTCCGCGTGACCGCCAAGCCGGGCGGAGAGCTGGAGACGGTCGAGCTCAACCCCCGCGTTCTGCGTTCGGACTCCGAGTCGATCGCGGAGGCGTTCCGGGAGGCGGCCAACGCCGCGCTCGCCGACCTGCAGGCCAAGCTGACCAGCGCCCTGCCCGCGCTCGCCGACCAGCAGCAGATGCTCGAACGTCTGCAGGAGTTCCAGCAGCAGTCGGTGATGCAGATGCGGCGCTACCTGCAGGCCATCACCGACGTCCAGGACCGACTCGACAGGGACTGAACGACCATGGGTGACGAGAGCGTCAGGCTCGGGTGGAACCAGCTCAACCGCGCCTCGGGAGACCTCGACAAGGCGGCCCAGGACCTCGCCCGCGAGCTGAAGGGGATCAAGGCGGAGCTTGCCGCCTTCGGTGAGCCGTGGGGCGGCGACGAGATCGGGATGCTGATCGGTGTCACCCACCAGGCCGTGTCGGAGTTCGCCTTCGACCAGCTCGACGGGATCCTCGGCGACCTGACCGCACACTCCGAGGCCGCCAACCACGTGGCGCGCACCGCGCGCGACAACGAGGAGGGCGGCGAGCAGCTGTTCAGCCAGGTCGGCAACGACGTCGAGGCGGTCTGAGACGACATGGGGCTCCAACTTCCCGGCGAGCTGGTCACCGTGCTCGGCATGATCGGCATCAACTGGCCGGAGGGTGACGAGGAGAAGCTGTTCGGTATGGGCCAGACCTGGGTGGACTTCGCCGGGCGGCTGAGCACGGTCGCAGGCGGCGCCGAGGGCGCGGCCACCAAGGTCTCCGAAGGGCACGAGGGCCCCACCGTCGAGGCGTTCACGAAACTGTGGGCCGAACACGGCGGCACCAGGAACCTCGACATCGCCTCCACCGCCGGTACGGGCTTCGGTCTCGGCCTGTTCGTCTACGCCGGGGTGGTGCTGGTCCTGAAGATCAACGCCATCATCCAGCTGGTGATCCTGGCTTTCCAGATCGCCCAGGCGATCGCGACCGCGGCGGTGACGTTCGGCGGCTCGCTGCTGGAGATCCCGATCTTCCGGCAGATCACCAAGTCCATCATCGAGAACCTGATCTGGATGGCGATCGGGCAGATCATCGGCTGAGCGTACGGCGCACCGGCCGGCGTGGCCCGCCCGTCAGATCCGGATCCGCTGCCCCGGTCTGCCCACCGCCTTCTGTAGCATCAGCGTCGCCACCCCGGCGAGCACGATGGCGGCCATGTTGATGCCGAGCTGGGCCGCCGAGCCGGCAAGTTCGGCGAGGTCACCGAGCGCCAGCGCCGCGGCGAGGTTGCCGGCCGCGGGCACGGTGGTGACCGAGATGAACACGCCGACCAGCGTGCCGGACTTCGAGGCGGTGAGCGACAGCACGCCGGCGATCCCCGCGATGAACGCCACCACGAACGACCACCGGTCCGGGGTCCAGATGAACCCTGTCAACGGTCTGGGCCGGTCGATCTGGGCGATGGTGATCCATCCCGCGGCCCGCGCGATCAGGCACAGTACCGTGGTGCCCGCGATCGCCGCGGCGAAGCCGACGGCCAGGGTGAACAGCCCCCGGCGCAGCAGACCCGTGCGGTGATGCACGATCCCGACCGCGATCGCGGCCAGCGCGACGAACTCCGGGCCCACCACCATCGCGCCGATCACCAGGATCGAGGAGTCGAGTACGACCGCGATGGCGGCGAGAGTGGTGGCGAGGAAGAGGAACGACAGGAACGTCCACGAAAGCACGGCGTCGTCGGAGGTGTGCCGTACGACCTCCTCCCAGATGACCGCGTCCGCGCCCTCGCCCGGCGCGGCGCGCTCGGCGCGTTCGGCGGCGTCGTAGACGGCGGTGTCGACCATCTCCATGGCGATCGTCCCGTCGGAGTCGAGGCCGAGGTCGCGCAGCCCACAGAGCACCCCCTCGACGGACTCCCGCGCGATGTCCGCGAACACCAGATCGCCCGGGGGCCGGATCGACGCGCCCGGCACCACCGCCAGGTTGGCGACGCCCACGCAGTCCTCGAGGAGCGCGACGACCTTCTCGGTCCGCTCCGACGGTGAGGTCACCCGCAGATGCAGCACGCCGGACATGGTAGGTCGCGCACCTACCGCGCTCGGGTCCGGCCGATCAGGTGCTGCCGATCAGGTGGACCCGTCCCGCCCGGAAGGACCCGACGGACCATCTGGTCCAGACGGCACAACCGGGCCGTATCCCCCTCCGCCCGGTGTCTCCACGACCAGGACGTCGCCGGTGCCCACCTCGGCCGAATCGGCACCCGCCAGCTCCACGACGCTGCCGTCGGCGCGTTCGACCCGGTTGTGCCCGAGCGCGCCGGCCCGGCCGCCGGCCATGCCGTACGGCGGAACCCGCCGGTGGCCCGACAGCGTGCTCACCGTCGCCGGTTCCAGGAACCGCAGCCGGCGCACCGCTCCGTCGCCACCACGCCAGCGCCCCTCACCGCCGCTCCCCCGCCGGATCGCGAAGCTCTCCAGCAGCACCGGCAGCCGCCACTCCAGCACCTCGGGGTCGGTCAGCCGGGAGTTCGTCATGTGCGTCTGCACCACGGCCGCGCCGTCGAAGCCGTCGCCCGCACCCGACCCGGACGCCACCGTCTCGTAGTACTGGTGCCGCGCGTTTCCGAACGTCACGTTGTTCATCGTCCCCGAGCCCTCCGCCTGCACGCCGAGCGCGGCGTACAGCGCGCCGGTCACCGCCTGCGAGGTCTCCACGTTCCCGGCGACGACGGCCGCCGGGAACCTCGGCGCGAGCATGCAGCCCTCGGGTACCACGATGCGCAGCGGCCGCAGGCACCCGTCGTTGAGCGGAATGTCGTCGTCGACCAGGGTGCGGAAGACGTACAGCACGGCCGCGGTCGCCACCGACGCCGGTGCGTTGAAGTTGGTGTCGAGCTGGGCCGAGGTGCCGGTGAAGTCGATGGTGGCGGTACGCGCCGAGCGGTCCACCTCGACCCGCACCTCGATCCAGGCGCCGGAGTCCATTTCGTAGCTGTACGACCCGCCGTCCAGGGTGGCGACGACCCGGCGGACAGCTTCCTCGGCGTTGTCCTGCACGTGCCGCATGTACGCCTGTACGACGTCCAGCCCGAAGTGGTCGATCATCTTCCCGACCTCCTCCACTCCCTTCTCGCTGGCGGCGATCTGGGCGCGCAGGTCGGCGAGGTTGGTGTCGGGGTTGCGGGAAGGGTACGGCGCCTCGGTGAGCAGCCGCCGCGTCTCCTCCTCGCGCATGCGGGCGTTCTCCACCAGCAGCCAGTTGTCGAACAGCACCCCCTCCTCCTCGACCGAGCGGCTGGTGGCCGGCATCGAGCCGGGGGTGAGCCCACCGATCTCGGCGTGGTGACCGCGGGAGGCGACGAAGAACAGCACCTTCTCCCCCGCCTCGTCGTACACCGGCGTCACCACCGTCACGTCGGGCAGGTGGGTGCCGCCGTGGTAGGGATCGTTGACCGCGTAGACGTCGCCGCGCTTCATCGCGGAGCCGCGCCGGCGGATCACCTCCTGCACGCTCGCGCCCATCGAGCCCAGGTGCACCGGCATGTGCGGCGCGTTGGCGATGAGGTTGCCGTCGGGGTCGAACAACGCGCAGGAGAAGTCCAGCCGCTCCTTGATGTTCACCGACTGCGCGGTCGAGGACAGCCGGGCACCCATCTGCTCGGCGATCGACATGAAGAGGTTGTTGAAGATCTCCAGCAGCACCGGGTCGACCTCGGTGCCGACGTCCTCGACGTCGGCGCGGGCGCTGACGCGTTCGATCCGCAGGTGGCCGGTCGCGGTGACGGTCGCCGCCCAACCGGGCTCGACCACCGTGGTGGCGTTGGCCTCGGTGACGATCGCCGGTCCGCTGACGGTGGTGCCGGCAGCGAGCCGGTCGCGCCGCAGGAGCGGTACGTCGTGCCAGCGGTCCCCGGCGTACATCCGTACCGCCGGCTCCTGCGCCGCGCCGCCCGGGTCCTCCCCGGCCGGGCTTCCGTCGCCGGGGTCGGCCGGCGCCAGGGCGTCCAGGTCCGGAGGGACGGTGGCGCCGACCGCCTCGACCGACACCGCCTCCACCACCAGCGGGCGGTCCATCAGGAAGGAGTACGTACGCCGGTAGGCCGCCTCGAACTCCGCCACCATCGCCGCCGGGTCGGCCGGCTCGGCCAGCGCCACCGGCACCGCGGTGTCGGTTCCGTCGTAGCGCAGGTGCGCCCGCCGGACCACCTCGATGCGTTCGGCCGACACCTCCTCGGCGAGGAGCTCGTCGCGGGCGGTGCGGGCGAGGTCGTCGGCCACCGCATCGACCCGCTTGAGTCCGTCGGCGTCCAGCCCGCACTCGACGGACTGCTCGCGCATGGTGGTGGTGTCGGCCAGGCCGATACCGAGCGCGGAGAGTACGCCGGCCATGGGCGGCACGAGCACCGTCCGGATGCCGAGCGCGTCGGCCACCGCGCAGGCGTGCTGGCCACCCGCGCCGCCGAACGTGGTGAGGGCGTACTCGGTGACGTCGTGCCCCTTCTGCACCGAGATCTTCTTCACCGCGTTGGCCATGTTGGCGACCGCGATCGCCACGAACCCGGCGGCGACCTGTTCCGGTGTCCGGTCGTCGCCGGTCGCGGCCGCGATCTGGCCGGCCAGCTCCGCGAACCCCGTCCGCACGACGGAGACGTCCAGCGGCTGGTCGCCGCCGGGCCCGAAGACGTGCGGGAAGTACGCCGGCTGCACCCGGCCGAGCATCACGTTGGCGTCGGTGACGGTCAGCGGGCCGCCGCCGCGGTAGCAGGCGGGCCCAGGGTCGGCGCCCGCGGAGTCGGGCCCGACGCGGTAGCGGCTGCCGTCGAAGTGCAGAACCGACCCACCGCCGGCCGCGACGGTGTTGATGTCGAGCATCGGGGCGCGCAGCCGCACGCCGGCCACCTGGGTGTCGAAGACGCGTTCGTACTCTCCGGCGTAGTGCGAGACGTCGGTGGACGTCCCGCCCATGTCGAAGCCGATCACCTTGTCGAACCCGGCCAGCCGCGACATCCGCACCATGCCGACGATCCCGCCCGCGGGCCCGGACAGGATGGCGTCCTTGCCGCGGAAGTGCCCAGCCTCGGCCAGCCCGCCGTTGGACTGCATGAACATCAGGCGTACGCCGGACAGCTCGTCGGCGACGTGCTCGACGTAGCGGCGCAGCACCGGTGAGAGGTAGGCGTCGACCACCGTGGTGTCACCGCGCGGCACCACCCGCATCAGGGGGCTGGCCTCACTCGACAACGACACCTGCGGAAAGCCGATCCGCGCCGCCAGGGCGCCGACCTGTTGCTCGTGCGCGGGATGGAGGTAGCTGTGCAGGCAGACCACGGCGACCGCGCGAACGCCGTCGGCGTACACCTCGCGCAGCTTCTCCTCCAGCGCGCCGCGGTCCGGCGGACGCAGGACGGTGCCGTCGGCGGCGACGCGTTCGGCGACCTCGACGACCCGCTCGAACAGCATGTCCGGCAGCACGATGTGCCGGTCGAAGATGCGCGGGCGGTTCTGGTAGCCGATCCGCAGCGCGTCGGCGAACCCCTCGGTGATCACCAGCGCGGTCCGCTCGCCATGGCGTTCGAGGAGCGCGTTGGTGGCCACGGTGGTACCCATGCGGACCGACTCGATCAGCTCGGCGATCGGCCTCGCACCGGGCGGTTCCTCGCCTGCCCGGTCCAGCAGCGCCCGGATGCCGGCGACCGCGGCGTCGGCGTACCGCGCGGGATTGTCCGAGAGCAGCTTGTGGGTCACCAGGGCACCGGTGGGTGTGCGGGCCACCACGTCGGTGAACGTGCCGCCCCGGTCGATCCAGAACTGCCAACCCGTGACCACTGTCCCGCGTGCCAAGCCGCTCCTCACCGGATCGGTTCCTACCGGACGGACCCCAGGGGTGCCCCTAGAACAACACGGTCATGAACGTGTCGGCGTGGGTGAAGCCGACGCGTGCGTAGGTGCGCCGTGCCGCGTGGTTGAAATCGTTGACGTACAACGTAGCCACCGGCGCCACGTCACGCAGCCCGGCGGCGGTCACCGCCGCGACCCCCGGCGCGGAGAGTCCCTCGCCCCGCCGGTCCGGCCGCACCCACACGCCCTGGATCTGGAACGCCCGCGGAGTCGCCACCCCGATCTCGGCCTTGAAGACGACCTCGCCGTTCTCGAACCGCGCGAACGCGTGGCCCCGGGCGATCAGCTCCGCGACCCGTGCACGGTAGTAGGCCCCGCCGTCGCGCTCCTCCGGGCTCACCCCGAGCTCCTCGCGGAAGAACGCCACGCTGGCGCGGTAGAGCGCGTCGAGCTCGTCGATGCGGACCCGGCGCACGGCCGGGTCGGCGGGCACCGCCGGCTGGTCGCGGGTGGTGAGGAACGGCTGCTCCGCACGCACCCCACGGGCCGGTCCCCAGGTCGGCGCGAGCGCGTCCCACAGCGGCGCCACCGCCTCCCGCGGGCCCCACACCGACGAACAGTTGCGGCCGTAGCGCAGGGCGAGTTCGGCGAACGCCGCGACCGCGGCCGGCGTGGCGGCGACGGGCACGAGGTTGGCACCGGCGAAGCACAGCGACGTGAGCCGGCTGCCCTCGCCGTACCCCCACAGCTGCCCGCCCATCCGGCGCAGGTCGCTGCCGGCCGCGCGGACCCGCGCGTCGATGAACACGTTGGTCACCGGGTCGGCGTCCAGCAGCCGCCGGACAGCGCGGAGATCGGACGTGCGCAGGAGCCGGACCCGCTCGGTGGTCTCGAGCATCCCCCGCCTCCTCGTGATCGTCACCGCCCGGGCCTGGAAGAGACCCGGTCTCCGACGATCCTCGTCCCTGGCCTAGCGCACCTCGACCTCGGGTGCCCCGGATGCTACTCCGGCACCCTTCAGCTCCTCACCGATCCGCATGGCCTCGTCGATGAGGGTCTCCACGATCTCGCTCTCGGGGACGGTACGCACGACCTCGCCCTTGACGAAGATCTGGCCCTTGCCGTTGCCGGACGCCACACCGAGGTCGGCCTCGCGCGCCTCGCCCGGGCCGTTCACCACGCAGCCCATCACGGCGACGCGCAGCGGCACCTCCATGCCCTCCAGGCCCGCGGTCACCTCCTCGGCGAGCTTGTAGACGTCGACCTGCGCGCGCCCGCACGAGGGGCAGGACACGATCTCCAGCTTGCGCGGGCGGAGGTTCAGCGACTCGAGGATCTTGATGCCGACCTTGACCTCCTCCGCCGGCGGGGCGGACAGGGACACCCGGATCGTGTCGCCGATCCCCTTCGACAGCAGGGCGCCGAACGCCACCGAGGACTTGATCGTGCCCTGGAACGCCGGGCCGGCCTCGGTCACGCCCAGGTGCAGGGGGTAGTCGCACTGCTCCGACAGCAGCTCGTACGCCCGCACCATCACCACCGGGTCGTGGTGCTTCACCGAGATCTTGAAGTCGTGGAAGCCGTGCTCCTCGAACAGGCTGGCCTCCCACAGGGCCGACTCGACCAGCGCCTCGGGGGTGGGCTTGCCGTACTTCTGCAGCAGCCTGGGGTCCAGCGAGCCGGCGTTGACGCCGATCCGGATGGACACGCCCGCGTCGGCGGCCGTACGAGCGATCTCCTTCACCTGGTCGTCGAACTTGCGGATGTTGCCGGGGTTGACCCGTACCGCGGCGCAGCCGGCCTCGATCGCGGCGAAGACGTACTTCGGCTGGAAGTGGATGTCGGCGATCACCGGGATCTGCGACTTCGCGGCGATGGCCGGCAGCGCGTCGGCGTCGTCCTGGCTCGGGACCGCGACCCGGACGATGTCGCACCCGGTCGCCGTCAGCTCCGCGATCTGCTGCAGCGTCGCATTGATGTCGGTGGTCGGCGTCGTCGTCATCGACTGCACCGAGACCGGTGCGTCGCCGCCGACCAGCACCTTGCCGACCCGGATCTGCCGGGTCTTGCGGCGTTCGGCGAGGACGGGCGGGGGTGCTGCGGGCATGCCGAGGTCGATGCTGGTCACGAGTTGTCCTTCGCTGCTCGTCGCACGGCTTCCCGCGCGTACGTCTGGATCGTTACCCGATCAGCCGCCCGGATCACGTGTCCGGTGACGTCTCGGGTCGGTCGATGGGTCACGGGGTACGGCACCTCAGTTCGATATCCGTACCGGGTTGACGATGTCGGCGTACAACAACAGGACGCCCATCACGATGAGCACGCTCGCCACCGCGTACGCGACCGGCAGGGCCCGCGCCACGTCGACGTAGCCCGGATCGGGCCTGCGCCGCAGCCGGGCCACGGCGCGCCGCAGCGCTTCGTACAACGCCCCCGCGATGTGACCGCCGTCCATGGGCAGCAGCGGCACGAGGTTGAACAACGCGACGAAGAGGTTCAGCGCCCCGAGCCACTGCAGGAACGTGGCGATCCGGTCGCCGACCGACACCTGCGAGGCGGAGGCGATCTCGCCCGCGACGCGGCTGGCGCCGATCACGCTCATCGGGCTGTCCATCGCCCGCTTCTCCCCGAACGCCGCCTTGGCCACCCCGACCATGCGTTGGGGGATGTGCACCATTGCGTGGGCCGTCGCCGCGGTGAGCCGGCCCATCTCACCGATCACCGCACCGGGTCCCTGGCGTTCGCGGACCACGGTGGGACTGACCCCGAGGAAGCCGACGCGTTCCAGCTGCGCGGGGTTGTTCGGGTCGGGCCGGTCGGCCGCGATCAACGTGGCGTGCAGGGTGCGCCGCGCGCCGTCCCGGTTCACCGTGATCGTGACCGGGCCCGCGCCGGCGTCACGGATCAGCGCGGACGCCTTGTTCCAGGAGTCGATCGGGGTGCCGTTGAAGGCCACGATCTCGTCGCCGGGCCGCAGCCCGGCCTTCTTCGCCGGCGACAGCGGATCAGCCGGCGTGCACTTGCGGGCGCCGTCGGCGGCGGGAACCACGCAGTCGGGCACCGCGCTGACCGTCGGCTTGGGCACGTCGGTGCCGAAGCCCATCAGCACGATCCCGAACAGCAGGACCGCCAGGATGATGTTCATCAGCGGGCCGCCGCTCATGATGATCAGCTTCTGCCACCACTTCTTGGTGTAGAAGAGGCGGTGCTCCTCACCGGGCGGCGTCTCCTCCGCCGAGGAGTTGCGGGCCTCCTCGATCAGCGTCTGGAACGGCCCGGTGCTGGCCCTGCGCATCCGCCCGTCGCGGGCCGGCGGGAACATCCCGATCATCCGGACGTACCCGCCGAACGGGATGAGCTTCAGGCCGTACTCCGTCTCACCGCGCCGACGCGACCACACCGTGCGGCCGAACCCGACCATGTACTGGGTGACGCGGACGTCGAACCACTTGGCTGGCGCGAAGTGGCCGATCTCGTGCAGGGCGACCGAGGCGAGCACGCCGACGAAGAAGACGACGGCGCCGGTGATCGCGATCAGGTCCATGTCAGATCCATCCGGAGGAGCCCTCCCGGTCAGACGATGCGGCGTGGCCTTCGATGAGTTCGGTGGCGCGGGCGCGTGCCCAGGTCTCCGCCTCCAGAACCTCCGGGAGCGTACGGGGGTTCCCGCCGGCTCCGGGGCCCGCCTGGTGAGCGTACTCCCCGACGATCGCGGCCACGGTGTCCACGATGCCGAGGAACGGCAGCCGACCCGCCGTGAACGCCGCGACGCACTCCTCGTTGGCGGCGTTGTAGACCGCCGGCGCCAAGCCGCCCCGCTCTCCCGCCTCCCGGGCGAGGCGCACCGCCGGGAACGCCTCGTCGTCCAGCGGCTCGAACTGCCAGGTCGCCGCCCGGGTCCAGTCGCAGGCGGGTGCGGCGTCGGGCACGCGGTCCGGCCAGCCGAGCGCGAGCGCGATCGGCAGCCGCATGTCGGGCGGGCTGGCCTGGGCGATCGTGGACCCGTCGGCGAACTCCACCATCGAGTGCACGACCGACTGCGGGTGGACCACCACCTCGATGTCGGCGTACGGGACGTCGAAGAGCTCGTGCGCCTCGATCACCTCCAGCCCCTTGTTGACCAGGGTGGCGGAGTTGATCGTGACCACCGGGCCCATGTTCCAGGTGGGGTGGGCCAGCGCCTGCTCGAGCGTGACGTCGGCCAGGGAGGCCCGGCTGCGGCCGCGGAACGGGCCGCCGCTGGCGGTGACCACCAGCCGGCGCACCTCGGAGCGGCTGCCGGAACGCAGGCACTGCGCCAGCGCGGTGTGCTCGGAGTCGACCGGGACGATCTGGCCGGGTTTGGCGGCCGCGCGGACGAGTGGACCGCCGGCGATCAGCGACTCCTTGTTGGCCAGCGCGAGCGTGCGGCCGGCGTTCAGCGCGGCGAGCGTGGGTGCCAGCCCGACGGAGCCGGTCATGCCGTTCAGAACGGTGTCGCAGGGCCAGGTGGCGATCTCGGCGGCCGCGTCCGGCCCGGCGAGGATCTTCGGAACGCTGAACTCGCCGCGGGAGTAGCCCTGCCGCTGGGCCTGCGCGTAGAACGCCAGCTGGAGGTCCTGGACGACGGTCGAGCGGGACACCGCCACCACGTCGACGCCGAGATCGAGCGCCTGCCGGGCGAGCAGGTCGACCTGCCCGCCGCCGGCGGCGAGCCCGACGACGCGGAACGTGTCCGGGTTGCGGCGTACGACGTCGATCGCCTGGGTTCCGATCGAGCCGGTCGAGCCGAGGAGTACCACCTCACGCATGAGCACCAGTGTCCCCTATCGGAGTGACCGGGTGGCGTACGGTCGCGTCTCGGTGGGTTTTTGACCGATCGGTCATATACTCCTTCCCATGTCGGACATCGCCCCGGCCCCCTCGGCCTCCCGGAGCAGACCGCCCGGCCGGCCGCGCTGCTTCGACCCCGGCGCCGCCCTCGACACGGCTGTCGAGGCGTTCCTCGCCCGGGGTTACCACGCGACCTCGCTGACCGACCTCACCACCGCCACCGGGCTGCACCGGGGCAGCCTGTACGCGGCGTTCGGCGACAAGCACAGCCTGTTCCTGGCGGCGCTGCGCCGGCACGCCGAGCGCAGCCTGGCAGTGCTCGACGCCACGGTCACCGCCGCACCCTCGCCGCTGGAAGGCATCCGGACATTCCTCCGCGACCACGCCGAACGCGCCGCCGGGCAGGGGAACGGGCAGGGCGACGGGCGCGGCTGCCTGGTCGCCAACACCACGCTCGAACTGCTGCCCGAGGACCGCGAGGTGGCCCGGGAGATCGAGGCGTACCAGCTGCGGATGACGGCCCGGGTCGCACAGGCGCTGGACGAGGCGCGGGCGGCCGGCGAACTCACCGCACCGGGTTCGACGACGGCGCAGGCGCGGTACCTGTTCGTGGTGGTGGAGGGAATGTGGCAGCTCGGGCGTACGACAGGCGACACCGGCACGCTGCTCGACGTCGCGGAGGTCGCCCTCGCCGCCCTCGGCCCGCGGACCGACCCGACGACCTGACGCACCGACTGACGCACCGACTGACGCACGGACTGACGCACGGAGAAGTTCACCTACCGACGAAAGGTCACCTCTCATGACACCCCTCTCCGGCAACGCGCCCCGGCCCGGCACCTGGAAGGAGCGGCTGGGCTCCGTCGGCGTCTGGAGCAGCGCTCTGAACTGGGCGTCCGCAGCCTCCGCCCGCGAGGCCGCCGCCGAGGTCGAGGAGCTCGGCTACGGCTCGCTGTGGGTCTCGGAGACCCCGCTGTCGAAGGAGCCGTTCGCCAACGCCGCCGTCCTGCTGGCGGCGACCGCGCGGATCCCCATGGGCACCGGCATCGCCAACGTGTGGGCCCGGGACGCGGCCGCCGCCAGAGCCGCTGCGCTGACGCTGTCGGAGTCGTTCCCCGGCCGGTTCGTGCTCGGCCTCGGCGTGAGTCACCTGCCCGCGGTCCAGGCCAGAGGCGGGCAGTACGAACGCCCGTTGGCCAAGATGCGTGACTACCTCGACCAACTGGAGGGCGGCGCACCCTACGAGGCGAACCGCGGGCAGGAGGACCCGCCGGTGGTGCTGGCCGCGCTGCGCCGGAAGATGCTGGAACTCGCCCGCGACCGTACGCAGGGCGCGCACCCCTACTTCGTCCCTCCCGAGCACACCGCCCGTGCTCGGGAGGTGCTGGGGGCCGACCCGCTGCTCATCCCCGAGCAGGCCGTCCTGCTCGAGACCGACCCCGAACGGGCGCGTGCCCTCGGCCGCGACCACACGTCGTACTACCTCAAGCTCCCCAACTACACCAACAACCTGCGCGCGCTCGGCTTCTCCGACGAGGAGTTCGAGAACGGCGGCAGCGACCGCCTGCTCGACGCGATCGTCGCGTGGGGTGACGTCGACGCCGTACGCGCCAGGGTGCGGCAGCACCTGGACGCGGGTGCCGACCACGTGCTGCTCCAGCCGGTCGCGCCCGAACACGGCATCGGGCTGGACCAACTACGCGAGCTCGCACCGGCCCTGCTCGGCTGAGAGCGGGAGGTCCGCCGCTTCCCGTCCGAGCAGCCCGCCGAAAGCGGGTCAGCGGGAGGCGTCGGCCGCCGCCGCCTCGGCTGCCTCCACCACGTTCGTCAGCAGCATCGCCCGCGTCATCGGGCCCACCCCGCCCGGCATCGGCGCCAGCCAGCCGGCCACCTCGCGCACACCCGGGTCGACGTCGCCGACCAGGCCGGCGTCGGTCCGGGTGATGCCGACGTCGAGCACCGCCGCGCCCGGCCGCACCATGTCGGCGCGGATCAGCCCGGGCACCCCGGCCGCCGCCACCACGATGTCGGCGCCGCGCACGTGTGAGGCCAGGTCCTTGGTACGGGTGTGACAAAGGGTCACGGTGGCGTTCT
Organism: Actinopolymorpha singaporensis; assembly: GCF_900104745.1. Classification (NCBI taxonomy): domain Bacteria; kingdom Bacillati; phylum Actinomycetota; class Actinomycetes; order Propionibacteriales; family Actinopolymorphaceae; genus Actinopolymorpha; species Actinopolymorpha singaporensis. The sequence continues at coordinate 5,725,557 of NZ_LT629732.1, forward strand.
CCGAGCGCCGGGTGAGAATCAGCCCGAGCGGACGGCCGACCGTGATGCCGCGGCCGATCACGCAGACCTCCGCACCGGCCAGCTCCACGTCGTGGCGGCGAAGGAGCTCGACGATGCCCCGCGGCGTGCAGGGCAGCGGCGCGGGTTCACCGTGCACCAGCCAGCCGAGGTTGGCCGGGTGCAGCCCGTCGGCGTCCTTGGCCGGATCCATCAGGGCGAGCACGCGGTTGGCGTTCAGTCCCCTCGGCAGCGGCAGCTGGACGATGAACCCCGTGCAGGCCGGGTCGGCGTTCAGCCGGCGTACCTCCGCCTCGACCTCCTCCTGGGTGGCGTCGGCGGGCAGCTCCACCTGGATGCTCTCGATACCGACCTGGGCGCAGTCGCGGTGCTTTCCGCGTACGTACGCGTGGCTGCCGGGGTCGTCGCCGACGATCACCGTACCCAGCCCGGGTGCGACACCCTGCGCGCGCAGGCGCGCCACGCGTTCGGTCAGCTCGGCGCGGATGGCCGCCGCCGTCGCCTTGCCGTCCAGGATCCGTGCGCTGCTCATCGTTCTCCTCGTTCGGGGCCCGGTGTCGGTCCGCGTGCGTTCGTCACGTCCGTACGTCGTTCCTACCAGTGCGTGGCCCGCGCACCTCGCGGCGGGCCGCGCGGTGGCTCACCGGAAGATGACCGTCCGCATGCCGTTCAGGATCACCCGGTGCTCCAGGTGCCAGGTGACGGCCCGGGCCAGGGCGAGGCATTCCAGGTCGCGGCCCACCGCCGCGAGTTTGGCCGGGGTCAGGGTGTGGTCGACCCTGGCCACCTCCTGCTCGATGATCGGCCCCTCGTCCAGCACCTCGGTGACGTAGTGGGCGGTCGCGCCGATCAGCTTGACGCCGCGTTCGTACGCCTGGTGGTAGGGCCGCGCGCCCTTGAAGCTCGGCAGGAACGAGTGGTGGATGTTGATCGCCCGGCCAACCAGCTTCTCACACAGATCGTGGGACAGCACCTGCATGTAGCGGGCCAGCACCACGAGGTCGACCCGCTGGGCGGACACGAGATCGAGGATCGCCTGTTCCTGCGCCTGCTTGGTGTCCGCCGTCACCGGCAGATGGTGGAACGGCAGGCCGGTCTTCTCCACCATCGGGCCGGCGTCGGGGTGGTTGGACACCACGGCGGCGATGTCGGCCGGAATCGCACCGACCCGGCAGCGGTACATCAGGTCGTTGAGGCAGTGGTCCTGCTTGGAGACCAGCACCAGCAGCCGCTGGCGGACACCGAGGTCGCGAACCTGCCAGTCCATCCCGAAGGTGGCACCGATCGGGGCGAAGCCGACCTGCAGGTCGTCCAGCGTCGTCTGCTCGGACTCCGCCTGGACGTGCACCCGCATGAAGAAGCCGCCGTCCAGCCGGTCGCTGAACTGCTGGCTGTCCACGATGTTGCAGCCGCGCTCGGCCAGGAAACCGGCCACGGCGTGCACGATGCCGAGCCGATCGGCACAGGACAGGGTGAGGACGTACTCCGGCCGGGGGCTGGTGTTGCTCATGGGTTCGATTGTCCCGGGCAGCGGCCCGCGGCACGGCCCGACCCCGTCAGTCGGCCGCCGGAGTTGCTCGTCGCCGCTCCTGCCGGCCCTCCTCGCAGCGCCCCGGCGACCGTGGCAGGAACCGCCGAAACCTGCCCATCAAGGGGCAGAACCCGACGAACGGGAACTTTTGCAGGTGCGGTGTGCTCGTCGCGCCTGTCCTTCCTCGGCACGTTCCTGGGTGCCGCCGCGCTCGGGGTGGTCGGCGATCTCTTCGTCCTCGCGGGTGTGCGCCTACTCGTCGAAGGCGGTGGTGTCGAACATCTCCGCCTGGGTCATCGACCACCAGTCGGTGGCGAGCTCGCGACGGACGTACTCGTACGGCAGCCAGCCGTAGCCGCTGTCACCCCAGCTCTCCCCCCACGAGTTGCGGACGAGGAACGCGCCGGTCTGCGTGGTGTTGTCGCCCGGGTTGGTGACCTTGCGCTTGTCGTCGTACCCGACGGCGGCGATCGCGTGGCCGCCGAGGACGTTCTCCTTGGCGCTCGGGAACGGAATGTCACCGGGGCTGGCCGGCTTCTGGATCGACTCGTAGACGGTGAAGCCGAACATCGCGGGGATGCCGGCGGCGAGGTGGCTGCGCACCTCCGCGAGCGCGTCCTCGCCGTTCGTCCCGGCTGGGTCGAGCCGGAAGTACTGCAGGGCCTGGTAGTTCTGCGCGAAGGCGAACGCGAACGCGGGCGGGTCCTCGTCGAACTTCGTCACGTCGTAGGGCCAGTACTTCTCCGGCGGCGAGCCGAAGGCGGCCAGTGCCCCCATCACCGAACGCAGGTAGGCACCCGTGTCCCCCTTCACCCCGAGGAAGTCGCGGGTGACCTTGTACAGGAACAGCCGGGACAGGTCGATGTACTTCCCGCTGGCCCGGCGCTGGTAGTACTCCATGATCCCGCAGGCGGCGTTCGCCGTGCACGAACCGAGCTCGCCCTGGTCCTCCACCGACGAGCACCACTGCCGCAGGTCGACCTTGGCCGGCAGCTTGTTGGTGGCCCGCCCACCTCCCGCGGTCGTCATCCGGTCCGCCAGGCCGCGCAGGCTGGCCGAGGCGGAGTTCTTCAGCTTGTCCACCACGGGCGTGGACCGGCTGGTGAGGTCGCGTACGTCGGGGCGGTCGGGCAGCCAGCCCGTGCCGACCGGCCGGGTCCGGCCGGGCAGGACGATCGTCTCCATGGCGGTGTCTCCCTGGGTCTGCCTGGTGATGGTTCGGTGATGCTTCGCTGATGATTCGGTCGTGCTTCGGTGGTGCCGGTACACCGGGGGTTTTCCCAGGTCAGGCCGGACATATGTCGGCCGTGGGCCCGATCCCGCCCTGATCCCGCCCTGATCCCGCCCTGATCCCGCCCTGATCCCGCCCTGGTGCTGCCGGGTGCTCGCAAGGTGCTCCCCGGATGCTGCTGGGCGCTGCCCGGTGCTGCGGGCCGAACGCGGTCCCGGGCATGATGCGGACATGGACAGTTCCGGAGGGACCGGGCCGCGCCGACCCCTGCGGCCCGGCGAGACCCGGGTCCAGCGGGCCGACCGGAACTTCGCCGAGATCCTCGGTGAGCTGCGGGTCCTGCAGACCGGTGTGCAGATCCTGTTCGGTTTCCTGCTGATCCTCGCGGTGCAGCCGAGGTTCGGCGAGACCTCGACGTTCGGCCGGGTCACCTACGTCGTCACGTTGATGCTGTGCTGCCTGGCGACCGCGTTGCTGATGGGCCCGGTCGCCTACCACCGCGCGCTGTTCGCGAAGGGCCTCAAGCCGGAGATCGTGCGGGTGTCCAACCGGTTCGCCCGCGCGGGCATGCTGGTGCTGTTCCTCGCGATCGACGGTGCGGTGCTGCTGGTGATGGACTTCGTGTTCGGCCTGCCTGTCGCACTGGTGCCGGCGGCGTTCGTCCTGGTGGTGTTCACGGCGGCGTGGTACGTCCTTCCGACCAGACGGCTGGCGGCCCTGGACCGGGAGTTGCGCGAGCTACGGGAAAAGCCCGAGCAGTCCTTGCCCGGGCAGCGGAGTCCTGGAGGTCCCCACGAGCCCGGGAACGCGGGCCATGGCTCCTGAGCTCCGGGTGGCCGTCGTGGCCGACGACCTGACCGGCGCCGCCGACACCGGCGCCGGCTTCCTGCGGGCCCGGCTGAGCACCACTGTGACCTGGGCGGAGGAACTCCTCGTCGGCAGCCTCACCATTCCCGGCCATGGCCACACCGACGTACTCGCCGTCGACGCCGGTACGCGGCGGGCGACCCCCGAGCTTGCCGCGACGATGACGGGGCGAGTGGTGGAGGCGCTTCGAGTGGCCGGGACCCGCGTCCTCTACCAGAAGGTCGACTCGATGGCCCGTGGTCACCTCGGGGCCGAGGTCGGCGCCGCGTTGCGGGCCTGGCATCCAGGCGCGGTGGCGGTGGTCGCGCCGGCGTTCCCGGCCGCGGGACGCAGCACGGTCGGCGGGGTCCAGCGAGTGTACGGCGTTCCCGCCGAGCGCGGCGACCTCGCGGCCCGGCTCGACCGGGCCGGGGTCCGCGCTGCGCGGGTCGACCTGACTGCCGTACGAAGCGCCGACCCGCGGGCGGCCCTGGAACGTTCGCTTCCGCCCGGCGTCCAGGCCCTGCTGTGTGACGCCGAGACCGACGCCGACCTGGCCGCGATCGCCGGCACGGCCGCCTCGCTGTCCCGGCCCGTGGTGTGGGTGGGCTCGGCCGGCCTCGCCCACGTACTCCCCCACGTGCTGGGTCTCGTCGGCGACAGCGGGCCGCCTGACAAGGACTGCTTGACAGTGGTCGGCAAGGCGAAGTTGACAACCGATCCGGAGGGGCCCGTGCACGGACCGGGCGTCCATCCGGCCGGGCCGGTCCTGGTCGCCGTGGGCAGCGTGCACGCGTCGGCACGCGAGCAGGCCAGCCACCTGCTGGCCGACGGGGCGGGCCATGTGGAGGTGCCGGTGGCCTCCCTCGACCACCACGTCGACGTGACCCTCGCAGCGATCCGGCGGCACCTGCGGGCGGGCACCGACGTCGTACTCACCCTCTCCGACGACCTCGGCGTCGCGGGGCCGGACGACCACCGGCTGACCGACCGGCTCGGCGAACTCACCAGGCCCTGCGCCGACCTGGTGGCCGGACTCGTGCTCACCGGCGGGGACACCGCCACCGGTCTCCTGCGGGCCTGGGGCGTTTCGGGGCTGCGCCTGTGTGCCGAGGTCGAGCCCGGCGTACCCCTGTCGGTGACGACCGGTCGCCGGCGAATCCCGGTCGTCACCAAGGCCGGTGCGTTCGGCGACGCCGCGACACTGCGGCGGGCCCGGGCCCGGCTCGCCTCGTTCGCCGCCTCCACCTCCACCCGCTCGTCCAGTTCCTCGTCCACCCACTCGCCATCCGCCGAAGGAGAACGATGAACCGTCCCGTCATCGCGATCACCATGGGAGACGCCGCGGGTGTCGGCCCCGAGGTGGTCGTCAAGGCCCTCGCCCACCGGGAGACGTACGACCTGCTCCGGCCGGTCGTCGTCGGGGACGCCGGCCGGCTGCGGCGCGCGGTCGAACTCACCGGCGTGGACCTGGACGTACGCGAGGTCGACTCCCCCACCGACGCGGCGTACACCGCCGGCACCGTCGACTGCATCGACCTCGGACTGATCCCGGCCGACCTGGAGTTCGGCAAGCTGTCCGAGGTCGCCGGGGACGCGGCGTTCCGCTACATCGAGCGGGCCGTCGCGCTGGCCACGTCCGGTGAGGTGGACGCCATCTGCACCGCCCCGCTGAACAAGGAGGCGCTGCACGCGGCCGGGCACCGCTACCCCGGCCACACCGAGATCCTGGCCGCGCTGACCGGTACGCCCGAGGTGTCGATGATGCTCAGCGCACCCAGACTGCGGGTGGTGCACTGCACGACCCACATCGGCCTGGTGGACGCGGTCGAGCGGATCGAGCCCGGGCTGGTCGAACGCACCATCCGGCGCGGGCACGAGACGCTGGTCAGGTCGGGGATCGACGCACCGCGGATCGCCGTCTGCGGGATCAACCCGCACGCGGGCGAGAACGGCCTGTTCGGGAACGGCGAGGAGGAGACGAAGGTCGCCCCGGGCATCGCCGCCGCGCGGGCCGACGGCATCGACGCCCGTGGCCCGCTGCCCGCCGACACGGTGTTCTTCCGGGCCGTACGCGGCGACTTCGACCTGGTGGTCGCGATGTACCACGACCAGGGGCACTGCCCGGTCAAGGTGCTCGGACTGGACGCCGGCGTCAACATCACCGTCGGGCTGCCGGTGGTGCGGACCTCGGTCGACCACGGAACGGCGTTCGACATCGCCGGCACCGGCGAGGCGGACGAACGCAGCATGCTGGAGGCGCTGCGGCAGGCGGCCGAACTCGCGCCCGAACGCCACGCGGCCTGAGGGAGGTCGTACGCCACGCCGGTGGGGCGATCTCGGGGCGGTCACCGGCCGGATGGGGTCTGTTCATGACCGTTCACCGGCGAACCGGCGCGCGTTGCCGGCGGTTGCGGCTAGCGTTCCGGCGAAGATCATCCTCGGCCGGAAGGACACCCCCGATGCCGCCTCACTCCGACCCGGTTGTGCCCGCGTCCCCGCTCGGCCGGCGACGGTTCCTCACCTTGGCCGGTGCTCTCGGCGGCGCCGCGGCATGGGGTGGGACGGGTGGGTTCGGCACCGCGTGGGCGGCGGCACCGGGCGCGGACGTGACCGGTAGGGCGGCGTCGGCCGCCACGGTCGCCGGAGCGCCCGGCGCGCCGCTGTCGTTCGCCGTCCTCACCGACACCCACGCAAACGTCCAGGCGCCGGCGGGGCTGGACACCCTGCGCCGCACCTTCGCCTCCGTCGAGGCGGCCGACCCGGCGTTCGTCCTCAACTGCGGCGACATCACCGACTACGGCGCCGACGACGAGTTCGGAGCCTACCTGTCCACGATCCCGGCAGGGCTGCGTGACCGGCTCCACCACGTGCCCGGCAACCACGAGGTGCGCTGGGACGTCCACGGCCGCGAGCTCTACCACCGGCTGTTCGGCCCGGCGCCGTACTCCTTCGACGTGGCCGGGCTGCACGTCGTGGGCCTGGACCCGACCCAGCTTCTGCAGGAGCCGGGCCACTTCGGCCGGGACGGCCTGCGCTGGCTCGCCGACGACCTCGCCGCGGCCGGGCCGAGCGTGCTCTTCCTGCACTACCCGATGGGCGGCGAGCACTACTACGTCAACGACCAGGACGCGTTCTTCGAGACCGTTGCCGACCTGCGGGTGCGGGCGATCTTCGCCGGGCACATCCACCGCGAGCAGGTCGTCCGCACCAACGGCCTGACCCAGGTCGCCGCCAACGCGGTGAAGAACGGCGCCTACTACTACTGGGTCGACCGGGTGTCCGAGGCCGGGCACAGCGTGCTGCGGGTCTCGGCGGTCGCGGTCGCTGCCGACGGCACCGAGACCAGACGGGACCTCACCACGATCCCGCTGGAGGAGGACCGCACCACCCGGCGGCTCCGGCCGGTACGCATCGAGGTCGGCGTACCCTCCGGCGGCCGGGTGCAGGTCGACGTTCAGGTGCCTTCGACCGGCTCCACAGGCACCCAGGCACAGGTTTATCCGCAACAGATCTTCGGCGGTGGCTCGGCCGGGACCTGGGCCGACCTGACCCGCACGAGCCGCGGCTGGTCGGGGTCGGTCGACGTGGCAGCGCTCGCGGCAGGTGCACACCGGCTGCAGGTGCGGGTGCTCGGCACCGGCGGTGCCCGCTACGACGTGACCCGCCCGTTCACCGTGCCCGCCGTCGGTGACGCGCCCCGCGACCGGTGGCAGGCGCGGCTACCAGGCAGCATTCAGGGCGCCCTGGCCGCACACGAAGGTCTCGTCGTGGCCGCGACCACCAGCGGCGCGGTCGAGGCGTTCCGCCCCACCCGCGCCGGTCGCGAGGTGGCCTGGCGGGTGACTCTCGGCCCGGTCCGCCGCGGCCCGGCGTTCACCGCCGACGGCAGGACCGTCCTCGTGCCCTCCGCCGACCACCACCTGTACGCCCTCGACGCGGCGGACGGCAGCGTGCGCTGGCGGTTCGGCGTTCCCGACCCGGTGCTCAGCTCGCCGCTGGTGACGTCGGTGGGAGAGGTCGCCACCGTGGTCTTCACCGCCGGCACGACGCTGTACGCCGTGCACGCCGAGACCGGTGAGCAGCGGTGGAAGGCCGACCTGCACGGCTTCTTCGCCGGCCGCGCGGCATGTGACGGCGACCGCGTCTATGTCGGCGGTGGAGACGGCCGCGCGTACGCCTTCGACGCGGCGACCGGCGCCCAGGCCTGGTCCTACGACGCCACCACCCGGCAGGACTCCTACGGCCGGCTCCTCTACGGGCCCTGGGACGACGTGATCGAGCTCCTGCCCGGCGGCGGTGTCCTGGTGTCCACCGTCTCGGCCGCCGCGGCACTCGACCGCGCGTCGGGGCAACGCCGGTGGAGTGTGCCGGGCAGCTACATCTACTCCCCCTCGCCGGTCACCGAGCGCGGCGTGGTGCTGATCGACGAGTGGGGCCGGGTGCAGCTGGTAGACCCGGCGACGGGGACGGCCACGTGGAAGACCGAGATCGGCGCCCGGGCGCTCAACTCCGGCCCGGTCGTGGTGGGCGACCTGATGTGGAACGTCGCGGTGACCGGGCTGCTCGCCTGCGTCGACCTCACCGACGGGACCGTGCGGCACCGCCGCCAGCTCGGCCCGGTCAACACGTTCAGCACACCCGTTCTCGTGGACGGTCTGCTGGTCACCGGCGACCAGGACGGCACGCTGCGTGGCATCGAGCTGCCGTAGAAGGTCGGGAGACACGTGATCGGAGGGGTCGGCGCCGCTGGACCTCGCCGATCGCGGGCAGCTCTAGTCGTCGATACGGGTGCGGGCGAAGTCGATCATGGCGTCGACCTCGGCGGCGGAGTAGTGCCGGATCATCCAGTCGACCATGCGCAGGCTCATCGACGCCCAGTAGACGCGCAGGGTCGAGGGCTCGATGGTCCGGTCGATCACGTCGTCCAGCCAGCGCGCGGCGTCCGGGTCACCGTTTCGGGAGGCGACGCCGAACCGCAGCGTCACCAGGTCGAACCTCCGGTCGCCCCGCCCGATGCCGTCCCAGTCGAAGATTCCGGTGATCGCACCGGTCTCGTCGACCAGCACGTTGCCGGCGTGGAAGTCGAGGTGCACCAGGTCCTCGCCGGCCATCCGGGCGTCGTCGCCGGCACCGACCTCGCGGATCCACGACAGCAGCCCCCGGGTCCGGTCGTCGTAGCGTTCCAGCGGTTCGTGCAGGCAGAAGCCGGGCCCGCTGTGCCGCAGGTAGAGGTCGGGTGGTTGCAGGTCTGGACGGTCGGCCAGCAGGCCGGCGAAGCGTCCGTTGAGCTCGACCATCGCCTCGATCACGGCGCGGTCGTCCCGGGCGGGCGGGGAACCCGGCAGCCTCTCCTGGACGATCGCCACCGCGTCCGGCACCTCCGCCACCAGGTCGTACGCCGGGACGGGCAGGCCACGCGCCCGCGCGGCCGCAAGGATCTCGGCGGTGGTGCGGAGTTCGTCGGCACGGCCCGCCGGACCCATGGTGAGCACTCCGTCCCGGCCGTCGGGCCAGCGGACGAACGCGGCGCCGACCTCCCCGCCGGGCGCCGGTCCGAGCAGGGTCAGCCGGGCGCCGGTGTGGTCGTTGACCAGCGCGACGAGGTGAGCGGGATCGAGCCGGCGTACGGGAGCCAGATCGGGGTGATCATCGGGCATGAACGCAGACGCTACCCCGCAGCCGTACGGATGCCGACAAGCGCGACGTCGACACCGCGTCGAGCGGCTGCCCGAACCTCCGCCGGCGACTCGCCGCGGGCGATGGCGGTCAGCGCGGCCGCCTGTGCCGCACCCGTGAGCGCGCCGACGAACGCCGCGGCACTCACCCGGTCGAGCCGGTCGGGGTAGGCCCGGCACAACGCGTCGGTCAGCTGGCGCTGGGCGTCGAAGATCACGTGCAGCGCCCGGGCCTGCAGGGCCGGCACCGACATCACCAGACGTGCTCGCACGGTGTAGATCAGCTCGGCGTGCGCCTCGTCGGCCGTGTCACCCGAACCGTCGCCGGTGCCCATGAGGGCCATCACCCCTTCGGCGACCCGGGCCAGCAGGTCGCCGACATCTTCCTGGTCCCCGTGGTCGGTGATGAGCCGTACCGCCAGTTCGATCCGCTCGCCGGTGTCGGCGAACAGGACGGCTTCCTTGCTCGGGAAGTAGTTGAAGAACGTCTTCGTGGAGACGTCGGCGGCCGCGGCGACCGCGGCGACGGTCGTCTGGTCGTATCCCTGCTCGTCGAACAACCTGATCGCGGTCTCGATCAGGGTCTGGCGGGTCCGCCGCTTCTTACGTTCGCGCAGTCCGGCGCCGTCCGACATGCGGACACGCTACCCCAGCTGTATTCCTGCACTCGCTGTAATCCTTCACCCGGACAACGGCCGCGGGCGACACCGCCGTCAGGACTGCTTCGCCGCCAACTGCCCGCAGGCGCCGTCGATCTCCTGCCCCCGGGTGTCGCGGACCGTGACGGGTACGCCGTGCGCCTCCAGCCGGCGGACGAACTCCCGCTCGTCCTCCGGCCGCGAGGCGGTCCACTTCGACCCAGGCGTGGGGTTGAGCGGGATGAGGTTGACGTGCACCAGATGTCCGGCCAGCAGCCGGCCCAGCAGGTCGGCCCGGAACGCCTGGTCGTTGACGTCCTTGATCAGGGCGTACTCGATCGAGACCCGGCGCTTGGTGCGGTCGGCGTACTCCCAGGCCGCGTCCAGCACCTCGCCGACCTTCCACCGGGTGTTGACCGGCACGAGTTCGTCGCGAAGCTCGTCGTCGGGCGCGTGCAGCGACAGGGCCAGCGTCACCGCCAGCCCCTCCTCGGTGAGCTGGCGGATCCGCGGGACCAGCCCGACGGTGGAGACGGTGACGCCGCGCTGGGACATTCCGAGGCCGTCCGGGACGGGGTCGGTGAGGCGGCGTACGGCGGAGATCACCGTCTTGTAGTTTGCCAGCGGCTCGCCCATGCCCATGAACACGACATTGGAGACCCGGCCCGGCCCGCCGGCGACGGTACCGCTGGCGAGCAGCCGCGCGCCCGCGACCACCTGGCCCACGATCTCGGCGGCGGACAGGTTGCGGGTCAGGCCCGCCTGACCGGTGGCGCAGAACGGACAGGCCATCCCGCATCCGGCCTGGCTGGACACGCACATGGTGACCCGGCCCGGGTAGCGCATCAGGACGCTCTCCACCAGCGCGCCGTCGAAGAGCCGCCACACGGTCTTGACCGTCGCCCCGCCGTCGCAGGTCAGCGTGCGTACGGGAGTCAGCAGATCGGGCAGCAGGCCGGTGCCGATGCGTTCGCGGCTGCCCAGCGGCAGGTCGGTCATCTCCGCGGCGGAGTCGACGAACCGGCCGAAGTAGTGGGTGGACAGCTGGCGGGCACGGTAGGCGGGCTCGCCCAGCTCGACCAGCGCCTCCCGGCGTTCGGCCGGGGTGAGATCGGCGAGATGGCGGGGCGGCCGGCCGCGGCGCGGCGGGGCGAAGACGAGATCAACAGGAGCAGCCATGACGGCTCCCAGTGTCACACAGCGCACCAAAACCGGGCCGGTCACTCACTCCTCCGGCCGCTCGTCGCCCGGCTGCCGCTTGCCCGGCCACTCACTGTTCCGGTCGTGGCTGCCCTTCCTGACGGAGGTACGTCCGGAACGCCTCCGCCACGTCGCGCAGGTAGCGCAGGATGATCTCGCGCTCGTCCGGCGAGCGCTCCGCGGTGACCGCGGACACCTGAGCCAGCAACGGAAGCAGCTCCCCGCATCACCTCGCGCATGCCGGACTCGGTGACCGAGAGCACCTGCCGGCGCTGGTCACCGGGATGTGGCATACGCCGGACGTGCCCGTCCGCGACCAGCCGGTTGACGGTCTGGGTGGCCGCGGCGGATGTGATCCCGAGCCGCCGCGACAGCTCGACCGGCCCGGGGCCGACTCCCGTCTCGTTCCCCTGCTGCTCGCCGAGCGGGCTGCGCGCCGGGGTGCCAGCGGCGGCAGGCTTCCCGGCCCGGCCCGGCCCGGCCCGGCGTGGGAGGGCACGCCACCCGCCGGGCCGTCCTGCGTGCGCTCGCCGTCACCGGCGGCGTGATCACCAGCGCGGGCATCCTGCCGGCGGCGGTGTTCGCGGTGCTCGGAGTGCTGCCGCTGATCACGCTCACTCAGATCGGCGTCGTGGTCGGTGTCGGCGTACTCCTCGACACCCTGCTGGTACGCACGGCGCTCGTGCCGACCCTGGTGCTCCTCGCCGGGCGGCGGTTCTGGTGGCCCGGCCAGCCCGAGGTCGCCCACCGCGAAGCGCACCGGACCTGAAAGGGAGTGCCGAACGGGGCGGAGAAATACCGGGCCGAGAATTCGACGGGATTTCTCCGGCGAACGCCAGGTCAATTTCAGACTACGGGCCCGAATGCGGGCTGAGCCGTTCCGAGTCGGGCCTGAGTTCGGTCTGAGTTCTCTGAGTTCGGCCTGACAGCCGGCGCCGATTCTCGTGCAGTAACCCAGCAGGTGCAGGCGCCGGGAATTCGCGGACCGCCACCGACGGCAACGACGGGCAGAATTTCGTACGACCGTACGGAGTTTCGGGTCGGTTTGCCGGTCGGGTTCGGCCGGCGCGGACCAGCGCGGCCCCTCGCGATCCGACCGGACGGGATACGCTCCGGCAGGAGAGCTACCGGCAGGAGGGGGCGGCGCCGATGCGGCTGACCGGCGAGGAGGCGAGACGGCGGTTCGCGGGGAGCCGCACCGCCGCGCTGGCCATGGTGGACGCGGACAGCCGTCCCCACGTCGTGGTGGTGACGTTCGCCGTGGCCGGCGACGTGATCCTCACCGCCGTCGACCACAAGCCGAAGTCGACTCCGCGCCTGCACAGGCTCCGTCTGGTGACGGAGAATCCGCAGGTGTCGTTGCTCGCCGACCACTACGACGACGGCGACTGGACCCGGCTGTGGTGGGCCCGGGCCGACGGCCGAGCCGAGGTGGTGACCGACGCCGCCGAACGCGCCGAGCCGGTCCGGTTGCTGAGCGGGAAATACTCGCAGTACGCCGCCACACCGCCGGCCGGTCCGGTGATCAGGGTGCACGTCGAGCGCTGGACCGGCTGGGCGTACACCGAATGACGCGGCCGCAGCGGCTGTTCGCAGGCGCTGCACAACGCCCTTGCCGCGGCATCGATCGGGGGTACCCTTTTCCTGCTGTCGGAATTCACTTTCCCCAAGCGGATCTCGAAGGTCCCTGCAGGAATTTCCGAGCCGGTCCGGTGAATGATTTCCGCAGGCCGCGGAATTCGCATCCTCAGTGGGCACAGAATTCGTGTCGCGCACCTTACCAGCGACCACCGACAACCTGATTTTCCCCAGGAATCCCCTTGGCGGACGGCCCGGGTTTCGTGCTAGAAAGTCCTGGTCTCACGCGCGGAGCCGGCACCGGACACGATCGTGCGACCCCCACCCCGTTGGTTCCTCGGAGGAAGCTCGTGGCCACGCCCAGATCGGAGTTCACCGTCGCCGACCAGCGACGGTCCGACCTTCGCGGTCCGGTTCGCTGGATCCTGTCCCATCCGCTGCGTCACCGCCGCTACGCCACCGGGTTCCTGCTCGGCTCGCTGATCATGGTGGTGCTCAACTCCGCGATCCCTGGGCTGACGGGTTCGGCGTTCGACGCGGTGACGGCCGGCGGTGACGAGGGTCGACGCAAGCTCGCCGGCATCGTGGTCGCACTGGTGGCCCTCGTTCTCCTGCGCGGTGTCTTCGATCTCATCGCCCGGCTGTGCACCGAGGTGCTCGCCAAGCGCATGGAGCGCGACGCACGCGAGGAGCTCTACACCAGCCTGCTCGGCAAGAGCCAGACGTTCCACAACCGGCAGCGGGTCGGCGACCTGATGGCCCGCGCCGCCAACGACGTCCGACAGCTGAGCACGATGATCTCCCCCGGCTTCGACCTGATCGTCGACTCGATGCTGCAGGGGCTCGTCCCGATCATCTTCATCGCGTTCATCGACCCCCGGCTGCTGCTGGCCCCGGTGCTGTTCGCGGTGTCGTTCTACTTCGCGATCCGGCACTACATGCGCCGGCTCAACCCTGTGTCGACCGCGATGCGCGACCAGTTCGGAAACCTCAACGCCGGCCTGAGCGAGGCCGTGCGCGGCATCGAGGTGGTCAAGGTCACCGCGCAGGAGGAGCAGGAACGCCGGCGGTTCGAGACCAACGCCCGCACCTACCGCGACTCCTTCGTCAAGCAGGGCATGATCCAGGCGCGGTATCTCCCGACGCTGCTGCTCGCGGTCGCCACCGGCGGCGCGCTCCTGCACGGGCTGGTGCTCTACCGCGCGGGCAACCTGTCGCTGGGTGACCTGGTTGCCTACCTCGGCCTGATGGGCCTGCTCGGGTTCCCGACCGGCATCTCCATCTTCTCGTTCTCCCTGGTCCAGATCGGGATCGTCAGCGCGCGGCGCATTCTCACCCTGATCCAGGAGGAGACCGAGCTCGACCAGAACACCGCCGGTCACCAGGGCGCCATGCGAGGCGAGATCGTCTTCGAGAACGTCTCCTTCGGCTACGGCGGGGAGCCGGTCATACGTGATCTCAGCTTCCGCGCCGAGCCTGGCCAGACGATCGCGATCGTCGGCGAGACCGGGTCGGGCAAGAGCACCCTCACCAAGCTGGTCAACCGGATCTACGACGCCGACGAGGGCCAGGTGCTGATCGACGGGGTGGACCTGCGCGACTGGAATCTCGACTCCCTCCGGTCCCAGATCTCCACCATCGAGCAGGACATCGTGCTGTTCTCGCGGCCGATCGCTGAGAACATCGCGTTCAGCCTCGGGCAGCGGGCGCACCGCGACGACGTGGTTCGGGCGGCCAAGGACGCCCAGGCCCACTCGTTCATCGAGGAGCTCGAGGACGGCTACGACACGGTGATCGGCGAGCGAGGCGTCACGCTGTCCGGCGGGCAACGCCAGCGGCTGGCCATCGCCCGTGCCCTGCTCACCGACCCGGCCGTCCTCATCCTGGACGACTCGACCAGTGCCATCGACAGCGCCACCGAGGACGAGATCCAGCAGGCGATCCGGCGGATCCTGCAGGGCCGCACCACCCTGCTCATCACCCACCGGCTGTCCCAGATCCGCTGGGCCGACAAGGTGCTCCTGATCCAGCGCGGTGCCCTCGTCGACCAGGGGACCCACGACGAACTCCTCCAGCGGTGCGCGCTGTACCGCCGGATCTTCGCGCACTACGACGAGGTGGCCCACCCCGAGGCGGTGCCCGCGGAGATCGGTGCCGGCGGGATCGTCGAGCCCTCGTTCGAGCCCGACGAGGCTGATCGGGACGGGATCCTCCAACCCGCCGGCGAGCGGGTGGGTGCCGGCGCGCGAGCGCACGACCACCCGGCGACGGTGACGGCCGACGGGCACCACCCCCACCACCCCGGGCAGAGCGACGAGCCCGCGCGCTCCGGCAGGCACCGGAGCCCGGCCAACCCGGTTCACGACGGCGAGGAACTGTAATGGGCTTCCTGATGGACGGCCTCTCGGCCGAGGACTACGACCGCACCTACTCCGACCGTGACCTCGTCCGGCGCATCCTCGGCTACTTCCGGCCGAAGCTGCCGGCCATGTCGGTGGTCGCGGGAATGCTGGTCCTGACCTCGCTGCTGCAGGCGGTGCTCCCACTGGTGATCAGCTGGGGCCTGGACCGGGTGGTCAAGGACGATTCCGCCAACTTCATCGCGATCCTCGTGGGGCTCATCCTGCTCTCCGGCGTCTTCGCCTGGGTCACCAACTTCGTCCGTCAGGCGTTCAGCGCCCGGGTCGTCGGTGACGTGGTGCTGCAGCTGCGGGAGGACGCGTTCGCCGCGACGCTCAAGCGCGACCTGTCCTTCTACGACGAGAATCCCTCCGGCAAGATCGTCAGCCGGGTCACCTCCGACACCGACGACTTCGCCAACGTCGTGACCCTGACGATGAACCTCCTCAGCCAGCTGCTGCTGGTCGGCGTGATCACCGGCCTGCTGTTCGCCCGCGACGTCGGCCTCGCGTTGCTCACCCTGGCACTCACCCCAGTGGTCATCGCGCTCGCGCTCGCCTTCCGACGGCTCGCCCGCGACACCACGCGCAAGGCCCAGCGGTCCCTGGCCCGGGTCAACTCCAACGTCCAGGAGACGATGGGCGGCATCGCGGTCGCCAAGAACTTCCGTCAGGAACAAACGATCTACGACGAGTTCAGGCCGATCAACGACCAGAACTACCGCGTGACCCTGCGGCAGGGAATGGTCTTCGGGGCGATCTTCCCGCTGCTCTTCCTGGTCGCCGGGCTCGGCACGGCCATGCTCGTGCATGTCGGCGGTCACAGCGTGCTCGACGGCCGGGTGTCGGCGGGCGACTGGTACCTCTTCCTGCAGGCCGTCGCGTTGTTCTGGTTCCCGCTGACCAGCATCGCGTCGTTCTGGTCGCAGTTCCAGCAGGGTCTGGCCGCGGCCGAACGCGTCTTCGCTCTGATCGACGCGACTCCGCGGGTGCTGCAGACCAACCCCGGGCCGGTGGGCCGGCTCACCGGTGAGATCGAGTTCGCGGACGTGACGTTCGGCTACGTGCCCACCCAGCCGGTGCTCGACCACTTCTCGCTGCACATCCGGGCCGGGGAGATGATCGCGCTCGTCGGCCACACCGGCGCCGGCAAGTCCACGCTCGGCAAGCTCATCACCCGCTTCTACGAGTTCCAGGGTGGTCACATATACCTCGACGGCCGCGACATCCGGTCGCTCGACCTGCACGACTACCGCCGTCAGCTCGGCGTCGTCCCGCAGGTGCCGTTCCTGTTCGCCGGCACCGTGGCCGACAACATCCGCTACCCCCGACCGGAGGCCGGCGACGAGGAGGTCCGCCAGGCGGCGCGGCACATCGGCAACGGTGACTGGCTGGCCGCGCTGCCGGAGGGGCTGGCCACCGAGGTCGGCGAACACGGGCAGGCACTGTCCATGGGGCAGCGGCAGCTGGTCGCCCTTGCCCGGCTGCTCATCCAGGACCCGGCCATCGTCATCCTCGACGAGGCAACCGCGAGCGTCGATCCGCTGACCGAGGCACAGATCCAGGAGGGGCTGGACGTCGTGCTCGAAGGACGTACGTCGATCGTGATCGCCCACCGGCTGTCCACGATCCAGCACGCCGACCGGATCGTCGTGCTCCGCGACGGCGGGATCGTCGAGGAAGGCGACCACGTGTCGCTGATGCGGCGAGGTGGCCAGTACTGCGAGGTCTACAACACCTATTTCCGCCACCAGTCGCCGAACTATCGGCCGGGCACCGGGTTCGTCCCCGTCGGCACCTGATCCGCAGGACGCGCGCGCGATCAGGAAGGGTCCGACGCAGGACGCTGGGTCAGGAAGGGTCCGGAACGGGCTCGCCGGCTCCCCACGGTGAGACGATCTCCGCGATCTCGCCGTCGACCCGGAGGGCGCAGTGGTCCGGCATCCGCAGCCGCTCCCACGCCTGCAGGTCGGGGGGACGTCGCGTCAGGGCCGCGACCACCAGAGTCCAGGCCGTACCGTGACCGACGAGCACCACGTCGTCGTCCGGGCAACTGTCGGTGATCCGCCTGACGGCACCCACCACCCGGTCGGCGGTGGCGGCAGCAGCTTCCCACCCGGGTGCTGCCGGAACCTCCGGCTCGGACATGCACCGCCGGACCAGCGCCGCCCATTCCTGCGCACCCAGCCACGGCTGTGCCGGCCGGGTCATCTCGCGCAGGCCGTCGACGAAGCCGACGGAGGTGCCGGTCAGCGCCCGGGCGGTGGCCCGCGCCTTAGGCTCCGGGGAGGAGAACCACCGCGCTCCCACCGGGAGCTTCCCGGACTCGCGCAGCGCGGTCAGCCCGGCGCCGGCGTCGGGATGCAGCGGCCACTCCTCGGCCGGGCGGGCGTCGTCCGGCGCGGACCGGCCGTGGCGTACGAGATGGATCATCTGGGTCATGCTCAGGTCACCACCGGCACCAGCAGGCTCAGCACCAGCCAGCTCACCAGGGCGGTGGGCAGCAGCGAGTCCAGGCGGTCCATCACCCCGCCGTGCCCGGGCAGCAGGCTGCCCATGTCCTTGATGCCCACGTCCCTCTTCAGCATCGACTCCACCAGGTCGCCCAGCGTCGCGGTGATCGTGGCGGCCGCACCCAGGATCAGCCCGGCCCACCAGGAACCCTCCAGCAGAACCATCACGCCGACCACACCGATGGCCAGACAGAAGACGGCCGAACCGGCCAGTCCCTCGTAGGTCTTCGCGGGACTGATCGAGGGCGCCAGCGGATGGCGCCCGAAGAGTACGCCCGCGGTGTAGCCGCCGATGTCGCTGGCGACCGTGACGGCGACGAAGACGACGACCCGAAGCGGACCGTCCTCCGGCCGGAGCATCAGCATCGCGAATCCGGCGAGGAACGGTACGTACATCGCCACGAACACACCGGCGGTCACGTCGCGGACGAAGCCGTCTCGCCCTCCGGCCAACCGGCCCATGCAGAGCGCGAGCGCGGTCAGCCCGAACGCACCCACGAGTGCAGGGGTCTGCCCGACGTACGCACCGACCAGCATTCCGATCACCCCGGCCAGGAGCGGCACCAGGGGAAGCCGTACGCCGGCCGGCTGGAGAGCACGGGACAGTTCGATGACGGCGATGCAGACGGCGACCACCACGAAGCCGACGAACACGGCCTTGACGATGAACAGCGAGGCGAGCACCACCACGCCCAGCAGCAGACCGACGCCGATCGCCGCCACCAGGTTGCGGCCCGGGCGGGGACGTGGGCGCGCCGGGACGACGTCCTGCCCGGAGTCGGCGGGGGACGGGTCGCCGCCGGAAGAGGGATGGGTCACGATTTCCTGCACCGGCAGCTTCCTCGCAGGTCGTGCGGTCGCGGAGCCACGCCTAGACCTCGAGGATCTCTTCTTCCTTGTGCTTGAGAACACCGTCGACCTGCTCGACGTACTTGCGCGTCAGCGAGTCGAGGTGTTTCTCCGCGCGAGCCACGTCGTCCTCGCCGGCCTCACCGTCGCGCGAGAGGCGGTCCAGCGTCTCCTTCGCGTGCCGGCGGACGCTGCGGACCGAGACCCGTGCCTCCTCCGCCTTCTGGCGGGCGAGCTTGACGTACTCCTTGCGGCGTTCCTGGGTCAGCTCCGGCAGCGAGATCCGGATCACGTTGCCGTCGTTGGCGGGGTTGACACCAAGGTCGGAGTCGCGGATCGACTTCTCGATCGCCGACATGGCGTTCTTGTCGTACGGGGAGATCACGACGAGCCGGGCCTCCGGGATCTGGAAGGAGGCAAGCTGCTGGATCGGCGTGGGCGTGCCGTAGTACTCCGCCTGGATCTTCGCGAACATTGCCGGATGCGCGCGACCGGTCCGAATCGCGGCGAACTCGTCTTTGGCAAAGTCAACTGCCTTGCCCATCTTCTGTTCCGCGTCGCGGAGGGTCTGGTCGATGGTCACGGTCGCGGTCTCCTTCGTCCTCGGTTGCCGGCCTCCGGCCCCGGGGGCGCTCCGGCAGGGGTTTGGCGTACACGAGTGCTTTGGGCGTCAGGTGTCGCGTTCGGCACGTCGTTCGCTCCGTGGACGGAACCGCGCAGGCGCCGCGAGGCCGACCACTTCGCTCACTGCGACCCGAACCGCTCCGTCAGGAGTCGGCCGAGACGAGCGTTCCGATCCTCTCACCCCGAACGACCCGAGCGATGTTGCCGTCCTCGAGCAGGTTGAAGACGATGATCGGCAACCGGTGCTCCATGCACAGGCTGAACGCGGTCGCGTCCGCGACCCGCAACCGCCTGCGCAGGCACTCGCCGAAGCTGATCTGCTCGAACTTCGTCGCCTCGGGCACCTGCTTGGGGTCGGCGTCGTAGACGCCGTCGACGGAGGTGGCCTTCAGCAGCACGTCGGCACCGACCTCGAGGGCACGCTGCGCGGCCACCGTGTCGGTGGAGAAGTACGGCATGCCGGAGCCGGCGCCGAAGATGACGACCCGGCCCTTCTCCATGTGGCGGATCGCCCGCCGCGGGATGTATGGCTCGGCGATCTGCCCCATGGTGATCGCCGTCTGCACGCGGGTGTCGACGTGCTCCTTCTCCAGGAAGTCCTGAAGCGCCAGGCAGTTCATCACCGTGCCCAGCATGCCCATGTAGTCGGCGCGGGCCCGGTCCATGCCGCCCTGCTGGAGCTCGGCGCCGCGGAAGAAGTTGCCACCGCCCACGACGACCGCGACCTGCACGCCACTGCGTACGACGTCGGTGAGCTGCTTGGCGATGCTCGCGACGACGTTCGGGTCGACGCCGAGCCGGCCGCCGCCGAACACCTCACCGGACAACTTCAGGAGAACGCGGTCGTAGGGGCGCTCCTGCGGGGCTGAGGGCGGGATCGCTGCGGCCGTCATCGGCGTGTTCCCCTTGGTACGGCCTTCACGATCCCGCCTCCTGTCCAGCTGAGGGTTGATGTCAGTCGCGCCGGCGGAGTGCGGACTGTGCCCACCGCCGGCGCGCTGGGCAGCTCAGGACTGGCCGACCTCGAAGCGCACGAAGCGCTTCACGGTCACCCCGGCGTCACTGAGGACCTGGCCGACCGTCTTGTGCTGGTCGTGGACGGAGGGCTGCTCCACCAGAACCGCGTCCTTGAAGAAGCCGTTGACGCGACCCTCGACGATGCGCGGGAGCGCCTGCTCGGGCTTGCCCTCGGAGCGGGCGGTCTCCTCGGCGATCCGCCGCTCGCTCTCGACGACCTCGGCGGGTACGTCGTCGCGGGAGGCGTACTGCGGGCGCATCGCGGCGATCTGCATCGCCGCGCTCTTGGCAGCATCCTCGTCGGCACCTTCGTAGGCGACGAGGACGCCGACCTGCGGAGGCAGGTCGGTGGCGCGCCGGTGGAGGTAGACCGCGGTCGGTCCGTCGAAGACCGCCACGCGGCCGATCGCGAGCTTCTCACCGATCACCGCGGCGAGCGCGTCGACGGCCTCGCCGGCGGTCTTGCCGTCGGGGAGCGTCGCCGCGGTCAGCGCCGGGGCGGAGTCGACCTTCGCGTCGGCCGCGGCGGCGGCGAGCTCGGCACCGAGCGCCTGGAACTGCTCGTTCTTGGCCACGAAGTCGGTCTCGCAGTTGAGCTCGACCAGGGCACCGTCCTTGGCGACGACGATGCCGTTGGCGGCGGTGCGCTCGGCTCCGCGCTTGGCCGCCTTGGCCGCGCCCTTGACCCGCAGGATCTCGACAGCGCGCTCGAAGTCGCCGTCGGCTTCCTGGAGGGCGTTCTTGCAGTCCATCATCCCGGCCCCGGTGGCTTCCCGGAGCCGCTTCACGTCGGCTGCTGTGATGGTGCTCATCTGAAGTGGATCGCTCTCTTGCTCAGTGGGCGTCTGTGGAGTGCCTCGAACTCAGGCGGCTTGCGCTGCCGGGCTCAGGCGTTGCCGTCGGACTCGCCGGCCGGAGCTTCAGCGGTGGCGGACGCCTGCGCCGGAGCGGCCTGCTCGGAGCTCGCGGCCTCGGTGCCGGCGGTCTCGGTGCCGGCGGTCTCGGTGCTCGCCGGGGCCTGCTCGCCGTTCGCCGCCTTCTCGGCCTCGCCACCGGCCTCGGCCTCCGAGCGTGCCAGCAGCTCCCGCTCCCACTCGGGCAGCGGCTCCTCGGCACCGAGCTCGGCGCCCGCCTGCGGCTCCTCGCCGCCACCGGCGCGGGCCATCAGGCCGTCGGCGACCGCGTCGGAGATGATCCGGGTGAGCAGCGAGACCGAACGGATCGCGTCGTCGTTGCCCGGAATCGGGAAGTCGACCTCGTCCGGGTCGCAGTTGGTGTCCAGGATCGCGATGACCGGGATACCGAGCTTCTTGGCCTCGTCGACGGCGAGGTGCTCCTTCTTGGTGTCGACGATCCACACGGCGCTGGGCAGCCGCTGCATCCGGCGGATACCGCCGAGCGTGCGGTCGAGCTTGTCCCGCTCGCGACGAAGCTGCAGGAGCTCCTTCTTGGTCATGCCCGAGCCGGCCACGTCGTCGAAGTCGATCTCCTCGAGCTCCTTGAGACGCTGCAGCCGCTTGTAGACGGTCTGGAAGTTGGTGAGCATGCCGCCCAGCCAGCGCTGGTTGACGTAGGGCATCCCGACCCGGGTCGCCTGCTCGGCGATGGCCTCCTGGGCCTGCTTCTTCGTACCCACGAAGAGCACCGAGCCGCCGTGGGCCACGGTGTCCTTGACGTACTGGTACGCACGGTCGATGTACGACAGCGACTGCTGCAGGTCGATGATGTAGATGCCGTTGCGCTCGGTGAAGATGTAGCGCTTCATCTTCGGGTTCCAGCGCCGGGTCTGGTGTCCGAAGTGAACGCCGCTCTCGAGCAGCTGCCTCATCGTGACGACGGCCATGGCCGTAAGTCCTCCTCTGCGCTCCGTGGGAGCGCGCTCTCGGTTCGGTGGCCTCGACCCGGTTGGTCGTGCCCCTGACGCCCGCGCACACCCAAGCCCCGCCTGGCTTCATGCCCGCAGGGACCGAGAGGTGTGCCCGCGTCGTCGGAACGACTTGGAGAGCGGGCGTGCGTAATGTGTTGCTCTGATATCGGTGATGTCGCTGATATCGAGTTGTGGTGCTTCGTCGTACTTGCTGTGCTGACATCCCGTCCGGACCGGCAGGCCCGAGCCCCGACCCGGAGTGCACGGTGGCGTACTCCGAGACGGCGGGTAGACGGATTGCCCGGTGAAGTGTACTCGATCGCCGGAGTTGGCCCCGGCCCCGCGTCCCGGCGGCTGGTTTCCGTCCACAGCACCCCGACCGGCTGCGGCGTCCACAGCGGCCGCCTCCTTTCGGGCAGGCCGCGCCGCCGCTCGAAACGATCAGCCCATGACTCCCTCCCACCCCTGTTCCGCACGTCCGGCGCTCCCACGTGGCGCCGCCTCGTCGATCATGGCCGGTCTCGTGCTCGTGGTGCTCCTGGCGAACGCGACGGCCGCGTCCGCGGCCGCATCGGCCCCGGCGCCGGCACGCTGGGTGTGGCCGCTGTCTCCGCGCCCGGAGATCGGCCAGCGCTTCGATCCGCCGGACGCCCCGTGGGGCCGGGGCCATCGCGGCGTCGACCTGCTCGGCTCCGACGGCCAACAGGTCCGGGCCGCGGGTGCGGGGGTGGTCACCTATGCAGGACTCCTCGCCGGCCGCGGAGTCGTCTCCGTCCGCCATGGAGACCTCCGTACGACCTACCAGCCGGTGAGCCCGGACGTCCCGGTCGGCGCCCACGTCGACGCCGGTGACGTGGTGGGTTCGCTGCGCGCGGACGGCAGCCACTGCGCACCGCGAACGTGCCTGCACTGGGGGTTGCTCCGCGGCGACGACTACCTGGACCCGCTGTCCCTTCTCGGCACCGGCCCGCCGCGCCTGCTCCCCCTCGACGTGCCGCGCACCACCGGGGTGCCGCTGACGACGGCGCGGTGGACGCCGTTCACCCTGCCGTCACATTGGGAAGTCCCAGCCGACCTGGCCGCGGGCTCGCCGGGCGTCCCCTCCCAACCGGCCGACTCCGCCCAACCGGGCGAGTCCTCCCTGGAGACGGAATCGTCGCCAACAGGGCCACCGATGGCGCTGCCGTCGCTCGCCGTGCCCTCTCCGAGTCCCAGGGACCCGGACCGGCAGGGCCGTCGGCTCGACGCCCGCGCTCCCGAGATCCCCACGCTGCTCACCACGGTCATGGCTCCCGCGGCGGGTGCGCTCGCCGGGGCGGTCGCGGCGGGCCTGCTGGTCCGGCGCAGCAGCACACCGATGAGCCGGCCACCGTTACCGCCTTCTCCGCCGCCCACCCCGGCGTTCGGGCCCGCGCGCCGGTTGCACCTGCGCCGCCGGCGACGTCCGGCGCCGGTCGTGGACCTCGCCTCGATGCGCCGCCGGTCCGGGCGTGCGGCCTGACAACGAGATGCCGGCGTGCGCACCGCGCTGGACCTGGGACATGCCCTAGCCCAGGATCTGGGCGAGGCCGGTCGCGAGTCGCTCGTACTCCTCGGCCGCGTTGTACGCCTGGGCCGAGACCCGCAGGAACCCGCGGTCACGCCAGCAGGTGACAGCCGCCTCGACCCGCAGGTCCTGCGCGATGCGGGCGGACAGTGCGCGCGCACCTTCCTCGTCGGTGGCGACCCCAGCCGGCAAGGGGATGATGCGCATCGACAGCTCGGCCGCGCCTCCGGCGGCCTGCCACCCCACGCCGAGAGCGGTGCCCACCACCTGCTGCCCGTAGGCCGCCAGCGCGTTGTTGTGGTCGCGCAGCCGCTTCGGCTGCCAAGCAGCGAAGAAGTCGAGCGCGTCGGGAACGGCGAGCCAGGCGGAGTCGTCGGCGGTTCCCTGCTGGTCGAACGCTGCCGGAAACTGGTGTGCCTCGTTCCAGGAGGCGACCAGCGGGCGGATCCGGTCCCGCCACGGCTGGGCGATCCACAGGCCGGCGACCCCGCGGGGGGCAAACGCCCACTTGTGGAAGTTGCCCACCCAGAAGTCGGCCCCGAGTGCTTCGACCTGAACCGGCAGCATCCCTGGTACGTGTGCGCCGTCGACCAGGGTCGCCACGTCTTGTGCCCTCGCGGCGGCGGCGATCCCCGCGACCGGGAACAGCCGCGCGGTCTGGGAGGTGATCTGGTCGATGATCAGGAGGCGCGTGCGGCTGGTGAAGGCGCCCACGACCGCGCTGGTCACCTCCTCGTCGGAGGCGAGCAGATCGACCTGGGCGGTCACCACCCGCGCTCCCGCCGAGCGCGCCCAGCGGTGGGCGGCGAGAGTCACCGCTCCATAGCTGTGGTCGGTCAGGACCACCTCGTCGTCCGGCCTCAACGGGAACGAGGCCAGCACCGTGCTCACGCCCGCGGTCGCGTTGCCGACCAGACCCACGGAGCCCGGCGCGGCACCGAGAAAGGCGGCCGCGCGCTCCCGGGCATGCTGGACCGCGGGGACGCGTACCTCGCGGTAGTAGTTCATCGGGTTCGCGTCCGACAGGTCGCGCCACCGGGTCTGGGCGGCTCGAACCACTCGCGGGACAGCACCGAAGGACCCGTGGTTGAGATGCGCTCGGCCAGGATCGAGATCCCATGCCGAACGAGGGTTTCCCCAGTCGGGCGCGCCCGCCGAGTCTGACTTCGCCGTCGGCGCCTCACCGGTCATCGCCGTCACGTCCCAGGTCACGACGGGCGATTGTGCCACGCTCACCACGCTGGACGTACGCCCCACGCTCGTGCGCATCTGGACAACCCCTGGGTGCGCGCGTTCGGCCCTCAGGCGCGCGGATGCGCCTGCTGGTACACCTTGCGCAGCCGTTCCGCGGAGACGTGGGTGTAGATCTGCGTGGTCGCCATCGAGGCGTGTCCGAGGAACTCCTGCACGGTGCGCAGGTCGGCGCCACCTTCGAGCAGGTGGGTCGCGACCGAGTGGCGCAGGCCGTGTGGTGCGAGGTCGGGTGCGTCCGGAACGTCGGCCAGCCTGGCGTGCACCAGCCTGCGGACCGTGCGCTGGTCGAGCCGCCCACCACGTACCCCGACAAACAGCGCGGGCCCGCTCCGGTCGGTGCACAACCTGCCGCGGGCCGTCCGCAGGTAGTCGTTCAGCGCCTCGGCCGCCGGGACCCCGAACGGCACCGAGCGTTCCTTGCGCCCCTTGCCGAGCACTCGTACCAGCCGGCGGCCCTGATCGATGTCGTCGACGTCCAGGGCGACAAGTTCGCCGACCCGGACACCGGTCGCGTAGAGAAGTTCGAGAACAGCGCGGTCGCGACTTCCGACGGGCGACCCGTCGTCGCTGGCGACGGCGGCGACCCGCAACAGTCGACCGGCCTCGTCCTGGCGGAGCACGCCCGGCAGAGTGCGGCGCGGCTTGGGCGAACCGAGCAGCAGCCCGGGATCTTCGGGCAGGACTCCGGTGCGGTGGGCCCAGGCGGTGAAGGTCCGGGCCGCCGCCGCGCGGCGGGCGAGGGTGGTTCGGGCTCGGCCCCCGGCCTGGATCCCGGCCAGCCAGTCGCGAAGCAGGTGGATGTCGATCAGGCCGAGCGGGCCGGTCGCGGCCTCGCCTCCTCCACCAGAGTGTTCATGGTCCTTCTCAGCGGCTCCGTCACCGTCCGCGGCACCGGGGTCGACCGCATCACCGCCCTCGTCCGCCCCAGCGGTGCTCCGGACGGACTGCACGTGCTCGAACAGGCTCCGGATGTCGCCGAGATATGCCCGAACCGAGTGCTCGGACAGGTCACGCTCAGCCTGGAGGTGGCGGGCGAAGGCAGCGAGCGTGGACTCGGCCCACTCGGGTCCGGGCCGACCGGGGGCGCGTTCGGCTTTCACAACTACGACCATGCCGCATCCGACGTCTTCACGGGAGGGCGACCGGCCGAGGAAGCGAGCCGCTGCTCGGTGCGGGTCGCGGCGGTCATGGGCCGCTCGACTGGTGTCGGCGGGTGTCCCGCTCCCGGGCCGACAACCGCCAGCCGGTCCCCTGGCGTTCGACGAAGCCGAGCAGGAACAGCTCCCCGAGCGCGGCGAGCACCTCGTCGGCGGCCACCCCCGCTGACCGGGCGATGGAGGCGACACCGCTCGCCCGCAGAACCGGCACCGCCTCCAGCACCTGGCGCGCCCGCGGGTCCAGACCGTCCCGTGACCGGCTGACCCCGGTCTTCGGTGAGGCGAGGTCCATGCCCAGTCGGCCGATCTGTTCCACGACCTCCTCGGCGTCGGTGACCAGGACGGCGCCGCCGTCGCGGACCAGCCGGTGTACCCCTGCCGAGGCAACGGAAGTCACCGGCCCCGGCACGCCCATCACCTCCCGATGGCACCGATCGGCCCAGCTCGCGGTGTTGAGCGCCCCGCTGCGCAGTGCCGCCTCCACCACGACGGTGCCCAGGGTCAGTGCCGCGATCAGGCGGTTGCGGATGAGGAAGCGCGGCCGGCGCGGAGTCGATCCGGGCGGCACCTCGCTGATCACCAGTCCGGCGTCGGCGATCCAGCTCAGGAGCTGTTCGTGCGCCCGGGGATAGGGGACGTCCACGCCGGAAGCGAGGACGGCGACCGTGCAGCCACCCGCGGCGAGCGCGCCGCGGTGGGCAGCCGCGTCGATTCCGAACGCGCCTCCGGACACGATCGTCACGTCGTGGTCGGCGGCACCGGATGCGAGCTCGGCCGCGACGTACAGGCCGTACTCGGTGGCCGCCCGGGCTCCGACGAAAGCGCACGAGCGTGCGGTCACGGCCCGCAGATCCGTGCGCCCGCGCACCCACAGCGCCAGCGGAGGACCTCCGCGTCCGTCGATGGTCCCGGCCACGTCCAGGACGTCGAGCGAGGGCGGCCACTCGGCGTCGCCGGGGCAGACCAGCCGGCCGCCGACGGTGGCAGCGGTCTCCAGGTCGCGGTCGGGGTCGAAGGCCGCGAGCCGGGACTGGTAGTCGCCGAGCCTGCGGCCCGGGAACCGGCTCGTGCGGATGGCGTCGTAGGCGGCCTCGGCGCCGTGCTCGGCGACGAAGCGGGCCAGGGTCAGATCACCGGGTTCGCCGAGACGGGTCAGAGCGGCCCGGGCCCGGCGTTCGGCCGAGGTGACCCCGCCTCGGCTGTCCCGTGCCGAGGAGTCGACCGCCGCCGGAGCCCCTACTCCACGACGGTTCTCCTGGTTCTCCGGACTCCTCGTGGAACCCGGGTCGCCTACGCCGTCCAGGCCGAGTTGGCCGGGTGCGTCACCAGCTGGGTTGGCCATGTCAGCGGCTCCGTCGTCTCGGTGTGGACTCCCCCGCCACCGCGACCGGAACCGATGCGACGGGTGGCACCGCGCCGTGCCTTCCTGTGTCCCGGCGGAAGGGCTCCCTGCCCAGCCGCAGCGTCAGTGCCGCGAACACGTCCTGCCGCCCGGGGCGGTCGCGGCCGGCCAGATCCGCGAGGGTCCAGGCCAGGCGGAGCACCCTGTCGGCACCGCGGGCGGTGATCCAGCCTGAGCTGAGCTGGCTCTCCACGGCGGGCAACGCGTCCGGCTCGGGTGGCCAGCGTCGCCGCAGCTCGTAGCCGGGCACGTGGGCGTTCAGCGTCCACGGATCGTGCGCGAAGCGCCGGACCTGGCGCTGCCTGGCCGCTCGCACCCGCTCCGCGACGACGGCACTGGGCTCGACCAGGCTCTGGTCGGCGACCATCTCCGCCCGGGCGACGGGCTCGACAAACTGCATGATGTCGATCCGGTCCTTGATCGGACCGGACAGACGATGCTGGTAGCGGCTCCTGGCCTGTGGGGTGCAGGTGCAGTAGAGGCCCTTGCCGTAGGCGCGTCCGCACGGGCACGGGTTGGACGCGATCACCAGTTGGAAGCGGGCGGGAAACCTGGCTGTGCCGGCCGCCCGGGCGATGACCACCTCGCCGTGTTCGAGCGGCTGGCGCAGCGCGTCGAGCACCGTGGGCCTGAACTCGGGAGCCTCGTCCAGAAACAGCACCCCCCGGTGGGCCAGCGACACCGCGCCCGGCCGGGCCGTCCGGGCACCCCCGCCGACGATCGCCGGAAGGGAGGCGGAGTGGTGGGGATCGCAGAACGGCGGCCGCACCACCAGCGGAGCGTGTGAGGGCAACAACCCCGCGACCGAGTGGATGGCGGTCACCTCCAGCGCCTCCCGCTGGTCGAGGTCGGGGAGCAACGAGGGCATCCGCTCGGCCAGCATCGTCTTGCCGGCGCCCGGCGGACCCGACATCGCGAGGTGGTGCCCACCGGCGGCGGCCACCTCGACCGCCTTCCGGGCGGCTGCCTGACCGAGCACCTCGGCGAGATCGAGCCCGGCCAGCCGATCCGAGCGCGGCAGCACACTGTGCTCGGCTGCCGCCGGATCGTCCTCGGCGGGATAGGGCGGCTCGTCGGGCAGCTCCTCCCCGCACAACAGAGCCATCGTCTGCCGCAGTGACCGCACACCGAAGACCTCCACTCCGGCCACCAGCCTTGCCTCGTCGACGTTGGGCTCGGGAACGACGAACCGCGTCCGGCCCGCCGTGGCGGCGGCGAGCACGGAGGGGAGGGTGCCCCGGATGGGTTTGAGGCGGCCGTCGAGCCCGAGCTCACCGAGCAGCACCACGTCGTCGAGCCGGTCCTGCGGAACGGCCTGGGCCGCACCCAGCACCGCCATCGCGATGGCCAGGTCGAAATGGGCGCCGGCCTTCGGCAAGGTGGCCGGTGACAGCGCCACCGTGAGCTTGCGCTGCGGCCAGCCCTGGCCGGAGTTGGCGACGGCGGCACGCACCCGCGACCGCGCCTCGGCCAACGCGGCGTCTGGCAGGCCCACCAGGCTGAACCCGGGAAGGCCGTTGCCAATGTGGGCCTCCACGTCGACGACGTGGCCCTCCACTCCGGACAGGGAAACGGACCGGGCACGAGCGAGCGTCATCCGTCGATCCCCCGTACGTGCTCGATCTGGGCGGGAGCCGACCCCCGGCGGAGTATGCCGACGACGTCGATCCGGACCGCACGCGGCCGAAGGTCGTGGTCGGCGAGGAAACGCGCGGCGAGCCGGCGTAGCCGCGCGGCCTTCTCCGCCGTCACCGCCTCCAGCGGGGTCCCGAACATCACGCCGGACCTGGTCTTGACCTCACACACGACCAGGGTCTGCTCGTCCCGCGCGACGATGTCGATCTCGCCGATGTCACAGCGCCAGTTGCGGGCCAGGACGGCGAATCCGGCCTCCTGCAGATGCCGGGCCGCCAGCTCCTCGCCGTGGCGTCCGACCAGGTCTTTCACTCGCATCGGTGCTCACCTCCGCGACCACTGTGGCCGGACGCGCGGGCTGGTTTCGGGGCGGCGAGACGGACTGTGGACAAGGCCGCCGGCGTACCGACTGTGGACAGAAACCGGTCGCCACGCGGGTGTTGCGGGAGGCGGCTGATATGACGGGAGTCCGCGCAGAAGGGAGGGAGCAGATGACCCAGACCGTCGCCGGGACGGCTGTCCGGCAGCTTGTCGAGGCCGGCGTCCGGACCGCGTACACGGTTCCGGGAGAGTCCTTTCTCCCTCTGCTCGACGCCTGGGAGGCCGAGCACGGCGTACGCCTGGTCTCGACTCGGCACGAGTCCGGGGCGGCGTTCATGGCGGAGGCGGAGGCCAAGCTGACCGGGCGGCCGGCGCTCGCCCTGGCCAGCCGCGGTCCCGGGGCTGCCAACCTCGCCATCGGCGTACACACCGCGCGCCAGGACCAGACGCCGCTGATCGCGATCCTCGGACAGGTGGAGTCCGGCGCACGTGGCCGGGAGTCGTTCCAGGAGGTCGACCTCGCCGCCATGTACGCCCCACTCACCGGATGGGCGCGGGAGGCACGCGCCGCCGAGGAGGTGCCGTCGCTGTTGGCCGAGGCCCACCGAGCGGCGACCGGGCCGCGCCCCGGGCCGGTGGCGCTAGCGGTGCCGGCGGACTTCTGGACCGCTGCGTACGACGAGGGGATGCCGCTCGCGCCCGGCGGCGACCAGCACGCCCAAACGGCCCGCTCCAGCGGCGAGTCGGCCGACGAGTCAGCGGACGGGCTCGCCGAACACCTCGCCGGCCTGCTGTCGTCGGCGCACCGACCGGTGGCGATCTGCGGTCCAGGCGACCGGGTGGGCCGGGAGACCCTGCGGGCCGCCTGCGAGGCCGCCGGCTTCGGGGTCTACTCCGCGTTCCGGCGGCAGGACTGCTTCGACGAGGACCACCCGCACTTCCTCGGGCACCTCGGTCTCGGCGTACCCGCGCAGGTGCGCCAGGCGCTTGACGAGGCCGACCTGGTGATGGTCCTCGGCACCCGGCTGGATGCGATCACCGCGCAGGACCACCGCTACCCCCTGCCCCACCAGCACCTGGTCCTGGTGGGCACCGGCCTGCCAAGGCCAAGGCACCCGGGCCTCACCACCGTCCTGGACGCGGACCCGCACGCCGTCCTGGCTGCCCTCGTCCGCCGCGCCACCGGCGCTACGGAGGCCGGCTACCAGGGTCCGCGAAGTCCGGGAGCGCCCCAGAGCGCACGGGCCGCGGCGCGGGAACGGTGGGAACGCCACCACGCCGCCGCCGTCCGGTACGCCCGCCCGACCGGCGAGGCCACCCGGCCCGGCACCGTGCACCCGGCCGAGGTGGTCACCGCGCTGCGGCGGCTCGTCCCCGACGACGTCATCCTCACCAACGACGCCGGCAACTTCTCCGCGTTCTTCCACCGGCACTGGGGGTTCCGCGCCACCCATCGCCTGCTGGCTCCCTGCAACGGCGCGATGGGGTACGCCGTCCCGGCTGCTGTCGCGGCCAAGCTGCACCGGCCGCGGAACACCGTCGTCGCACTGGTCGGGGACGGCGGCGTCCTGATGACGGGGCAGGAGATCGAGACCGCGGTGCGACACGCCGCGCCGATTGTCGTCCTGGCGTTCCAGAACGGCATGTACGGCACCATCGCCATGCACCAGGCGACCTCGCACGGACGGCTCGCCGGCGTGGACATCGGCCGCCTCGACCTCGCCACCTGGGCCCGCGGCCTGGGCGCGGAGGGCTTCGTCCTCGACGACCCCGCGCGCGTGGAGGCAGTCCTCGCCGAAGCCCTGCGCTGCGGACGGCCCTGCGTGGTGGACGTGCGTACCGACCCCGACGTCATCGCGCCGGGCCGGCGGCTCTCCGGCCTGCTCGAACCCGCCGGCCACCCCACGTAGACCCACGTAGAAGCGTCCACCCAGAATGGGAGAACACCGTGACCCGCCTTCGCCCCGAGGACCTGCGCAGCCACGCGTGGTATGGCGACCCCGGCCTGCGCGCCTTCGGTCATCGTTCCCGCACCCGCCAGATGGGCATCAGCGCCGAGGAGCACCTGGGCAAGCCGGTCATCGGGGTGATCAACACCTGGAGCGAGATCAATCCCTGCCATACCCACCTGCGCCAGCGGGCGGAGGAGGTCAAGCGCGGCGTGTGGCAGGCCGGTGGCTATCCCGTCGAGCTTCCGGCGATGTCGTTGTCGGAGCCGTTCCAGAAGCCGAGCACGATGCTCTACCGCAACCTGCTCGCCATGGAGACCGAGGAGCTGTTGCGGTCGTACCCCATCGACGGCGCGGTTCTGCTCGGCGGCTGCGACAAGACCACCCCGGCGTTGCTGATGGGCGCGGTCAGCATGGACGTGCCCTCGGTGTTCGTGCCGGCCGGGCCGATGCTGCGCGGAAACTGGCGCGGCACCGTCCTGGGCAGCGGCAGCGACGTGTGGAAGTACTGGGCGGACAAGCGCGCGGGCGTCATCGGCGACCAGGAGTGGAGCGAGCTCGAGGACGGCATCGCACGCTCACCGGGCCACTGCATGACGATGGGTACGGCGTCCACGATGACCTCGGCGGCGGAGGCGCTCGGCATGACATTGCCGGGTGCGGCGTCGATTCCGGCGGCGGATTCCGCGCACGCCCGGATGGCCGCGGCCAGTGGCCGGCTCGCGGTGGACATGGTGTGGAACGACCGGCGGCCGTCCCAGATCCTCGACCGGCGCGCCTACCTGGACGCGGTGACCACGGTGCTCGCGCTCGGCGGCTCCACCAACGCCGTCATCCACCTGATCGCGATGGCCGGTCGAAGCAAGGCGGAGTTGACGCTGGACGACTTCGACGAGCTCTCCCGCCGGGTTCCCGTGCTGGCCAACATCCGCCCGACCGGTGCCTACCTCATGGAGGACTTCTACTACGCCGGCGGGCTGCGCGGCCTGCTCGCCCAGCTCCGCGACCTGCTGCACCTGGACCGGATCAACGTGACCGGCCGGACGCAGCGCGAGGTGCTGGCCGGTGCCGAGGTGTACGACGCGGACGTGATCCGCCCGCTGGACAAGCCGGTGTGGCCCGAGGGTGGCCTCGCGGTCCTTCGCGGCAACCTCGCCCCGGCCGGCGCGGTGGTCAAGCACGCGGCGGCCGACCCGCGCTTCCACCGGCACACCGGGCCGGCGGTGGTCTTCGACGGCTACCAGGACCTGCAGCGCCGGATCAACGACGAGTCCCTGCCGATCACGCAGGACACCGTGCTGGTGCTGCGCGGCGCGGGGCCGCACGGCGGACCCGGGATGCCGGAGTACGGCATGCTGCCGATCCCCGACCGGTTGCTCAGGCAGGGCGTGCGGGACATGCTGCGGATCTCCGACGCCCGGATGAGCGGCACGAGCTACGGCGCCTGCGTGCTGCACGTCTCACCCGAGTCGCACGTCGGCGGACCGCTCGCGCTGGTACGCGACGGCGACCTGGTGACCCTCGACGTCGCCGAACGCCGGCTGAGCCTGGAGGTGTCCGACACCGAGCTCGCCGAACGCCGGGCAGCGTGGGCAGCCCCGGAGCCGGCGTACGGGCGAGGCTACGGCGCGCTCTACCTCTCCCACATCACCCAGGCCGAGGAGGGCTGCGACTTCGACTTCCTCGCCCGCGAGGGACAGGTGGCCGCGCCGGAGAGCCGCTGAGAGCCGACGCGCGCCGCCGGGAGCCGAACGGGGCTCAGGCCTGGGGCGGGTTGTCCTTCGCCCAGGCGCGGTAACGCTCCCGGGTCTGCTCGTTCGGCGGGTAGACCCCGGGCAGTGCCGCCCCCGCCTCGATCTCCGCCTGGACGAACTCCTCCAGGTGTTCCTGCGCGACCGCGTCGCGGGCGACCTCCGCGGCCAGCTCACGCGGTACGCACACCACACCTTCACCGTCACCGACGAGCACGTCGCCCGGATACACCGGCACCTCCGCGCAGCCGATCGGCACCTGCAGGTCGACGGCGTGGTGCTGGACGAGGTTGGTGGTGGCCGAGACTCCCGCGGAGTACGCCGGCAGCCCCAGCGTGGCGAACGTCGGCGAGTCGCGGACCGAGCCGTCGGTCACCACGCCGGCCGCCCCGCGGCGCAGCAGCCGGGTGCCGAGGATGCCGCCCAGGGAGGCCGCCCGGCCCCGGCCCCGGCAGTCCATCACCAGCACCTGGCCGGGACCGACCGACTCCACCGCCTTGCGCTGAGGGTGCTCGGGGTCGGCGAAGACACCGAGCACATCGAGATCCTCCCGGGCCGGGATGTAGCGCAGTGTGAACGCGGTGCCGACCATCCGTGCCGCATGCGGGTTCAGCGGGCGCAGACCGGCGAGGAAGGTGTTGCGCAGGCCGCGGGACATCAGCTGGGTGGTCAGCGTCGCGGTCGACACCTGTCGCAGTGCCGCGACCGTCTCCGGTGCCAGCGGGCCGGACTGGGCGGGCCGGGACTCGCGGACGTCGGTCATCTCGAAGCGCTCCCTCTCGGTCGGCCGGAACGGACCCGGCACGAACGGCCCCCAGGACGGACCTGGGTGGTGAATCCCGGGCTTCAGCGAGCCTGCAGCGCGTCCAGGGCGACCGCCATCGCGCACGCCAGCCGCCGGTCGAGTGCGGGGTCGCGCACGGTCACGTCGTAGCGGTCGCGGAGCCCGAACCGGCGCTCGACCGACATCACCGGCCGGCCGTCGCCGGTGGTGAAGTCGAAGTGGTACGGCAACGGCAGGGAGTCCTGCACACGGCGCAGGATCGCGAACAGCTGGCTGCGTTCGCGTCCGACACACTCTCCCAGACCCGGCTGGGACAGGTGCCAGGTCGAGCGCAGCAGCGACTGGCGGAAGTCCTTGCGGAACGACCCGACCGGCGAGCCGTCGGCGGCGGTCACGTCGTAGGTCGCGCCGAGGTCGACCACCGATCGGGCCTTGAAGCCGAACAGCGGCGTCTCCATCCCGTCGTCGGCGTACAGCGTGACCTGCTCCCGGAACGCCATCCGCTTCTGCTGGGCCACGGCGACCAGGACGTCGCCGGTCCAGATCTCGTACCGGTTGACGGTGAACCGCAGCTGCTGGCGTACCTCGAAGTGCTCGTTGGAACCGAACCTGGCCTGGAAACCGCTCGGGTCGCTCACCGGCCGCCGCCGAAGGGCCCGTCGTCCTTGGGCACGTCGAAGTCGCTCTTGGCCAGCTCCTCGACGTTGACGTCCTTGAACGTCACCACCTTGACGTTCTTCACGAACCGCGCAGGGCGGTACATGTCCCACACCCAGGCGTCGGACATCGTGACCTCGAAGTAGGTCTCCCCGCCCTCGCTGCGGACCTTCAGGTCGACATGGTTGGCGAGGTAGAACCGGCGGTCGGTCTCGACGACGTACTTGAAGATTCCGACGACGTCGCGGTATTCGCGGTAGAGCTGGAGCTCCATCTCGGTTTCGTACTTCTCGAGGTCTTCGGCGCTCATCGCGCGCGCTCCCCTCCCCGAGCTCGGTTCCCCGTGGTCACGCTCACCAGGTCCTCGCTGTCGGTCGGTTGGTCGTCGGCCGGCCGGTCGCCGTCCGGGACGGGGGCCGTCCCGGAACCATTCTGGCCCATGCCGCTGGACCTGCCCGGCACGGACCCGGCCGGGGACGATCCGTCCGGTTCGTCCCGGGGTTCCGGCTCCTCCGGCGGCTCCTCCGGGAGCTCCTCCACCGGAATCGAACCGGTGCGGTCGACCCCCGCGGCGCGCATGACGTTGATGTAGCGCAGCCGGTGTTCCGGACACGGTCCGTGCCGATCGAGCGCCGTCTGGTGGTCGGCGGTGCAGTAACCCTTGTGGGTGGCGAAGTCGTACGCGGGATAGCGCTCGGCCAGCTCGCACATCAGCCGGTCGCGGGTGACCTTCGCGATCACCGAGGCGGCGGCGATGCAGGCGATCACCCGGTCGCCCTTCCAGACCGCGAGGCCGGGGGCGCCGAGGCCGTCGACCGGAAAACCGTCGGTGAGGACGTACGCCGGCCGGGTGTCCAGCGCGAACAACGCCCGGCGCAACGCCTCGATGTTGACCCGGTGCATGCCGAGCCGGTCGCACTCGGCGGGGGGTACGACGACCACGGACCAGGCGACGGCCCGCCGGACGATCTCGGCGTAGCAGCGTTCGCGGGCCGCGGCGGTCAGCAGCTTGGAGTCGGCGAGGCCGCGTACCTCACCGCGGCTTCCCTCCGGAAGGATCACCGCGGCGGAGACCAGCGGGCCCGCGCAGGCGCCCCGGCCGGCCTCGTCGACGCCCGCCACCGGGGCGAGCCCCCCACGGACCAGGGCGCGTTCGTACGCGTAGAGGCCCGAGTCTCGCCGGACCACCACTCGGCGTACGGCTGGCATGGCCTGACCTCCCGGTCAGCGGCCCGCCCGGGACCGGCGGCGTCGCAGCAGCCCGCGCCGTAGTCCGCCGAGCGGGAACACGACACCTGCCCCGGCCAGGACGGGCACGGCGTCGGTCAACGGGGAACCGATCGGTGCGGTCGGCGCGGTCGACGCGGTCGACGTGGCCGGCACCCGCGCCTGCCCACTGGCCAGGCCGGCGTCGCCGTAGGCGCCCGGCCGGGTGAGCAGGTCGACCCGGTTCAGCGGCCACACGATCACGAACGCGCGGCCGACCACGTGGTCGATCGGGATGGTTCCGCCACCGGGGTCACCCAGGTGGGAACGGGAGTCGGCGGAGGCGGACCGGTGGTCGCCCATCACCCACAGCCGCCCGTCCGGCACGCGGACGTCGAACGCCATCGCCGACGGCGGGTCGCCCGGGTGCAGGTAGCCGCTCTCGGTGATCGCCTTGCCGTTGACCGTCACGCGGTTCTGCTTGTCGCAACAGACCACATGGTCGCCGGGCAGGCCGATCACCCGCTTGATGAAGTCCTTCTCGCCGACGGTGGAGAAGCCGAACAGCTCGCCCACCTTGTGCAGCAACTTCTGCACCGACCCGCTGGGCTGAGCGAGGTCGACCTCGCTCTCCCAGGAGTCGGCGCCGTTGAACACGACCACGTCGCCGCGCTGGATCTCGCCCAGGCGGTACGACAGTTTGTTGACGAGCACCCGGTCACCGGGGACCAGGGTGTTCTCCATCGACTCCGACGGAATGTAGAACGCCTGCACCAGGAAGGTCTTGATCAGCAGCGCAAGACCGAGGGCCAGGACTACGAGGACGGGGAGCTCGCGCCAGAAGGAGCGCTCCTTGCCGCGGTTACGCCGGGCGTCACTCGTGTCCGACCCGTCGTTGGACCCCACAGTCGACGCCCTCCCGGTCGCCGGCTCA